>NZ_JBVIKC010000053.1:0-59490 GCF_055581065.1 Streptomyces sp. NPDC031479
GTTGCGTGTGTTTTTTTGCCTGCCGCTGGGTTCGGGGGCGGGGAGCGCGGGACCTCCCCCCCCCCCCCCCCCCCCCCCCCCCCCCCCCCCCCCCCCCCCGCCGGACGTCAGCCGCCGTAGACGCCCACCTCATGGAGCGAGTAGCCCCACTGGGTGCCGCGCTGCGCGCCGTGGACGCGCACGTAGCGGGCCGGGGTGGCGGCGAACCGGGCGGTGTCCACCCCGCCGTCGCCGGTCGTGGTGGACCAGGCCGTCTGCCAGTTGCTGCCGTCGGTCGAGACCTCGATGCGGTACGACTTCCCGTACGCGGCCTCCCAGTCGAGGGTGACGCGCCGGATCGTGTGCGCGGACCCGAGGTCGAACTGCACCCACTGGTCGTCGTTCCACTCGCTGGCCCAGCGGGTGCCGGTGTCCCCGTCGACGGCCTTGCCCGGCGAGTAGTCGACGAAGGGGTTCCACCACTCGGTGGAGCTGGCCGAGGCGGGGGTCCGGGAGGCGAGGTTGACCTCGGCCCGGTGGCTCTCCGTGGCCCCCCAGGTGTGCAGGTAGGACTCGGCGCCCCGCATCAGGTCGTCGACCACGCTCTGGCCGCCGACCTGCTTGATGTCCTCGATCCAGTCCGGGACCATGCCGTAGTGGGCGGCGCCGTCGGTGTTGAGGTCCCAGGTCCGCGAGCCGGTGGTCTGCCGGTCGACGACCGAGCCGCCGTCGGCGGTGCGGAAGGGGTAGCGGACCGGGTTGGGGGTGTTCGCGCCGCGGGGACCCGGCCAGCCGCCGACCCCGTTCATGTCGGTGCCGTACCCGTAGCCCACGTCGTACTTGTCACGCAGGGCCTTGGTCCGGGCCGCCTCGGCGGTGAAGCCCTCGGATCCGCCCATGTACTGGGCGGCGAACCCGCCGAGCTTGTACAGCCGCTCGGTCCAGCCCAGGTCCATCCAGCTGTGCGAGGAGATCACGCCGGGGTAGGACTCGGACTCCAGGATGTCGAAGGCCTGCCCCGCGGCCTTGACGCCCATGTGGTCGATCTCCAGCATCATGTTGCGTTTCATCATGCCGCGCACCGCGTAGGCGCCCAGGTCGGTCAGTCCGCGCGAGTTGCACTGCGCCCCGGCGGCGTAGGAGGGCACCGAGACGCCCTCCGGGAGCTCCTTCTGGGCCTGCGGAGCCGGTGCGAGGCCGATGGGGTTGTCGTGCTGGGGCCCGGTGCACTCCTCGGTCTTCCAGAAGGTGCCGGTGGACAGGAACTGCCCCACGTTGATCGCGGTGCCGAGCGTGCCCTCGTCGAAGCGGACGCCGCACAGGGCGTTGTCGAACTTGTGGCAGAGGAACATGCTGCGCACGCCGAGCCCGTAGAGCTCGTCCAGGCCGCGGTCGATGTCCGCCTTGCTGCACTGGGCGACGTCCAGGATCTGCTTGCAGCCGAAGGGCTCGGAGGTCTCCACGCCGAGGACGACGGCCAGCTTGCCCTGCTTGATCACCTCACGGGCCTGTGCGGAGTCGGTGACGATCCGGAACCAGCCCTTTCCGGGCCCGCCGTACATCTTGTCGATGTAGGCCTGCATGTCGTAGGTCTTCTGCGCCTCCAGGCGGATGGCGGTCATCTCGTCGCAGCTGCGGTCCTTGAAGAAGTAGACCGAGCAGATCACGCCGTTGGTGACGAGGTCGTTGACGAGGACGCGCTCGCCGCCGCGCCAGGCGCGTTCGATCCAGGCGTAGTAGTTCTGCTGGTGGGTGAGCGAGTCGTGGGCGGGCCAGTCCTTGAAGGTGGGCCAGCCGACGGGGTCGTGCTTGCCGTCCCCGCCCTTGGTGATCATGTCGAAGACGGCGAGAGAGCCGTCGGGGTAGTGCTCGGGGCAGTCCTTGAGCGCGTCGGCCACCCCGAGGTCGGAGAAGGCCTTGCCGCAGATCAGACGGCCGCCGAAGCCCTCGTTGGCCATGATGTGGTCATGGGCGTCGACGAAGCCGCGGACCCGTCCCTTGTCGTCGGTGCCCTTGAAGGGCTCGCCGGTGACGTTGATGTCGGAGTCGGGCTGCGGGCGCGCGGTCGGGGTCCACCAGCCGGCGTCGGCCGAGGAGCTGGGCACGGGCCCCAGCACCATGGCCAGTACGGCGGCGAGGAGCAACGACAGGAGTGCGAGGGGACGGCGCCTGCGGCGTGGCCGTGGCGGGCGTGGGGAGCGAGGGTGAGGGGTCAAGGTCATCACTCGTGTCTTCGGTCGGCGGGCGGGCGCGGTCGAATCCGGGCATGAATTGTCATGCCCCGCACAAACGGTGCGTCGAGAATCGCGAGTGGCGCGGAAGGAGTCAAGAGTCCGGGACGGATGACCTGATGATGTTCTTCGCCGGCGCCCCGCCACCCCGACGGCCGGTTCCGCAGCCGCGGCGGGCCGGGCCGGGAGCGCCGGCGGGCCCGGCCGGCGGGCGGCGTTGCGGCAGGGGGCCCGAACGCGCAGGTGGGGGACCCGCTGCCAGGCCGGCCCGCTGGCTCCCGGTCCGTACATCACCGGATCCAGGGGGTCGCGACGCCCGCCATCCGGCTCACCATGGAATCGAAACCGGACGGGCGCGGGCGGGCCGGGCGGCGAGGCCGAGGTGCTGGACTCCAGCGGTCCTCCGGCGTACGCCCGTGCGTAGTGTGGCCGCATGAACGCCCGGCGAATACGCCGCAGTTGGGTGATGCTCGCCCCCGGCACCTGTGGTCATACCGCCGGTGCCACCGCGCTCTACGGGCTGTCCTACCTGCTCCCCGCCCTCCAGGAGGAGCTGGGGCTCTCCCCGGCCGGTGCCGGACTGCTCGTCTCCTGCCCGGTCTTCGGGATCCTCCTCGGCCTGATCGGCTGGGGAGCCGTCGCCGACCGGTACGGCGAGCGGCCGGCCCTGACCGCCGGGCTGCTCGCCGCCGCCGGGGCCCTGGCCGGCGCCGCCGCCGTCCGGGGGGCGGTCCCGCTGGGCGCGCTGCTGGTCCTGGCCGGCGCCGCCGGCGTGGCGATCGCCCTGCTCGCCGTCGATCCGCGGCGCCCCGCGAGGCGGGAGGGCACCCGCACACCCGCGCCCTACCGGGGCGGCTACCTGTGGCGGATCCACGCGGCGGCCGGACTGCTGTGCGTGCCGCAGTTCGTGGTCACCGGGTTCTCCCTGCTGTTCCTGACGCAGGCGCGCGGCTGGTCCGTCGGCGCGGCCGCCGCTGTGCTGGCCGTGGCCAACCTGGCCGGGGCCGGAGTGCGGCTGTTCGCCGGCTGGTGGTCCGACCGGGTCGGCAGCCGGATCGCTCCGATGCGGGTACTGGCCGCGGCCACCGTCGTCGACCTCGGCCTGCTCGCGGCGGGCGCCGCCCGGGACTCGCCCGCCGCGCCGGTGGCGCTGCTCCCGGCGGCCGACCGCGGCGCGCGCCGGCCCGGCCCCGAGACCGCCCCCGACCCCGGCGCCGGCACGCGGGCCGCGGCGGGGCCGCCTATCGTCGAGGTATGAGCGAGACGGTCGTGGTGTACGAGTACCCCTCCGGGGACTCCCCGCCCGGGGACGCCGCCTCCGGGGACGAACGGCTCCCGCTGCGGGTGCACGCGGCGCCCGCGGCCCCGGGCCGGACCTCCGTCCGGGGGCCGAGGACCCTGTGCGGCAGGGACACCTTCGCCATGGAGACGGCCCCCTGGCGGCCCGCCGAACACCCGGACGCCCCCTGGTACCCGCCCCGGTACGCCGACCGGGTCTGCCCCGCCTGCGACGACGCGGCCGGCGAGGGCTGACCGCGGCGGACGCGGTCACGCGCCGGCCCGCGCCCGCGCGGAGACGGGGTCAGTTACCGGGGGCCATGTCGTAGGTGACCCACATGGTCCGCGTGGCCACCTGGTCGTACTTGGCGCGCGCCCGGTGGTTGTCGTCGGCGGTGATCCAGCGCACCACGCTCCACCCGCGCTCCCCGGCCAGCGCGCGCAGCGCCCCCAGCAGCAGGTCGGCGGCGCCCGAGCCCCGGTGCTCCGGGGCCACGAACAGGTCGTCCAGGAAGCAGCCCACCGTCGCGGACAGCGGCCGGGCGAACGGGCGGTAGTGGGCCAGCCCCAGGAGGCGGCCCGAGGCGTCCTCGGCGACCAGCGCGCCGACCTCGTGCCCGGGGTCGTTCACCCACGCCCACACCGTCGCGGCCGCCTCCTCGGTCTGCTCCACGCGGTAGAAGTCGGCGTAGCCGCGGTAGAGGGCGCGCCACTGGCCGAAGTCCCCGGGACGGACGGCGCGGACGGTGATGTCGGACATGGCGGTGCGGCTCCTTGATCGGGGGCGGGTGCCCCGGCGGAGGGGTCCTCCTCCGCCGAGGCAACCGATCATGCGGGAGCCGGGCGCCGCGCGGGCCTGCCACCGTGTCGAAACGCCGGCCGCGAGCCCGCCGCCGTGGACAGGTCGGCGGGGCCCGCGGAGGTGCGCCGGGGCGCACGGGATCCCTCAGCAGATCCGCGGCAGCTGCTCCCCGACCGGCAGGTCGACCACCCGGGTGCCGCCGAGCCCGGTCCGCGCCACGACCATGCCCGGGTGATCGGCGACGGCCTCGCCGATCACCGCCGCGTGCCGGCCCAGCGGGTGGGCGCGCAGGGCGTCGAGGACGGCGTCGGCGTGCTCGCGGGGCACGAAGGCGACGAGCTTGCCCTCGTTGGCCACGTAGAGCGGGTCGAGTCCGAGGATCGCGCAGGCGTTCGCGACGGCCTCGGGGACCGGGACACGGCCCTCGTGGAGGACGACCCCGGTGCCGGAGGCGGCGGCGATCTCGTTGAGGGAGGCCGCCAGGCCGCCCCGGGTCGGGTCGCGCAGGACGTGCAGGTCAGGGGTGACCGCGAGCATGCTCTGCACGAGCCCGCCCAGGGCCGCGCAGTCGCTCTCGATGTCGACGCCGAACTCCAGGCCCTCGCGGACGCTCATGATCGCGACGCCGTGCAGGCCGATCTCGCCGCTGACGATCACCACGTCGCCGGGTACCACCCGCTGCGGGCGCAGGTCCACCCCCTGCGGGATCAGCCCGATCCCCGCCGTGTTGACGTAGATCCCGTCCCCGTGGCCCGCCTCGACGACCTTGGTGTCCCCGGTCGCGATCTCCACGCCCGCGGTCCGCGCGGCGGCGCCCATGGCCTCGGCCACGCGCGCCACCGCGGACATCTCGACGCCCTCCTCCAGGATGAACCCGCAGGACAGGTAGGCGGCACGGGCGCCGCTCATGGCCAGGTCGTTGACCGTGCCGTTGACCGCCAGGTCCCCGATGCTCCCGCCGGGGAAGAACAGCGGCCGCACGACGTAGGAGTCGGTGGAGAAGGCGAGGCGTACGCCGCCCAGCGAGACGGCCGCCGAGTCCCCGAGCTGGGCCAGCGCCTCGCCGCCGAAGGCGGGGGCGAACAGGTGCTGGACCAGTTCGGCGGAGAGCGCGCCGCCCCCGCCGTGGCCCATGACCACCCGGGGGTGGTCGCGCAGGGGGGCGGGGCAGGTCCAGCCCGTGACGTCGAGGACGGTCTCGGACGGTGCGGTCTCAGGCAACGGGGCTCGCCTCCAGCGAGGTCTTCGAAGCGGCGGCGGGCAGGTCGAGGCGGCGGTAGAGGTAGTACGCCGCGCAGGCGCCCTCGCTGGACACCATGGTGGCGCCCAGCGGGTTGCGCGGGGTGCACGGACCGCCGAAGGCCTCGCACTCGTGCGGTTTCAGCAGCCCCTGGAGCACCTCCCCGCTCCGGCACTCGGCCGGCTCCAGGGTGGTGATGCCGGTGACCGAGAAGCGGTGCTCGGCGTCGAACTCCCGGTAGCGCGGCGACAGCCGCCAGCCGCTGCGCGGGATGACCCCGATGCCCCGCCAGGCCCGGTCGGTGACCTCGAAGACGTCCTCCAGCATGGCGAGGGCGGCCGGGTTGCCCTCCGGGCGGACGGCGCGCGCGTAGGCGTTGTCGACGGTGTGCTCGCCGCGCTCCAGCTGCAGCACGGTCCTGCGCACGCCTTCGAGGATGTCCAGCGGCTCGAAGCCCGTGACGACGATCGGCACCCGGTGGCGCGCCGCCAGCTCCGGGTACTCGCCCGTCCCCATCACGCTGCACACGTGCCCGGCGGCCAGGAAGCCCTGCACCCGGCAGCTCGGAGACCGCATGATCGCCTCGATCGCCGGGGGCACCCGCACGTGGGAGACCAGCAGGCTGAAGTTGCGGATGCCGAGCCTGCGCGCCTGGTACACGGTCATGGCGTTGGGCGGCGCGGTGGTCTCGAAGCCGATGCCGAAGAAGACCACCTCCCGCCCCGGGTTCTCCCGCGCGATCCGCAGGGCGTCCAGCGGCGAGTACACGACCCGTACGTCGCCGCCCTCGCCGCGCACCCGGAACAGGTCGCGGCCGGTGCCGGGGACGCGCAGCATGTCCCCGAAGGAGCAGAAGATCACCTCGGGGCGGGAGGCGATCTCCAGCGCCTTGTCGATGACCTCCAGCGGCGTGACGCACACCGGACAGCCGGGCCCGTGGATCAACTCGACCTGATCGGGCAGGAGCTGGTCGATGCCGTGCCGGATGATGGTGTGGGTCTGGCCGCCGCAGACCTCCATCAGTGCCCAGGGCCGGGTCACCGTGGAGCGGATCTCGTCGAGGAGCCGGCGGGCCAGTGCCGGGTCCTGGAACTCGTCGATGTACTTCACCGCGGTGCGTCCTCCTGCCGGACGTCGGTCCCGTGGGACGTGGCGGGCCGTGCGACGGGCGCCGCCGGATCGTCCGCGAAGGGCCAGTCGCCGCCGCCCGCCTGGGCCGCCTGCTCCCAGGGGTCGCCGAACTCCTCCTGGAGCATTCCGAGTTGCGCGAAGAGTTCGAGGGTCTGGAGGGCTGACTCCTCGTCCAGTCGCTGGAGGGCGAACCCCACGTGGACGATGGCGTACTCGCCGACCCGGAGGTCCGGCAGGTACTCCAGGCAGACCTCCTTCTGCACGCCGCCGAAGTCGACGGTCGCCATGCGCGTGCCGTCCCTCTCCCCGATCTCAAGCACTCTGCCGGGTACCGCCAGGCACATGGGCTTCTCCTCGTTGTGGGTGTTCCGTGACGTGTCCGGCCGCCGCCACCATGAGCTGGCCCAGGGCCAGCCCGCCGTCGCCCGGCGGGACCGTGCGGTGCCGCAGGACGGTGAACCCCCGGTCGCGCAGCAGGCGGGCGCAGGCGGAGGAGAGCAGGGTGTTGGCGAAGACCCCGCCGGTGAGGGCCACCGTGTCCAGGCCGTGCCGGTCGCGCGCCAGTCCGCAGAGCGTGCCGACGAGGTCCGCGACCCCGGCGTGGAAGCGGGCGGCGATCACCGGCCGGCCGGTCCCCGCCCGTACGTCGGCCGCCACCGCCGCCAGTACGGGCGCCGGATCGGCGATGACCGGGCCGGCGGCACCGGCCCCGGGCACCCGCACGGCGAAGGCGTAGCCGGGACCGGCGGCGGGTGCCCCGAACGCGGCGCCCTCCAGCTCGATGGCGGCCTGCGCCTCGTACCCGGCGTGCTGGCAGACGCCCGCCAGGGCGGACACCGCGTCGAAGAGCCGGCCCATGCTGGAGGTGGGGGCGCAGTTCAGGCCGCGCTCCAACTGGGTTTCCAGGACCCGCAGTTCGGTGGGCGGGCAGGCCGCGGTGCAGGGCAGGTCCTTAGCCCGGTCCAGGCCGGCGGCCCACAGGTGGGCCAGGGCCATCCGGTAGGGCCGCCGCACGGCCGCGTCGCCGCCGGGCAGCGGTACGTAGGCCAGGTGCGCGAAGCGGGTGTACCCCGCGTAGTCGGCGAGGAGGACCTCCCCACCCCAGACGGCGCCGTCGTCCCCG
The DNA here is from genome assembly GCF_055581065.1 of Streptomyces sp. NPDC031479. Classification (NCBI taxonomy): domain Bacteria; kingdom Bacillati; phylum Actinomycetota; class Actinomycetes; order Kitasatosporales; family Streptomycetaceae; genus Streptomyces; species Streptomyces sp. NPDC031479. The sequence goes on from NZ_JBVIKC010000053.1 coordinate 7,785, forward strand.
TACCCGGTGCCGTCGAAGGCGACGCCGATCACCCGCCGGGAGCCGTCGAGGCCGTGTTCGGCGAGCGCGGAGGCGACGTGCGCGTGGTGGTGCTGTACGCCGGCCGGCGGGCGGGCTCCCGCCCGCTCGCGGGCCCAGCGGCCGGAACGGTAGCCGGGATGCAGATCGGCGGCGAGGAGTACGGGGGTGACCCCGGTGAGGGTCTCCAGCTGCCGCTCCGCCCGCTCGAAGGCGTACCGGGTGGCCAGGTCGTCCATGTCGCCGGTGTGGGCCGACAGCCAGGCCCGGCGTCCTTCGCCGAGGCAGAAGGCGTTCTTGAGGTCGCCGCCCACGGCGAGGGTGGCGGGGACCGGCAGCGGCAGGGTCAGGGGCAGCGGCGCGTACCCGCGCGAGCGGCGCAGGACCAGGGGTTCGCCGTCGCAGACCCGCACCACGGAGTCGTCGCAGGGCACGTGGATCGGCCGGTCGTGGGTCAGCCAGGCGTCGGCGAGGCCGGAGAGGCGCTCCAGCGCCTCGGCGTCGTCGGTGACGATGGGCTCGCCCGAGAGGTTCCCGCTGGTCATCACCAGCAGGCGCGGGCCCCGCGGGTCCCCGTCCAGGCCGAGCAGCAGGTGGTGGAGGGGGGTGTACGGGAGCATCACGCCCAGGTCGGGGCTGCCGGGGGCGACCCCCGGCAGCGGGGCTCCGTCGGGGCGGCGGCGCAGCAGCACGATGGGCCGCACCCCGCCGGTGAGCAGCTCCCGCTCCTCGGGGCCGAGGTGGGCGAGGGCCTCGACGTCGGCGAGGTCCCGGGCCATCAGCGCGAAGGGCTTGTCCCCGCGGCCCTTGCGGCGGCGCAGCCCGGCGACGGCCCCGGGCAGGGTGGCGTCGCAGGCCAGGTGGTACCCGCCGAGCCCCTTCACGGCCAGGACCGCCCCCGCGGCCAGCAGCGCGCGGGCCCCCGCGACGGGATCGGCGCAGGCCTCCCCGCTCGGCGGCCGCCCGGTCAGCAGCCGCAGCCGGGGCCCGCAGGCCGGGCAGGCGACGGGCTGCGCGTGGAAGCGGCGGTCAGCCGGGTCGGCGTACTCGCGGGCGCAGTCGGCGCACATCGGGAAGCGGTCCATCGTGGTGTGGGCCCGGTCGTAGGGCAGCCCGGTGACGATGGTGAAGCGGGGCCCGCAGTGCGTGCACGTGATGAAGGGGTGGCGGTGGCGGCGGTCGGCCGGGTCCGCGAGCTCGGCGAGGCAGTCCGCGCAGGTGGCGACGTCGGGGGAGACCAGCGTCCGGGCCGGGCCGCCGGACCGGGAGGCGATGATGGTGAAGCCGGCTCCGCCGGAGAGGGGGACCGGGCGGTGGTCGACGGCGTCCACCACGGCCAGCGGCGGGGCGTCGGCCGCGAGCCGCTCGCAGAACTCCGACACGGCGGCGGCGGAGCCCTCCACCTCGGCGACCACGCCCTCCGGGGTGTTGGTGACGTGCCCGGCGAGGCCGAGGCCGGTGGCGCGGGTGTAGACGTAGGGCCGGAAGCCGACCCCCTGCACCACGCCCCGTACGGTGACCCGTCGGCGTTCCAGGTGCTCCATCAGCGGGTCTGGGCCACGGCGGGGCCGGGCTGACCGTGACCGTGGTGATCGTGATCGTCGTGGTCGTGGTCGTGGCTGTGGTCGTCGTGGGTGTGGCCCGGCCCGTGCTCGTGTCCGTGGCCGTGCTGGCCTCCCTCGTGCCGCTGCCGGGCCATCACGGGAGCGTGGGCCCGCGCCCCCGCCCCGACCGCCAGGGCCCGGTCCAGCAGGAGGCCCGTCCCCTCGTCCGCGCGGACCGAGGTGAGCACCACCTCCACCCCCGGGTTGACCCGTTGGACGTTGGCGCGGAAGGCCGCCTCGTCGAACTCGACGGCCGCCGCGATGTCGGTCTTGGTGACCACGACCAGCTGGGCCAGCCCGAAGGCGGTCGGGTACTTCAGCGGCTTGTCCTCGCCCTCGGTCACCGACGCGAGGACCACGCGCAGCGACTCCCCGAGGTCGTACGAGGCCGGGCAGACCAGGTTCCCCACGTTCTCCACGAACAGCAGCCGCGTCTCCTCGGGCAGCCACCCGTCCAGGTGGCGCCCCAGCATCGAGGCCTCCAGGTGGCAGAGCCCGTCCGTGAGCACCTGCTTGACGGGTACGCCCGAACGGGCCAGGCGCAGCGCGTCGTTCTCGGTGGCGAGATCGGCCGTCAGGGCCGCCACGGGCACGCCCCGCTCCCGGGCCAGGAACAGCTCCCGCTCCAGCAGGGCCGTCTTCCCGCTGCCGGGGCTGGAGAGCAGGTTGACGACCGCCGTCCCCCGGGAGGCGAGTTCGGCGCGCAGGGCGCGCGCCGCCCCGTCGTTCTTGGCGAGCACCGCCTGCTGCAGATCGACCACTCGGCACATGGTTCAGGCCTCCTCGGGGATCGGTTCGCGGCAGGAGGCCGCGCCCGGGGCGTCCTCCCAGGTCACGTTGAGGATGCGCAGTTCGCGCCCCGTGAGCAGTTCCACCTCGGTGGCCCGTCCGCAGACGGGGCAGCACAGGTCGGGCGGCATGCCCACCGCCCACGCTCCGGCACAGTCCGCGCAGCGGGCACTGGCCGTCACGGACCGCGTGACGAGTTCGGCGCCTTCGAGGACCGTTCCGGCACAGGCCAGTTCGAAACAGAAGGCCAGGGAGTCCGGCACCACACCGGCCAACTCCCCGACCTGGAGCTCCACGCGGCGCACGGCGCTCGCCGCGCCCGCTCGGGCCGCCTCTTCCACCTGGCCCACGACGGCCATGGCGATCGACATCTCGTGCATCGGACTCCGTCCTGCCGGGGCTCATTACACCGGCAGGACGCGGGAGGCACGGGCGGGCACGCCGGTGCGCCGCACGCCCCGTACGCCATTCGGGCGCCGGGGCGGGGCGGGGCTCACATGCAGCGCATGCGCAGGTAGCGCTTGAGGTCGGGGAGGACCTGCGCGAGGACGGCGACCAGGGCCACGGCGGCGGCTCCGCCGATGACGGCCTTCTTCATGGGGTTCTCCTCAGTTCACGGCGTTCGGGTGGGCGGTGGCGGTGGCGGTGGTGGTGGCGGCGACGACGGCGTCGGCCGCGGCCCCCTGCGGTTCCTCCTCCCGGAGCAGGTCCAGGAGCATCCGCACGGCCTCCGGCACCGCGGCGGCCACCGGGCCGCTCAGCCCGATGCCCTCCTCGACGCAGGCGGGTTCGCAGCCGACGACGAGGGTCCGCCGGGGCGGGGTGGCTCCGGTGCCCGCGCACAGCGTGCCCAGCAGGGCCAGGACGGTGTCGGGAGACATGTGGTGGCCGTCGAGGACGGCGGCGCCGGGGGAGCCGGGTCCCGGGGACAGGGGGCCCGCCTCCCCGCCGGACGCGTCGATCAGGTACAGCGTGCCGGGGGCGCCGCCGCGCGCGGTGGCGTCGACCAGGACGAGCGTGTCGTAGCCGTCCAGGAGCTGGTAGGCCAGGTGCACCCCGCGCACCCCGAAGTCCACCGCCTCCACGTGCGCCGGCAGCGGGTGCGCCGCCAGGGCGCGCACCGCCTCGACGCCGAAGCCGTCGTCGCCGAGGAAGACGTTGCCGATGCCGGCGACCAGGACCGCGCCGCTCACGCGTCCTCCAGCGGGGTGACCTCGTCGGGCTGGAAGTACAGGAACCGGCCCTGCTCCCGGCGGATGTCGGCGCCCGGGTCCCCCTCCACCGTGACGGCGAGGTGCACCCCGCCGTCCACGTCGTGCAGGACGGCCTCGACCAGGGCGGAGCGGCCCTGGAGGAACAGGTCCTGGGCGTCGGTGCGCCGCAGGCCCGGCCGGAGCAGCACCCGGCTGCCGGGTTCCACGAAGACCCCGTCGACCCGGATCCGCTCCGGCGCCGGATCCGCTCCCGCCGGGTCCCACCAGGGAGCCTCCGGCCGGAACACGGCCTCCCCGTCCGGGACCTCCGTCAGGGTGGCCGGCCCGTCGAAGGCGTCCGGTCCGGTGACCTCCCGCAGTCCGCGCACGGCGCCGTGCAGCCGTTCCAGGACCTCGGGCGGCATCGAATCGGCGAGCTCGATCACGGCGGCCGCGCGGGCGTCCGTCCCGCGCGCCTCGCGCTTCTCCTCCTCGGTGAGGGTCGCGGTGCGCAGCGCGAGGATCTCGTCGATCTCCAGGGCGTCGTACATCGCCCCGGCGCTCTCCGGCGCGATCGCGGGATGGTCCTCCAGGATGATCGGGGAGGACAGGACCACGTCGGAGCGGCCGTCGCCGCCCGCCAGCACCGGCCAGGTGTGCCGGTTGTCGCACGCGGCGACGGCCTCCCGGGCCCACTCGGGCGGGTCGGTCAGCGACAGGAAGGAACCGGCGTCCAGCCCCAGCAGGAGGTGGGCGGCGACGAGCGAGCGCGGCAGGGCCGCCTCGCGGGTGGCCCCGTCCCCGTCGGCGGGGGTCCAGGCGCTGGTGTTCTCCACGACCGCGGTGAGCTTCAGCACCCGGTACGGACCGTCGAGTTCGGCCGCCGAGAGCCGTACCCGGCCCTCGGCCTCCTCGGTGCGCCGCAGCAGGCGGCCGACGGCGCGCCCCGAGCCGTCCAGCACCGGTTCGCTCTCCTCCCGGGCCGGCCGGGTGAAGGGGAGCACGACCCCCTCACCGGCCAGCGCGGCCACGGGGACGGCGAGTTCGACCCGTTCCTCGGTGCCCTCGTCCCAGGGGACCAGGATCCGGTCGGGCAGGTGCAGTTCGCCGACGTCGGCGTAGGCGCCGTCCTGGTGGAGCCGCTGGACGGTGCGGCGTTGGGCGTGCAGGAAGCGCAGCTCCAGGTGGAGCGTCGCCTCCCCGCGGGGCTCCATCAGGATCTCGGTCCGCTGGAAGGCGTGCTCGCCGTGCGCGGGGGCCCAGGCGGGCGGCACCAGGACCCCGAACTGCCAGCGCAGCCGGTTCTTGGCCGCCGAGGCCCGGTACGGGTAGAGCACGTAACCCTCGAAGAGGACGGCGTCCGCCACGTGCCGGGCGGTGTCGAAGCGGGTGTCCCGCTCGGTGGTGGTGGTCACGGAGCGGTCCTCTCGGTGACGCGCGGCAGTACGGCCCCCAGCCGCAGCGGCGGGGGCGGGGCGGCGGCCGGGACGGCCCCGGCGGCCGAGTCGAGCAGCGAGCGCACCGTCGCCTCCCAGGAGGCGAGCGCGTGCCGGGAGCGGTAGGCGAGCAGCTCCGCCATCGTGTCGCGGGGCAGCCGCAGCCACCCGCAGCCGGGGAAGTGCTGCTCGACCATCTCCCGCCACACCGTGGCCGGCATCCGGTACGAGGCCTCCCGGTCCCAGGGCACCGGCTCGACCCGGAACCCGCCCCCGCCGGTGAACGCCGTGCCGGAGAAGAGCATCAGCAGCGGCGCCTCGCCGTCCTCCAGGGCGCCGAAGTAGCGGGTGGCCGCGATGTCCATGTCGTAGGTGCAGGGGACGACCAGATCGGTCTCGGTCTCCCCGGTGAAGCTCGGCACCATCACCGACACCTGGGCGAACTGCACCGGCTGGAGGGTGTTGCCCCAGCGGGAACGCTCCCCGAAGAGGTCGGCGAGCCCCTCGGCCTCGGCGTCCGAGTAGCCGCGCCGGGCCGGCTCGATCCGCAGCTGGACCCGCAGGGCCAGCGCGTGCACCCGCACCCCCGCCCCCGCGCCGACGCGCAGCCGGAAGACGAGGGTGGGGCCCGCGGCGTACGGGTCGGCGCGCACCCCGGTGCAGGTGAAGGTGAACTCCGTGGCGGCCGTCATGACACCGGCCCCGGAGCGAGCACCCTGGCGCGCCGTTCGACCTCGGCGAAGAACGCGTCCAGCGCGGCCCGGGCCTCGGCGCCGCCGTCGAAGCCCTGCCACAACAGCCGCATCCGCCCCACCAGCTCGTAGCAGATGTCGATGGGCACCAGATGACAGCTGGTGCGGCCCTCCGAGCGGCGCAGCAGCAGCGCCTCCACGTCGGGTTCGAGGAGCGCGGCCAGCCGGCCGGAGCCCAGCACGCTCTGCCAGGTCTGCGGGTCGAGCTCGCTCTCGGTGGCCCCCGCCGGGCTCGGGTAGAGGGCGACCAGCCGGTCGAGCGCGGCGTTGCGGAAGAAGAACGCCACGCCGACCGGGATCTGGAGGCGCTCCCAGGCCCCGTCGTCGAGCCGGTGCGCGGGATCGGCCAGGTACCGGACGGGGACGGCGCGGAACCGGCCCGTCACGATGCCCGGCCGGTCGAACAGCAGGGCGCAGCCGGTGCAGGCGCACACCAGCGACCGCTTCTCGGTCTCCACGAGGTGGCGGTGGCCGTCCCCGGCCACCGCGGTCCCGCACAGCTCGCAGCTCTCGGGTCGGGGCGGACGGGGGCCCGTGAACCGGCGCAGGCCGCGCGGTCCGCCCGCCAGGAGGCCGGGCCCCGTCACGCCCGCACCGGAGCGTGCGGCCGGACGGAGATCTGCAGCAGCGGCTGCTGCGGGGCCGGGGCGGCCTCCGTCTCCACCGCCGTCACCTCGGGCGCGAAGCAGGCCAGGGCCTCCTCCAGGCCCCGGGCGGCGTCGTCCGGGGAACCGCACCCGCAGCCGGAGGCCGCCGCGCGGGGGCGTACCCGCAGCACCCCGGTGGCCCCGTCGAACGCGATCCGCTCCACCGTGTCCCCGGCGGCGCCGAGGGCCCGCCCGATCCGCGTGTCGACGTCCTCGGGGTGCAGGTCGTGCAGCGAGAGCAGGCTCGCCACGAGCTCGTCGTCCAGCACCGGGGAGAGCGCCTGCCCGCCGAGCCGCTCCACGATCCGGGCGAGCCCGGACCCGTAGAAGTCCATGAGGACGCGCACCAGTTCCTCGGCGGCCGCGCACGCCCGCCGGTCACCGCCGGAGGCCAGGCCCTCCAGGACCTCCTCCACCCGTGCGCCCGCCTGCCGGGCGTCCAGGGCGGCGCTCATCCGCCCAGTCCGCTCAGGCCGGTGGGCACGTGCATCGTCTTGACCGTCTTGCCGCCGCCCACGTACATGTGGACGCCGCAGGGCAGGCACGGGTCGAAGCTGCGCACCGCGCGCATGATGTCGATGCCCTTGAAGTTCTCCGGGGAGTTCTCCTCGAAGATCGGGGTGTTCTGCACCGCGTCCTCGTACGGTCCCGGGGTGCCGAAGGTGTCGCGGGTGCTGGCGTTCCACGGGGTCGGCGGGTACGGGTGGTAGTTGGCGATCTTGCCGTCGCGGATCACCATGTGGTGCGAGAGAACCCCGCGCACGGCCTCGGTGAAGCCGACGCCCAGGCCCTCGTCCGGGACCTCGAACTTCTCCCAGGTCTGGGTGCGTCCGGCGCGGACCTCCGCCAGCCCCTTCTCGGCGCAGTGCAGCGCGATCGCGGCGGCGTACGCCTGGAAGTACGTGCGGGCGCGGTTGCGCTCCAGCGCGTTGCTCCACTTCGGGATCTTCCACTCGAAGCGGGTCTCGGGCTTGGTCATCGTGCGCGGCAGGGTGATCACCACGCTGTGGCCGGTGGCCTGCACGTAGTCGGTCTGCACCAGCCCGGACAGCGCCGTGGACCACAGGCGGGCGATGGGGCCGCCGCCGGTGTCCAGTGCGAGGTGGTCCTTGCCGTCGAACCAGCGCGGCGACATGACCCAGCTGTACTTGTCGTCGAAGTTCCGCTTCTGCGGGGCCGGGATGGTGTGCTGGTTCCACGGGTGCCGCGGGTCGACGGGGTTGCCGAGCGGGTCGTGCGTGACGAACTGCTCCCGGCCCTCCCAGTCGTCGTAGTACGAGCTGCCCAGCAGGATGCGGATGCCGAGGTTGATCTCGGTGAGGTCGTTGGTGACCAGCTTTCCGTCCACCACCACGCCCGGGGTGACGAACATCTTCCGTCCCCAGTCGGTCATGTTGGCGTACGTGAAGTCGCAGTGCTCGGGGTCGTTGAGCGCGCCCCAGCAGCCGAGCAGCACGCGCCGGCGGCCGACCTCCTCGTACCCGGGCAGGGCCTCGTAGAAGAAGTCGAAGAGGTCGTCGTGGAGCGGCACGACCCGCTTCATGAACTCGCAGTACCGCATCAGGCGGCTCATGTAGTCCGTGAAGAGCTGCACGGAGGCGATGGTGCCGACGCCGCCCGGGTAGAGGGTGGAGGGGTGCACGTGGCGCCCCTCCATCAGACAGAACATCTCGCGGGTGTACCGGCTGACCTGGAGGGCCTCGCGGTAGAACTCGCCCTCGATGGGGTTGAGGGAGCGCATGATGTCGGCGATGGTCTTGAAACCGTGCTCGCCGGCGTGCGGGGCGGGGGTGCGCTCGGCCTTCTCCAGGACGCCGGGGTTGGTCTCGCGGACCATCTTCTCGCAGTAGTCGACCCCGACCAGGTTCTCCTGGAAGATGTTGTGGTCGAACATGTACTCCGCCGACTCGCCGAGGTTGATGATCCACTCGGCGAGGTGGGGCGGCTTCACCCCGTAGGCCATGTTCTGCGCGTAGACGGAACACGTGGCGTGGTTGTCACCGCAGATCCCGCAGATCCGGCTGGTGATGAAGTGCGCGTCGCGGGGGTCCTTGCCGCGCATGAAGACGCTGTAGCCGCGGAAGACCGACGAGGTGCTGTAGCACTCCGCGACCCGCTTCTGCTTGAAGTCGATCTTCGTGTGGATGCCGAGGCTGCCCACGATCCGGGTGATCGGATCCCAGGCCATCTCGACCAGGCCGCTGCCGTCGCCGGCCGCCTTCGTCTGCGGTGTCATCGTGTCTGCCGTGACCCTTCTTCGGTGCGGGGGTTGGTGCGCTGGGTGCGGGGGGAGACTGCGGGGCTCACCAGGGCGGGCGGTAGCCCGTGGTCAGCGTCCGGCCGCTCTGGCGCCACTTCGGTTCCTGGTCGACGGTGTGCTCCGTGATCGCACGGAGCCGGCGGACCACCGCTCCGTACACACCGCTGGCCTTGCTGGAGACCTTCGCGCCGGGCGGCTCGTCCATGAACGGCATGAACTTGTCGGGGAAGCCGGGCATCGTGCAGGCGATGCAGATGCCGCCGACGTTGGGACAGCCGCCGATGCCGTTCATCCAGCCGCGCTTGGGCACGTTGCACTTGACGACGGGACCCCAGCAGCCCAGCTTGACCAGGCACTGGGGGGAGTCGTAGGTCTGCGCGAACTGGCCCTGCTCGTAGTAGCCGGCGCGGTCGCAGCCCTCGTGGACCGTCATGCCGAACAGCCAGGTGGGGCGCAGCTTGTCGTCGAGCGGGATCATCGGCGCGGAGCCGGCCGCCTGGTACAGCAGGTAGGTGAGGGTCTCGGAGAAGTTGTCGGGCTGGATCGGACAGCCCGGCACGCACACGATCGGGATGCCGGCCTTCGACGTCCAGTCCCAGCCGAGGTAGTCCGGCACGCCCATCGCGCCCGTCGGATTGCCCTCCATGGCGTGGATGCCGCCGTACGTGGCGCACGTGCCGATGGCCACGACCGCGAGGGCCTTGGGCGCCAGCCGGTCGATCCACTCGCTGGTGGTGATGGGCTGGCCGGTCTCCGGGTCGTCGCCGAACCCGCACCAGTAGCCCTCGGGCTTGATCTTCTCGTTGGGGATCGAGCCCTCGACCACCAGGACGAACGGGTCGATTTCGCCCCGTTCGCCCTTGAAGAACCACTCGATGAACGTGTCCGCGCCCCCGACGGGGCCGCATTCGAAGTCGATCAGGGGCCAGTGCACGGCGATCTTGGGGAGCCCCGGCAGGACCCCCGTGACGATCTCCTCGATGCTGGGCTGCATCGCTGCCGTGAGGGACACGGAATCGCCGTCGCAGCTCAGCCCCGCGTTGATCCACAGGATGTGGATCGGGGGGTCCTCTGCCGGGGCGACGGTCGGTGCTGCATCCATGCGGATGCCTCCTTGGGGAAGGGCGGGGAGGTGTTCCGGGCGGGGTGCGCGGCGGGCCGGACTGCCCCGGCCACACCTTTCTTGCTAACAGCCCTCCGCCCCGGGTGCTCCGTCATGTACGGCCAGTGGGGTGACGGCGGCTCCGGGCCGCCCGTGCACGGGACGGGTCAGGTGCGGCGGGGTGGCGGCCGCCGCCTCCTTGCGTACGAAGGCGCGGCGCAGGGCGTGGTACGGGGCCGCGGGGTCGAAGAAGGTGCGGTGCATCAGCGCCAGCTCCGCCTCCCGGTAGGAGGCCAGCGGCCGGACGGCCTCGTCGCGCTCCCGCAGGGCCTTCTTCGCGGCGATCCGCGACTGGGCGGCGGGCAGCGCCGCCAGGTGCGCCGCCAGCCGCGCGGTCTCGCCGGCGAAGGCCCGGGGCGCGCAGGGCACCGTACGGTCGACCAGCCCGAGCCGGAGCGCGCCGGCGGCGCTCAGGGGCAGGGCCTCGGCGGTCAGGCGGTCCGCGACGGCGGCCCCGACGCGGCGCGGCAGCGTGTACGTCCAGTACTCGGAGCCGTACAGCCCCATCAGGCGGTAGTGCGGGTTCAGCACCACGCCCGCACGGCACCAGACCTCGTCCGCCGCGAGCGCCAGCATGGCCCCGCCCGCGGCGGCGTTCCCCCCGAGGGCGCAGACGACGAGCCGGTCGGTGGTGGTGAGGACCGCCTCGACCAGGTCGTCCATCGCGTTGATGTTGTCCCAGGACTCCCGGGCCGGGTCGGGGGCCGCCTCGATGACGCCCAGGTGGATGCCGTTGGAGAAGAAGTCGCGGCCACCGCCCAGGACGAGCACCGAGGTGGGGCGGGCGCAGGCGGTCCGGTACGCCTCCAGCAGCCGGCGGCACTGCGCGGTGCCCATCGCTCCGCCGGGGAAGGCGAAGGACAGGAACCCGGCCGACCCCTCCTCCCGGTAGCGGATGTCCGCCCAGGTACCGCCGCGGGCGTCCGCGTGCGGGGGCGGGGCAGGGTGTTCGCGCAGCGGCGGCAGCCGGTCGCCGAGGGCGAGGACGGCGGGCAGTTTCACCGGGGCGGGCTCCCCGGGCACCCGGCGGGCCCGCAGCTCCGGGATCCACACGGCGCCGTCGGCCGTGGCCCGGCACACGGCCCCCGCCCGGGTCGCCAGCAGTTCACCGGGGCGTCCGCGCAGACGGTGTTCGGGGTGGCCGCCGTGCAGGTACCACTCGCCGCCCAGCAGCTCGTCCAGGACGCCCGGCCGGGAGTCGGCCGCGCGCAGCGTGCGCAGGACCCGGTCGGTGGAGTCGGCCTCCCAGTCGATGCGACGGGCCTCCTGGCGCAGGTAGGGGCGGGTGCGGACGGTGGCCGGGTCCTGGGGCGCGGGGGTGTGGGTGCCCGACGCGAACCGCTCGACGGCGAGCAGCACCGCCCGCAGGGCCGCGTCGGCGATCTCCCCCCGGTACAGGTCGCTCTTGCCGACCGGCGGGACCGGGCACTCCACGGTGGCCCACACGTCGCCGGCGTCCATCTCCGCACCGGCCTGGAGCACCGTCACGCCCCAGCGGGTCACCTGCTCCTGCACGGCCCGGTCGAGGGAGGAGGGACCCCGGTCGCCGACGGGCCCCGGGTGGACGATCAGGCAGGTGCGGGCGGCCCACACCTCCTCGGGGATCGCCGTCGTCAGCATCGGGGCGAGGACCAGATCGGGATCGTGCCGGCGCACGGCCTCCGCCAGGGGGACGCCGGGCAGGGCGAGTTCCACCGCCACGCGGTGGCCGTGGTCGCGCAGCTCGGCGTGGACTCGCTGCGTGAGGCTGTTGAAGGCGCTCGCGACGAGCAGGACGTACACGTGTGTCTCCCGGCGGCGGCCCGGTGCCACGACGGCGTGGATCCCGGCCTGATCGGCAACCCGTGACCGGAGCATGACCGGCCGCCTGAGATGGTCGGGCACCCGGCGGGGACCACGCCCGGAGCCGGGCGGTGGTGTCACTCGAAAGCGCCGCAGCGGAGGGCCGCTCGGCCGCACCGCTGCGGCACCGCCGCACCGCCGCACCGCAGCCGCGGTGCGGCGGGACACCCGCCCCCGCGATAAGGACGCGTCAGGATTCGACGCGACCGCGCACCTGGTGGAGAACCCGCACCTCACGAGCACCCTGAACCGCCACCAGGTCCCGATCACCCTGCTCATGATCGCCCTGCTGGGCGCGGTGTTCCTGAAGGGGTTCAGCGAGGCCATCGGGGTGGCCGTGGCACTTGTCGCCACCTACCTCGGGCTGAACGTGGTCGTCGTGGCGGTCGGTCTGTGGCAGGTCGCCACCCAGCCGCACGTGGTCGCCGACTGGACGCAGGCCCTCACCACGGAGCACGGCAACCCGTTCATGATGATCGCCATCGCGCTGGTCGTCTTCCCCGAACTGGTGTGCAGGTGCTGATCACCTCGGCCGCCGTGGCCGCGACCATCGCCGCCAAGCGGGCGGGGGAGCGCGGGCAGGGCGAAGTGGCCCCCGTCACCCGGGAGGTCATCCGCGCGGCCGAACCCGACCGGGCCCGCCGCCCCCACGTCCACGCCGGCTGACGCACGGCGCTCCGGGCGGGCGGCGCGACGCGGGGGCGGCGGTACGGGAGCGCTCAGGCGCCGACGTCCCGGCCGCGGAAGTCCTCCAACGTCTCGCGCCGGACCAGGAGGCGGGCCGCGCCCCCGTGGACCGCGACGACCGCCGGACGGCCGACGAGGTTGTATCCGGAGGCCATCGACAGCTGGTAGGCGCCGGCCACCGGGACGGCCAGCAGGTCCCCGGGGTGGACGTCGCCGGGCAGCCGCACCCCGGAGGCCAGTACGTCCCCCGCCTCGCAGTGCCGGCCGACGACGTTCGCCGCGCACGGGGCCGCCGTCGAGTGCCGGCCGATCAGGCGGGGGGCGTAGCGCGCCCCGTACAGGGCGGGCCGGGGGTTGTCGCTCATCCCCCCGTCCACCGCGACGAACACCGTCGCGCCGGTGCGTTTGACGGCGAGCACCCGGTACAGGGCCACCCCGGCCGGACCGACGAGGGCCCGGCCGGGTTCGACGAGGAGGCGGGGGACGGCCAGCCGGGCGGCCGCGCAGCCCTCGGCGAGCTCGGCGCGCAGCCGCGCGGCCAGGGCGGCGACGTCGAGGACGGCCTCGCCGGGCCGGTGGGCGATGCCGTGGCCGCCGCCCATGTCCAGCTCCGGCAGGACGACTCCGTGCAGGTCCCGGACGTGGGCCAGCAGTCCGACCATCCGGCGCAGGGAGGTCACGTACGGCTTCACCCCGGTGATCTGCGAGCCGATGTGGCAGTGCAGTCCGGTGAGTTCGAGCCGCGGCTGGCCGAGGATCCGGGCGACGGCGTGCTGCGCCGCGCCGTCGGTGAGCGACAGTCCGAACTTCTGGTCGTCCGTGCCGGTACGGATCTTGTCGTGGCCCCCGGCCGAGACGCCGGGCACCACCCGCACCATCACCCGCTGGCGCTCCCCGGGGCCGACGGCGGCGGCGATCCGGGCTATCTCGGACGCGCTGTCGATGACGATCCGCCCCACACCGAGCCGCAGCGCCGCCTCCAGGTCGCGGGGCGACTTCGCGTTGCCGTGCAGCACGATCCGCTCGGGCGGGAACCCGGAGGTCACGGCCAGTTCCAGTTCACCGGCCGAGCAGACGTCCAGGCCCAGGCCCTCCTCCCGGACCCAGCGCACCATCGCCCGGGACAGGAACGCCTTCGCGGCGTACAGCACGTCGGCGTCGGGGAAGGCGTCGAGGTACCTCCGGCAGCGCGCGCGGACCTCGCCCTCGTCCAGCACGTAGAGCGGGGTGCCGAAGCGGTCGGCCAGTTCGGCCAGGGGCACCCCGCCGACCGCCACCCCGCCGTGCGGGAGCGGGGCGGTGGAGGCCGGCCAGACGGACAGGTCGTCGGCGGGGGCCGGGGAAGGGGGCGGGGCCGGGGTGGAGAGGACGTCGGCGGTCATGGTCTGATCCCCCATCAGGCGGTCCGGGCGGTTCCGGCGGCCCGGGTGAGCGGACCGGCGCCGGGGCCCGCGGCCGGGGCCGCCGCGACCGGGGGCGCCGTCAGTGTCGGATCGACCGTCAGCAGGGTCACCCCGAGGGGCGCGGCCAGCGCGCGCAGGACGGGCTCGGAGAGCCGGATCCAGGCCTGCGCGGCGCCGAGCGTGGCGGACAGCCGCTCCGGGGTGGTGAAGCCGACGGCGGTGCGCTCGCCCAACGGCGTCCGGAACAGCCGCAGCGCCGCGCTCTCGCCTCCCGGCCGGGCGGCCGGAACGTACAGGGGCCCGGCCGGGACCCGTTCCTCGGGCTCGGGGTCGTCGTCGTACAGGAACAGGCACATGGGCCCTCCTCGGGGAACCACGGGTGGCGGGTGGGGCCCCGGACCGCGGGGAGGCGGTCCGGGGCTCGCCCTCGAAGCTATCCCCGAATTCCCTCCCGCTTCTCCGTCCCCTGATGGAGCCTTGACGGCGACGGCCCGATTCCTGACGTGTTGCTGACGCATTACTGACGTACCCCTGATCGAATTCCGTTGAATGTTCTCCAAGGGTGCGGGAAATTCGCAGGTGGCTGAAATCAATGCGGTTCTGAGCAGCTCAAACTTATGTTTTCGGCCGAGGGTTGGGGGTTGAGGAGAAGTGGATTCCGGAGGTGCTGGCATATTTCTCCGATGCTTGCCGTGGCGCGTTCTGGCTTGTAATACTTTTCCTGCGAAAGGCGGTTCCGGGCATCAGGAGAATTGCGGCCCGGGAACCGCGGTTTCGTTCCGTGCACATTCGGCCTATCGCTTCCAGCTTTCGGGAGACACCCATGTCCGACACCGCACCCGACGCCGCCTTCGACCTCCAGGACCTGGAGCTCGACCTCGGCGACCTCAGCGTCACCTCGATGCGCGACACCGCCGCACTGCCCGAAGGCGGAGCGTCCTGGGGTTCGTGTTCCTGCCAGGGCTCCTCCTCCTGCGCCCAGCCCCAGACGGACACCCCGACCGCCTGACCCGCCCGACCCGCCCGACCGTTCGACCGCCGTCCCCACCCCCACCGCCCACCGACCCCGAGCGTCCAGCCCCCCTCCCGCCGCACCCCCGGTGCGGCGGGAGGCCCGTACGCCACCACCGACAGGAACGGGGGAGCGCCATGCCGCAGGAACCGTCACGGTCACCGGAGCCCCGGCTCGCGGAGGCGCCCGCCGACCCCGGACGCCCGGCCGGCTACCGGGTGCGGTCCGCGCCGTACGCGCTGGTCCGCACCACCGTGCTCGCCCACCCGCCCCAGGGGCCCGAAGCGGAACGCTTCCGTGCCCTGCTCATCCGCCTGCACCGGATCGAAACGCGACTGCTGCGCACCACCGCCCCCCTGTGCGACGACCTGTACGACAGCCGGGACGGCCACCCGGCCGACTTCCACCGCGACGTAGTCCTCCCGCTGCGCCGCGCCCTGCACAACGGGCGCGAACCGCGCCCCGCGCTGCTGGCCCGCCTCGGCGACCTGCCCGAGCGGGTACCCCGCCTCGCCGACTGGACCGCCCTGCGGGCCCGCCGCGAAGCCCTCCTCACCGAGCTCGGCGTCGTCGCCGGACCCGCCCTCGCCGCCGAACGCGAGGCCCTGGCGGCCCTGTGCCGCGAACCCGCCCTCGCCAAGGCCGTCGCCCTCACCAGCGCCGACCTCCTGCGCGCCGTACGCAGGGCGGCCGGCGGAGCGGCCGACCGCAAGGCCCGCAAGGAAGAGGCCACCGTGCTGCGCCACGCGCTGCGGGCCTGCACGAAGACCAGCCCGCTGTCCTGGTTCACGGCCGTCGGCTGGGGCGCACTGCCCTCCGCGCAGGCCGGCCCCCGCTCGTCCTGGGGCGAGCCGCGGCTCCTCGACGGCCCCCTGCACGCGGTGGTCAAGCCCAACCGCACCCTGACGACGGCCCTCACCCTCGCCCTGCTGGACGCCCCGCACCGTCGGGCCGGCCTCCCGCACCGCATCACCAGCTCCGCGCGCACCACCGACGGCCGGGCGGCCTACTCCCGCGACCGGACCGCCTTCGCGGGAGGCCGCTACCTCGTGGCGCGCGAGGACGAGGCGGAGCTGCCGGCCGGCGGCCCCCTGGGCCTGGTCACCGAGCACGCCGCCACCCCCGTGCCCCTCGGGGAACTCGCCGAACGGCTGACCGGGGCCCTGCGGGAGGCGGATCCCGCCGCCGGCACCGCCGCCGAGGCCTACCTCGCCCGCCTGACGGAGGCGGGCCTGCTGGTGCCCGCCGACCCCGTCCCGCCCCAGAGCGCCGACCCGCTCCACGACATCGAGACCTGGCTGCGCTCCGGCGACCGGGCGGATCCCTCCGACCGGGCCGGGCTGACCGGCCCGGCGGAGGCAGCCGAACCGGCCGGGCTGACCGGCCCGGCGGACCCCTCCGGCCCGGCCGGGCTCACCGACCCCGCCGGGCCCGCCCGCGGCGCGCAGCGGGCCGAAGACGCCGAGCGGGCCGGGCGGGTGGCCGGGATCGGCCGGCTGACCGACGCGTTCGGTGCCGCCCCCGCCGAGGAACGGCCCGCCCTGCTCGCCGATCTCGCCCGCCGCTGGGCCGCGGAACTGGCCGACGCCGGACGTCCCGTCCCGGCCGGCTCCGCCCCGCTCACCGTCCTGTCCGAGGACGTCGTCGCCCCGCTCCCGCTGCCGCTCGACGGCTTCCTCGACACCGCCGACCACACGGCGCTCGCCGAGGTCACCGCCCTGGCCGAACTCTTCGACCTCGGACACCTCCTGCGCCGCGTCGTCCGCGACCGCTTCGTCGCCCGCTACGGCCCCGGCGGTACCTGCCACCACCCCTGGGAGTTCGGCGCCGAGGTCACCGAGGCCTGGGAAACGGCCGGCCGGCTCGCGGACCTCGACCCCGCCGACCGGGCCGGCCTCCCCACCGGGACGGAGGAACTCGCCGCGCTGCGCGCCGGGTTCACGGCCGCCGTACGGGACGCCCGTGCTCAGGACCCCGCCGACGCCGCCGAGGTCGTCCTGCCGCCCGGCCCGGTCCGCGCCCTCGGCGGGCACCTGCCGGGGTGGGCGCTCGAACGCCCGCTGAGCTACGCGTACTTCCTCCAGCGGGACCCGGACCGCGGCCTGCTCGCCGTGAACCACGTGTACGGCGGATGGGGCCGCTTCAGCAGCCGGTTCCTGGACGCCCTGGACCCGCGCGCCACCGCCGAGACGGCCCGGCAGATCCGGCGCGGCCTCGCCCCCGGCGCCAGGGCGGCCCAGATCAGGCCCGTCGGCGGGTTCAACGCCAACCTCCACCCCCTGCTGGTCCCGGACGAGATCGGCCCCGACCGCCACCGGGCCTCGATCGCCGAAGGCGACCTGGAACTCGTCCACGACGAGCCCACCGACCAGGTACGCCTGCGGCTGCGCAGCACCGGCGAACACCTCGACGTGCTCTACCCCGGCTTCCTCGCCCCCGTCCTGCTGCCCCGCCGCATCGCGCCCCACCTCTGCGACCACCCCCACGGCGTGGTCGACTTCCGGGCCCTCGCGCCCCGCCGCGTCCTCGCCGCCCCGGGCGGCCGCGTCGTCCACAGCCCCCGCCTGCTCCACCGCCACGTGGTGCTCCGGCGCCGCCGCTGGCAGCTGACGCCCGGCGTCGTGCGGGAACTGCGCGCCGAACTCGCCGCCGCGGCCGCCCCGGCGCAGGCGGCCGCCCGCTGGCGCGCCCTGCTCGACCTCCCCGAACAGCTCTTCCTGCACCCGGCCGCGACCGCCCCCACCGGACGCCCCGCCGAGGACTTCCTGAGCCGGCTGAGCCGTCCGAAACCGCACTTCGTGGACCTCGGCAGCGCACTGCACCTGCGCTGCCTGCCCAAGTGGCTGTCCCGGCACGGCGACGGAGCCGTCCTGGAGGAGGCGCTGCCCGCCCCCGGCGGCACGGCCGCCCCGGCCCGCGCCGTCGAACTCGTCCTGGAGGTCTACCGGTCCGGACGGCCGCGATGAAGGCAGCCGAAGGGGAAGGGGAGGAAGGGCCCGTGCCGACGGCACCGCACCTCGACAACGACACCGGCCACGACGAAAACGGCCACGACGGCAACGACACCGGCCACGACGTCACCGGCCACGGCGGCGGCGGCGCGCGCGACGTCGTCGCCTTCCACCACCACCCGGTCAAGGCACCCCTGCTGCGCGAGGTGCTGCTGCCGCTGGCCGCCTCCTGCACCGCCGACGGCCTGGCGGCCCACGTCGAGCGGCACTGGCTGCACGGCCCCCACCTGCGGCTGCGCATCCAGGGCCCGCCCGCCCGGGTGGAGGCCGCCGCCTGGGCCGCCGCCCGGCGCGTCCGCGCCTGGCTCCGCGCGCACCCCTCGCACACGGACCTGACGGAGTCCGAACTGCTGCGCCTGGCGGCCGAGGCCGGACGCGCCGAACTCGTCCCCCCGCCCTACGGGCCCATCGCCCCCGACAACACCGTCCGTGTCGAGGCCGTCGACCGCACCCCGCTGCGCGCCCTCCTCGGTGACGACGGCGCCGCCCTGCGCGAGGACCTGCTGCGGGCCGGCCTCCCCGCGCTGCGGGCGGGCGCCGCCTTCCTCGGGGAAGGCGGCGACGGCTCCGGGGCCCGGCTCCGGCTCGCGGTGACCGGCCTCGCCGCGCATGCCGCCGCCCACCCCGGCGGCCTGGCCGGCGCCCACTACTCGTACGTCTCCCACCTGGAGGACTTCTTCGTCCACGACGACCCGGACGGCCGCGTGCGGGCCCGCTTCGAGCAGCACGCGGAGCGGGCCGGCGAGACCGTGACCGCCCTCGTCGGGAGGCTCGCCGACGGCGGCGCGCAGGGCTGGGAACGGGAGTGGGCGGACTTCTCGGCCGGAGCCTGGCGGCTGGCCCGGAGCCGCCACGACGCCGGCGCCGACCTGCACGGCGACCCGCGCGCCTACCGGGACCGGGCCGCCGCCACCGGGGACACGGCGGCGCGGGAGCGCTGGGACCACGACGTCCGCACCCGGTACAGCGAGTTCCACCGGCTGCTGAGCCGCTCCGACCCGCGGGGCACGATGTGGCACCGCCCCGACTACCTCGTACACCGGGCCTGCACCAATGCCCTGTACCGGCTGTTCGCCCTCTGCGACGTCCGCCCGCTGGAGCGGTACCTGGCGGCCCACCTCGTCGTCCGCGCCGTGCCCGCCCTGACCGGCTGCGACTGGCGCGCCGAGGTCGGCGCGGCCGTCGCGGCCGTGGAGCGCGGGGCATGACGGGCACCGGACGCCGGCTGCGGCCCGGCACCGCCGTGACGCCGCTGCGCGACGGACTGCACCTGCGGGGCCGGCGGGGGAGCGTCACCCTGGAGGGCAGCGCCGCGCTGCCCGCGCTGTGGCGCTCGCTGGAGCAGCCCCTGCGCACGGGCGGACTCGACGCGCTCCTCGACGGCCTGGATCCGGGCTCCCCGGTGCGGACGGCGGTGGACGCGGTCGTCGCCCAACTGGAGGCGCACGACCTGCTCGTCACCGGGCCGCCGACACCCGCGCGCGATCCGGGTCCGGTCGGGCCGTGGCTCGCCGTGAGCGCCGACCGGCCCGCCGACGCGGCGGCCGCGCTCGCCGTGACACGCGCCGAGGTGGTGGCCGCCGCCGTCGACGCCCCTCTGGCCAGGGCCGCGGGCCGGGCGCTCGAACAGAGCGGACTGCCCGTCACCTACACCCGCGACGCCGGTCTGCCCGAGGGCCGGATCCACCTCCGCGCCCACCACCCCGACGGCGTCACCCACGCCCTCGCGGCTGCCCTGCCCGCCCCGACCGGCTACGTCACCTCCCCGGACACCACCTCCGCCACGGCCGTCATGGCGACGGCCCTGGAGAACCGCCTGGCAGAACGCCCGGCTCCGGGTACTTCCGGCGGGGACCGCACCGCCTTCCCGGCCGACGCGGTCCCGGCGGGTACGGATCGGGGCCGGGACGCCTCCGGCGGGGGAGGGGCGACGGCCGCCCTGCTCGGCGGCGCCGCCGCGCACCGGCTGCTGTGCGCGGTGGCCGGCCTGCCCGACCCGGCCGCCGAGGGGGACGACGACCGGCTGCTGCCCGGGCTCCCCGCGGTGCTCCTCGTCGACGCCCGTCCGCCGCGCGCCGAGTACCGCACCTGGGCCGGGCCCCGCCCCTCCGGCGCGGCCCTCGCACCCGCCACCACCCTGCGCGAGGCCCTGCGCCGCGTGGCGGCCCTCGGCGACGAGCGCTGCGGGGTGCTGCCCGACCCCGGCCCGGCGGACCTGCCGCAGCTGCCGGTCCCCCTCGCCTCCTGCGCCGCGCCCGGCACCGCCCCGCACCTGCCCGGGGCGACGCTGATCGGGGGTGCGCCGCGGCTGGACCTGGCCCGCCTGGAGGTGTTCTGCCGGGCGGCCGAACTGGCCCTGGGCCGGCCGGGCTCCACCGTGGGCGCCAATCCCGGGCACGCCCGCGGCCGGGCCCTGCGCGCGGAGGCCGCCCGCCGTTTCGGGACGGGCGGGGGGCGGACGCCGGTGGCGTCGCAGCGGTGGTCCGGACATCCGCAGGCCCGCCACTGGTGGACCACCCTGACGGCCCGTCTCGCCGTGCCCGCCCGCCTGCACGTGTTCCGGGTCGCTCCCGGCGAGGAGGTGTACCGGGCCGTCGTCCACCGGACCGGCCCGGACGGATCCACCCCGCTCGGCGACGCCGTCGAGGCGACCCCCGGCGACGCTGCGGCCTGCGCCGCGCTGTCCGCCGTCGCCGCGGTGTCGGCCGCCGCGGTCACCGACCCGGCGGCGGGCCGCACCCCGGCCGGCGGGGTCGGCGGGGCCTGCGGGGCCGGTGCGGCCGGTGCCGGGCTGGCCGTCGAGGGCGCCCCGGCGGTCGGGTGGGAGGAGCCGGGGTGGACCGGCCGGTGGCTCGCCGACACGGCCGGGCGCGAGGGCGCCTTCCAGGAGGCCCTGGGCCGGCTGACGGGCCCGCCCCGGCCCGCCTCCGACGGGGAACTCACCGCCCTGCTGCGGGCGTTCGGATTCACCGTCCTGGACCGCCCGGAGGAGGCACCGTGACCGCCGCGCCGCCGCTCGACGCCGGCTCCGCCCTCGCCGCCACCGCCGGAGAGGCCGTGGTGCTGCTGACCAAGTGGACCCTGGGCCTCGCCGAGGAACTGAGCCGGCACGCCCTGCACCACCCCGTGGCCCTGGCGCCGGTGCGCTTCGACGGGGCGGTCGCCGTCGTCGGCCCGGTGCTGCGGCCCGGCGCGGCCGCCTGCCTGTGCTGCGCCGAGTACCAGCGACTGGCCACCGCCGGGGGCCGGGTCCCCTGGCGGAGCGGGGAACTCGCGCTGGCCGGCGTACCGTCACCGGCCCTCGCCGAGGCGGCGGTGGCCCTCGCGCGGGAGCTGCTGGACGCCCCGCGGGAGGGAGCGGAGGAGGACACCGCCGTCGTGCACCTGCTCCACCAGGGCCGCGGCACCTGGTCCACCCACCGCGTCCGCCCGGTGGGCGGCTGTACGGTCTGCCACCCGCTGCCCGCCGACTCCCCGGCCGCGGCGGCCCCGCTGCCCGCGGCGCCCCGCCCGCTCCCGGACCCGTACGTCCTGCGCGCCCCCAACCCCCGCACCGATGCCGACCGGTTGCGGGCGGCCCTGTACGACGAGCGCTTCGGCCCGGTCCGCCGCCTGCTCCGCGCCGAGGACTCCGCCTTCTCCCTCACCGGTGCCTTCGTGACGGACGGCAGGCCCGTCGAGGACGGCGGCTACGGCAGGGCCCGGGACTTCCCCGGCAGCGAACGCATCGCGCTGTTCGAGAGCGCCGAGCGCTACGCGGGGATGCGCCCCACCGGCCGACGCACCGCCCTGCGGGCCCCCTTCGCCGCCCTCGGCCCCGACCGCGCCGTGGACCCGCGACGGCTCGGCCTGCCCGATCCCGCCCACCACGGGCACCCGGCCTCTCCGACGGTCCCGTACACGCCCGGCCTCGCCCTCGACTGGGTGCACGGCTGGTCGCTCACCCGGCGGCGGACCACGGCCGTGCCCGAACACGTCGCGTACTGGGACGTCCCCGGCGGCGCCGACCGCGGCCCGCGCGTGGTGTACGAGTCCTCCAACGGCTGCGGACTGGGCAACAGCCCCGAGGAAGCCGCCCTCTACGGCCTGTTCGAAGTCGCCGAACGCGACGCGTTCCTGATGGCCTGGTACGCGGCCACCCCGCTGCGCCGCGTCGAACCGCCGCCGGACGACCTCGACACGCTCCTGCTCGCGGACCGGGCGGCCGTCGCCGGCTACCGCCTCGTCCTGCTCGACGCCACGAACGACTTCGGCATCCCCGCCGTCGTCGCCGTCTGCCGCTACACCGGCTCCCACCCGGACGCTCCCCGCGTGTTCCTGGCGGCGGGCGCGCACCACGATCCCCGCGCGGCGATCCGGTCGGCGGTGGCCGAGGTCGTCACCAACGTCCTGGAGGCGCCGCAGCGCGCCGCCGCCGCGGGCGGCCCGCGCGATCCGGCGCGGCTGCGGCCCATGCTGGACCGGCCCGAACTGGTCGTCACCCTCGACGACCACGTCGGTCTCAACACGCTCCCCGAGGCGGCCCCCCGCCTGGAGTTCCTCTTCGCCGACACACCGCGCGTGACCGTCGCCGAAGCCTGGCCGGGGGCGCCCGAGCCGGTCGGTGACCTCTCCACGCTGCTCGGCGCCACCGTGGACCGGCTGGGGCGGGCCGGACTGGAGGTGATCGCGGTCGACCAGAGCGAGCCGGGCCTGCGCGCCGGGCTGGGCCTGCACTGCGTGAAGGCCGTCGTTCCCGGCTCGCTGCCGATGACCTTCGGGCACGTCAACCGCCGCACCCGGGGCCTGCCCCGGCTGCTGGAGGTGCCGTACCGACTGGGCCGCACCCCGCGCCCGCTGCGCCACGAGGACCTCGCGGTCCATCCCCACCCCTTCCCCTGACACCCGAGGACCGCACGTGACGACCACCGACACCTGGCACAGCCACCACCTCTTCCTGCACTCCGGGACGTCCGACACCGACGCCTTCCTGCTCCGGTCCGCGGCCCCGCTCCTCGACGGCCTCGTCGCCTCGGGGGAGGCCGCCCGGTGGTTCTTCATCCGGTACGGGGAGGACGGCCCCCACGTACGGATCCGGGTGCGCGGCCTGAGCGGGAGGGCCGCCGAGGCGCTCCCGCGGGACCTGGCCGACGCGGCCCGGGAGGTGCCCGCGGTGCCCGGCCCGTGGCCGTCCCGCCACGGGGAGGTCCGCGCCGTGCCGTACGTGCCCGAGACCGACCGCTACGGCGGTCCGCGCGCGCTGCCGGTCGCCGAGGAGGTCTTCGCGGACTCCACCCGGGCCGTGCTGGACGCCCTGCGGGACCTACCCGACGAGGGCGCGGACGCGGCCCGGCTGACCCGTGCGGCGGACCTGGCGCACGCGACGGCGTACGCGCTCGGCATGGACCGCCGCACGGCGGCGCGCTGGCTGCGCCGGCACGCCGCGGGCTGGCGCTGGGTCACGCAGACGCCGCTGCTGCCCGGCGCCTCCGTGCACGCCCGGGTCAACGCCGTGCACGCCGCCCAGCGCACCGGCCTGGCCCGGCGCGCCGAAGCCCTGCGGGAGCGGCTCGGCGCCGGTACGGCCGCGCCCTGGCTCACCCGCTGGACGGACCGGGTCCGCGAGGCCGACGCCCGGCTGCGCGCCGCCGACGGTGCGCGGGGGGCCGGGGCGGGCCTCTCCGAGGAGACCGCGGCCTGGGTCTGGGGCTCGCAGCTCCACATGCTGTTCAACCGGCTCGGGGTCACCCCCGACGAGGAGCGGGCCGTGTGCCGGCTGGCCGGCCGGACCCTGCTGGAGACGGACGGGGAGCCCGACTACTTCCCGGCCGGCCACACCGCCGCCGACCTGCAGTACCTGGAGCGCAGCAAGGTCCACATCGGCCGCAACGAGGACGCCGCGCTGCGGCAGGCCCCGGCCCCGGCGCCGCCGCCGGTGTCCCTGCCCGAGACGGCCCTGCCCGCGGCCCCCCTGCCGGAGGTCTCGCTGCGTTCCGTACTGGCCGACCGGGCCTCCCGGCGGGGGCGCCTCACGGGGCCGCTGGACGCCCCCACCCTGGGCTCCCTGCTCTGGCACGCCCTGGCCGAGAGCAGCCGCAGCGTGCAGCCCCTCGCGGACGGCACGCCGCGCCCCTTCGTCCACCGGCCGTACCCGAGCGCGGGAGCCCTGTACACGGCCGGGGTGCGGCTGCTGGTGCTGGACGTGGCGGGGGTCGAACCCGGCACGTACGCGTGCGTGCCGGAACGCCGGACCCTGCGCCGGATCGGGCCCGCGCCGACGGCGGACGAGCTCAAGCCGCTGTCGACGTACACCTCCCGTCCCGCGACGGATCCGGACTGGATCGGCGTCGACGAGGTGCCCGTGGTGCTCGGCCTCTACGCGGACCTCGGCGTGCTGCGGCGGCGCTACGGGCTGCGCGCCCTGCGCCTGGCCCTGCTGGAGACCGGCCATCTGGCCCAGACCCTGCTCCTGACGGCCTCGGCCCTGGGCCTGGGCGGCACCACGCTGGGCGGTTTCCACGACGACCTGGCCCACGAACTGCTCGGTCTGGACGACCTGGACCAGCCCCTGCAGTACCTGCTGCCACTGGGCCGTCCGGCGCCGCGGACCGTCGGGTAACGGTGTTCGGCGGTGTTCAACGGCGTTCGGCCAAAACAGATCAGATCAGGTCAACAGGCGCATGGACGGGACCGCAGAAATGATCAAATTTCCTAGGGGTTAGCATATGAGCGCTGCCTAGCTCGAAAGATGGATCTGTGACTGTCAACGAGGACTCGTTCACCAACTGGAAGAACCGCGAAGAGATCGCGGAGTCGATGATCCCGATCATCGGGAAGCTGCACCGCGAGCGGGACGTGACGATCCTGCTGCACAGCCGCTCCCTGGTGAACAAGTCGGTCGTCAGCATCCTCAAGACCCACCGCTTCGCCCGGCAGATCGCCGGCGGGGAGCTCTCGGTCACCGAGACGCTGCCGTTCCTCCTGGCGCTCACCACGCTGGACCTGGGCCCCTCCCAGATCGACATCGGCATGCTCGCCTCGGAGTACAAGGCCGACGACCGCGGCCTGTCGGTCGAGGCCTTCACCGCCGAGGCCGTCGCCGGTGCCACCGGTGAGAACAAGATCGAGCGCGGCGCCGGCCGCGACGTCGTCCTCTACGGCTTCGGCCGCATCGGCCGCCTCGTCGCCCGCCTGCTGATCGAGAAGGCCGGCTCCGGCAACGGCCTGCGCCTGCGCGCCATCGTCGTGCGCGGCGGTGGCGAGGCGGACCTCGTCAAGCGCGCCTCGCTGCTGCGCCGCGACTCCATCCACGGCCAGTTCCAGGGCACCATCACCGTGGACGAGGCGACGAGCACGATCGTCGCCAACGGCAACACCATCAAGGTGATCTACGCCAACGACCCGTCCGAGGTCGACTACACGGCGTACGGCATCAAGGACGCCATCCTCATCGACAACACCGGCAAGTGGCGCGACCGCGAGGGGCTCTCCAAGCACCTGCGCCCCGGTATCGACAAGGTCGTCCTGACCGCTCCGGGCAAGGGCGACGTCCCGAACATCGTCCACGGCGTCAACCACGACACCATCAAGCCGGACGAGCAGATCCTGTCCTGCGCCTCCTGCACCACCAACGCGATCGTTCCGCCGCTGAAGGCCATGGACGACGAGTACGGCGTGCTGCGCGGCCACGTGGAGACCGTCCACTCGTTCACGAACGACCAGAACCTGCTGGACAACTACCACAAGGCCGACCGCCGCGGCCGCTCCGCGCCGCTGAACATGGTCATCACCGAGACCGGTGCCGCCTCGGCCGTCGCCAAGGCGCTGCCGGACCTCAAGGCGCCGATCACCGGCAGCTCGATCCGCGTCCCCGTCCCGGACGTCTCGATCGCCATCCTCAGCCTGCGCCTGGGCCGTGAGACCACGCGCGAGGAGGTCCTCGACTACCTCCGCGACGTCTCGCTGCACTCGCCGCTCAAGCGCCAGATCGACTTCACCACGGCCCCCGACGCCGTCTCCATGGACTTCGTCGGCTCGCGCCACTCCTCGATCGTCGACGCCGGCGCCACCAAGGTCGACGGCGACAACGCCATCCTCTACCTCTGGTACGACAACGAGTTCGGCTACTCCTGCCAGGTCATCCGGGTCGTCCAGCACGTCTCGGGCGTCGAGTACCCGACCTACCCGGTCCCGGTCGTCTGATCGGTTCCGACCCGCACGAGAAGGCGCCCGCCCGAGCTTCCCGCTCGGGCGGGCGCCTTTTCGTGTGCGTGAGAACCATTACATGTTGCCCCTAAATCACCCATTTCGGTCAATCATGAGGGTTCGGTAATCGTCATCTACGGGCCGCTGCCGCGGCCCAGCGCCCACCGTCTGCCGGTCGGCGCCCCAGGGAGTGACATGGCACGCGCGGGCAACAGGACGGGCAACTGGCGGATCGCTCTGCCGCTGGTGGGCGGAGCCGCCGTACTCGGTTTGGGCGGCCTCTACGTCACCGGACTCGTGACCGGCGGCGACATCGAACAGGGGACCCGGGTGCGGGGCGTGGACATCGGCGGCATGAGCCGTGCCGAGGCCCGCCAGGCGCTCGACCGGGCGCTCGGACCCGGCGCGGCGGCGCCCGTGGCCATGAAGATCGGCGACCGCGTGGAGAAGGCCGACCCGGCCGCGCTGGGCCTCTCCCTCGACACCGGGGCGACCGTCGACCTCGCCGCCCGCACCGGCCACGACCCGGTCACCGTCATCGGCAGGCTCTTCACCTCCAGTGAGCGCGACATCGAGCCCGTGATCCGGGTCGACGAGCCCGCCGCCCGGGCCGCCCTCGGACGACTGGACGAGAGCACCCGCCAGCAGGTCCGCGACGGGTCGATCACTTTCGACAAGGGCGCGGTCAAGGCCGTCGCCGCGCGGCCGGGCATCGACCTGATCGAGGACCGGGCCCTCGACACCCTCCGCGCCGCCTACCTCGCCGGCTCCACCGACCCCGTCGTGATGCCGGTCGAGCGCCGGGAGCCGCACGTCGGGGCCGAGGAGACCAACCGGGCCCTGGAGGCCTTCGCGCGGCCCGCGATGTCCGGGCCGGTGACGGTCGCCGTCGCCGGGAAGCGGATACCGATCACCCCCGCCGTCCTCGGCGAGCACCTCACGATGAACCCGGACACCCAGGGCCGTCTCGTACCGGCCCTCGACTCCAAGGGCCTGCTCGCCGACCCCGCCGTCGCCCGGCCCGTGGAGCGGGCCGTACGGGCCCCGCGCGACGCCGTGCTCGGCCTCGACGCCGCCGGCCGCGTGGCCGTGGACACCGACAGCCGCCCCGGCCACCAGGTCACCCAGGCGGCCCTCGGACGCGCCGTGCTGCCCCTGCTCACCGGCACGGGCGCGGGCCGCAGCGGCGAGGTCGCCACCGAGGAGGTCCAGCCCGACCTCACGAGCGCCGGGGCCGCGCGGCTCGGGATCAAGGAGAAGGTCTCCTCCTTCACCGTCCAGTTCCCCGCCGCCCCCTACCGCACCACCAACATCGGCCGCGCCGTGGAGCTCATCAACGGCTCCGTCGTCATGCCGGGCGAGGAGTGGAGCTTCAACCGCACCGTCGGCGAGCGCACGAAGGAGAACGGCTTCGTCGACGGCATCATGATCAACGACGGCCGGTACGTGAAGTCGCCCGGGGGCGGGGTCTCCGCCGTCGCCACCACCATGTACAACGCGGCCTTCTTCGGCGGCGTCAAGCTCGTCGAACACGGCGCGCACTCGTTCTACATCGAGCGCTACCCCGAGGGCCGCGAGGCCACCGTCGCCTGGGGCAGCCTCGACCTGCGCTGGGTCAACGACACCGGGCACGCCCTCTACGTGCAGGCCCACTCCACCGACACCTCGCTGACCATCACCCTGCTCGGCACGAAGAAGTACGACGAGATCAAGGCGACCAAGGGGCCGCGCACCCAGGTCACCCCGCCCACCAAGATCACGGGCAGCGGGCCGACCTGCGAGGTCCAGACCCCCCTGGAGGGCTTCGACGTCCAGGTCGGACGCGACTTCGTCCAGGGCGGCCGCACCGTCCGGCACGAGGACTTCAAGACCCACTACACCCCGCGCAACGAGGTCACCTGCGACCCGCAGACCCCGCAGACCACCGCGGCCCCGCAGACCTCGCAGGCGCCGACCGCCCTGGCCCTCGACGCCGCCTCCGCCCGGCGGTAGCGGCCCTGCCCGCCCGTACGCGCCGCGACACGGCGCGTGACCGGCGGGACGCATTTCGCGCCCGTCGGGGGCCGTGGGCATCCGGAAGTGCTACAACTGGGTTCGTGACCCTTCCTCGCCGCCACCCGCGCCGGGCACGTCGGTGCGGTCACCCGTAGGCAAGCGCTTCCGGAGCGTCGCCGGACAGGTATTCGTCCTTCAGGTGGCGATCGTGGTGTTGCTCGCGACCGCAGCGCTCATCGCCCTGCTGCTGCAGTCGCGCCACGACGTCGACCGGGAGGCGCGCAACCGGTCGGTGGCCGTCGCGGAAACCTTTGCCCACTCCCTCGGGCTCCAGGGGGCCCTGAAGACCCCCCACCCGTCCACGATCCTGCAGCCCCTCGCGGAGTCGACGCGCAAGGACGCCGGCGTCGACTTCATCGTGGTGATGGACACCAACGGCATCCGCTACTCCCACCCCAAGCCGGACCGCATCGGCAAACGTTTCGTCGGCACCATCGCGCCCTCCCTCGCCGGGCACACCTACACCGAGAGCGTCAACGGCCCGCTCGGCCGGGAGATCCAGGCGGTGGTCCCGGTCAAGGCCGCCGACGGCAAGGTCGTGGGCCTGGTGTCGGCGGGCCTGACCGTCAAGAACGTGAGCGGGGTCGTCGACCGCCAGCTCCCCGTCATCCTCCTCGCCATCGCGACCGGCCTGGCCCTGGCCACCGGGGGCACGGCCCTGATCAGCAGACGGCTGCGCCGCCAGACCCACGGCCTCGGCACGCACGAGATGACCCGGATGTACGAGCACCACGACGCGGTGCTCCACGCCGTCCGCGAGGGTGTCGTGATCACCGACGGCGACGGGCGGCTGCTGCTGGCCAACGACGAGGCCAAACGGCTCCTCGGACTGCCCGAGGGCGCCGAGGGACGCTACATCGGCGACGTCCCGGGTCTGGACCGCCGGATGTCCGACCTGCTGCTGTCCGGCCGGGTGGCCACCGACGAGGTACTGGAGGCCGGGGACCGGCTGCTCGTCGTCAACCAGCGCCCCACCCACACCCGCGGCCGGGCCGAGGGCAGCGCGGTCACCATCCGCGACTCCACCGAGATGCGGATCCTCACCAGCCGGGCCGAGACCGCCCGCAGGCGCCTGAAGCTGCTCTACGACGCGGGCGTCGACATCGGCACCACCCTCGACGTGGTCCGCACGTCCGAGGAACTCGCCGCCGTCGCCGTCCCCCGGTTCGCGGACTACGTCACGGTCGACCTCGCCGACTCCGTGCTCGACGGGGACGAACCCGGCCCGGGGGCCGACATGCGGCGCACGGCGGTCAGCGGCATCCGCTCCGACCACCCCCTCTACCCCCGCGGCCGGCTGATCGACTTCCTGCCCTCCACCCCCCAGGCGCGCGGCTACGGCACCGGCGAGGCGGAGCTCGTGCCGGACCTCTCCGACGCTCCCGGCTGGCACGCCCAGGACCCGCCGCGCGCCCAGGCCATCGTCGACTTCGGGATCCACTCGCTGATCGCCGCACCCCTCACCGCCCGGGGCGTCGTCCTGGGCGTGGTGAACTTCTGGCGCTCCCAGAAGCCCGAGCCCTTCGACGAGGACGAGCTGTCCCTGGCCGAGGAACTCGTCGCCCGCGCGGCCGTCAGCATGGACAACGCCCGCCGCTACACCCGCGAACACGCCCTCGCCGTGACCCTCCAGACCAGCCTGCTGCCCCGCGCCCTGCCCGAGCAGAGCGCCGTCGACGTGGCGCACTTCTACCTGCCCGCGCAGTCGGGGGTGGGCGGGGACTGGTTCGACGTGATCCCGCTGTCCGGCAGCCGGGTCGCCCTCGTCGTCGGGGACGTCGTCGGCCACGGCCTGCACGCCGCGGCCACCATGGGCCGCCTGCGCACGGCGGTCCACAACTTCTCCTCCCTCGACCTGCCGCCCGAGGAGATCCTCGCCCGCCTGGACGACCTCGTGCAGCGCATCGACCACGACGCGGACGACGCCGCCGACCCGGGCGGCGGCGTACTCGGCGCGACCTGCCTGTACGCCGTCTACGACCCGGTCTCCCGGCTGTGCACGGTGGCGCGGGCCGGACACCTGCCGCCCCTCCTGGTCGCCCCCGACGGCCGGACCGAGTTCGTGGAGCTGCCGGCCGGGCCCCCGCTCGGACTGGGCGGGATGCCCTTCGAGACCGCCGAGCTGCATCTCGCGGAGGGCAGCCAGCTGGTCCTGTACACCGACGGGCTCGTCGAGGAGCGGACCCGGGACATCGGCGAGGGGCTGGAGCTGCTGCGCGCCGCCCTCAGCCATCCGGACCGGGACCCGCAGGAGAGCTGCCGGGCCGTCCTCGACCGGCTGCTGCCGGCCCGCCCGACCGACGACGTGGCCCTGCTCATCGCGCGCACGCGCACCCTCGGCGCCGACCGCGTCGCCCAGTGGGAGGTGCCGCTGGAACCGAGCGAGGTGGGCACCGTACGCAACGCCGCCGCCCGCCAGCTCGACGCCTGGGGCCTGTCCGAGCTGGGCTTCGCCACGGAACTGATCCTCAGCGAGCTGATCACCAACGCCCTGCGGCACGGCTCCGGGCCGGTGCGCGTCCGGCTCCTGTACGACCACGCCCTGACCTGCGAGGTGTGGGACGGGAGCAGCACCGCCCCCCACCTGCGCTACGCCGCCACCACCGACGAGGGCGGACGAGGACTCTTCCTCGTGGCCCAGCTCAGCGAGCACTGGGGGACCCGCTACACCCCGGAGGGCAAGGTCATCTGGGCGGAGCAGTCCCTCCCCGGCGCCCCCGGAAACCCGCCGGACACCGCGGAATCCGCGCTCGCCGCCTTCCTGGACGTGGAACCGCTCTGAAATCGGGCGGGTCCGAAACCGGTGGGATCGCGATCGGCGGGTAGACGCCGGGAGTCACACTCCGGCGGATCGCGCAGCGCACCGCCTCCCTACCGGAAGACGAGGGACACCATGATCGTCATCGGATTGATTCTCCTGCTCATCGGCTTCCTGACCGGCATCTCCATCCTGTGGACCCTGGGGATCATCCTGCTCGTGGTGGGTGCGGTGCTGTGGATCCTCGGTTCGGTCGGTCACGCCGTCGGCGGTCGCCGTCACTACTGGTGACCTGCCGAAAGGCCCGCCGTGTCCAGGGCCGCCCCGGCCTGCGCGGCCAGCGCGACCGCCACGAGGCGGTCCTGTTCCGCGGGCAGCCGGCGGCCGGGGGGCGGGTCGAGGAGGAAGCGCCCGTAGTAGTGGCCGCCGCCGACCACCCGCAGCTCGGTCTCGCCGTCCGGCCAGTCCGCGTACTCCGTCACGCGGTCCCCGCGGCGCCACCACACGCCGCCGTCGTGTTCCAGCCGCGGCAGGTGCCCCATCAGGGTCCCGTACTCGAAGCGGCAGCCGCGCAGCCCCAGCAGGCCGGTCAGCTCCCGGCCCACGTACTGGACCGCCGTGTCCGGGAAACCACCGGACTCCGCCAGCCGGGCGGACCTCCACAGGCTCGACAGTTGTGCGGCGTCCGTCGCCACGGCCGAGCGCAGCCGGCGCCCGCGCACCGCCGACTGCGAGACGATCAGGCCGACGACCAGCAGCAGCGCCGCCGTCACGACGTCGCCGTGGCCCGTGATGGCGAACCGCCCGTAGGGCGCGGTGAGGAAGAAGTCGAACCAGGCGGCCGCCGAGAGGGCGGCCACCGCCCCCGCCGCCCGCGTCCCGGCGGCGGCGACCGTGACCACCGCGACGACGAGCACCAGAGCCGCGTTCGTCGCCGACAGGTCGCTCCGGAGCGGTGTGAGCGCCAGCGCGACGAGGAAGGGGACCACGAGCGCCGCGAGCAGTGCGGCGGGGTCGCGGAGTCGGTAGCCGGACATGTCGTGCCTCCTGTTCGCCCGCCCTCCCCATCCCCCCTTCCATCCTGCCCTCGGCGGCGCGGCGGGCCACCCGCACCGCCGTCAAGGGCGCGTGAAGACGGGCCGCGCGGCCGTGAGGAAGGCGCCGAGAGCCCCGGCCCCCGGTTGTCCACAGGCTCCCGCCGGTGGGGCCGGGGTGTCGGCGGCTGCCGATAGGCTTCGTGGATGGCCCTTACGGACGCTTCCCCCGAGACCTCCCCTGCACTGGAGGTGCTGCACCGCGTCTTCGGATACGGCTCCTTCCGCGGTGAGCAGCAGGAGATCATCGAGCAGGTCGTCGGCGGCGGTGACGCACTCGTGCTGATGCCGACCGGCGGCGGCAAGTCGCTCTGCTACCAGATCCCGGCGCTCGTCAGAGAGGGCACGGGCGTCGTGATCTCGCCGCTCATCGCCCTGATGCAGGACCAGGTGAACGCGCTCACCGCACTCGGGGTACGGGCCGGATTCCTCAACTCGACGCAGGACCCGTACGAGCGGCAGGCCGTCGAGCAGGCCTTCCTCGCCGACGAGCTGGACCTGCTGTACCTGGCTCCCGAGCGGCTGCGCACCGAGGGCACGCAGCGGCTCCTGGACCGGGGCAGGGTCTCCCTCTTCGCGATCGACGAGGCCCACTGCGTCGCCCAGTGGGGCCACGACTTCCGGCCCGACTACCTCGCGCTGTCGATGCTGCACGAGCGGTGGCCGAAGGTGCCCCGGATCGCGCTCACCGCGACGGCCACCCGGGCCACCCACGCCGAGATCGTGGCCCGCCTCGGCCTGGACGAGGCCCGGCACTTCGTCGCCAGCTTCGACCGGCCGAACATCCAGTACCGCATCGCCCCGAAGAACAACCCGCTCAAGCAGCTGCTGGAGCTGATCAGGACGGAGCACGAGGGGGACGCGGGAGTCGTCTACTGCCTCTCGCGGGCGTCGGTGGAGAAGACGGCTGCCTTCCTGGTGGAGCAGGGCGTCGAGGCCGTCGCCTACCACGCGGGCATGGACTCCCGGGCGCGCGCCGCGAACCAGGCGCGCTTCCTGCGGGAGGACGGGATCGTGGTCGTGGCGACGATCGCCTTCGGCATGGGCATCGACAAGCCCGACGTGCGCTTCGTGGCCCACCTCGACCTGCCGAAGTCCGTCGAGGGCTACTACCAGGAGACCGGCCGCGCCGGCCGCGACGGGGAACCGGCCACGGCGTGGCTGGCGTACGGCCTGCAGGACGTGGTCCAGCAGCGCAAGCTGATCGAGGGCTCCGAGGGCGACGAGGCGCACCGCCGTTCGCTCGGCATGCACCTGGACGCCATGCTCGCCCTGTGCGAGACGGTCGACTGCCGGCGCGTGCGGCTGCTGGAGTACTTCGGGCAGCCGGGCGAGCCCTGCGGCAACTGCGACACCTGTCTGACGCCCGCCGAGTCCTGGGACGGGACGGTCGCGGCGCAGAAGCTGCTGTCCACGGTGTGGCGGCTGGCGAAGGAACGGCGCCAGAAGTTCGGCGCCGGGCAGATCATCGACATCCTCCAGGGCAAGAAGACGGCCAAGGTCATCCAGTTCGACCACGACGGGCTGTCGGTGTTCGGCGTCGGGGCCGACCTGAGCACCGCCGAGTGGCGCGGCGTGGTCCGCCAGCTCCTGGCGCAGCGCCTGCTGGCCGTCGAGGGCGACTACGGCACGCTGGTCCTCACGGACGAGAGCGGCGAGGTCCTGGGAGGCCGCCGCAGCGTCCCGCTGCGGAAGGAGAAGGCGGTCGCCGCCCCTTCCCGCAAGGAGTCCGGCGCGCGCTCCGGGAAGGGCGCCCGCGTACCGGTCGACCTGCCCGCCGCGGCCGAACCGGTGTTCCTGGCCCTGCGGGCCTGGCGGGCCGCGACGGCGCGCGAGCAGGGCGTACCGGCGTACGTGGTCTTCCACGACGCGACCCTGCGCGAGATCGCGACGCGGCTGCCCACCACCGTGGAGGAACTGGGCACCGTCGGCGGAGTCGGCGAGGCCAAGCTCACCAAGTACGCGGAGGGGGTCCTCGCCACCCTCGCGGAATGCGCCGGTGGCGGTGGCGGTGCCGATACCGCCTCCGTCCCGGCCGACCCGGCACCCGCGTCGGCGCCGGCGCCGCGGTCGTCGGCACCCGATGCCGACGAGCCGCCCTTCGACCTGGACGAGATGGACCCGCCCTGGGACGAGGACTGGCAGTAGGGACCGGCCCGGCCCCTCCCGGAGTGGGGCCGGGGCTTCCCACGGGGCGGGCGGGGAACGGCGCCCGCCACGCCCGCCCGCAGCCCTACCCGACGTCGCCGAACGTCCACACGGCACGCGTGCCGGGGCCGACGACGAGGGTCGAGTGACCGATGCGCTCCACGTGGCGGTAGGCCACCGGGTGGTTGAGGGACATCTCCACCTGGCGCAGCCCGGCCTGCTCGCGGGCGACGGAGTCCAGCCGGATGGTGGTGCCGCCGCCCTGCGCCACGACGCCGCCGCCCGCTGCCTCCCGGACGGCGAACCCGCCCGCCTGCAGCAGCGGCACCGTGTTGGCCAGGTCGCGCGCGGTGACCGCGAGGCGGATCGAGGTCACGTCCCGCATCAGGTGGTCGCGGTAGCCGTCGGACAGGTACCGCTCACGGCCGACGTCACCCGGGCGGGAGGCCGGCTCGGTGTGGCCGCGCGGGTCGGCGAAGTACTCCGGCAGGTACTCCATGCCCCAGGCCCCGAAGGCGTCGTACCGGTCGGTGGTGAAGACTGCGTCGAACCACGGGACCGGGACACCGTCTCCGAAGTCGCGGGTCTGGCGGAAGGAGACGGGGTCGGTGACGCCCAGGTCGCGCAGGCGCTGCTTCACCGTGGCGAGGTCCCCGGCGGTCTCGGCCGAGATCCCCAGCCCGCCGGCGCCGAGCGTCCCGTCCTGGCCGGGGACGTCACCGACGCCGAACAGTTCGAGGTACGTCTCGCGTCCCATCAGGTAGCGGCCGGTCCAGGTCTCCCCGCCCGAGCCGGTGGTGGTGCGGACCTGGAAATCGGCGAAGTCCCGCAGATAGGCCGAGTGCTCGATCGCATCGGCGGTTTCCCGGTCGAGGACCCCGTAGGCGTGGTTGTAGTAGAGCAGTTGCCGGCCCGTCGGCGAGCCGTTCTCCCGGGCCGACGCGGCGCCCGAGGCACCGCCTGCCAGGCCGGTCAGGGTCAGGGCGAGGACCATGAGCATGCGTAACGTACGGCGAAGCGACATGGGGCCGATCGTAGGGCGTGGAACGCCTGTTCGCCGCCCCCCGACGGGGCCGTTCGCGCTCGGGCGACCCGGTGAAGTGCCCCGCCACGGACGTGCCGCGCACGGTGGCCGCTCGTACGCTGAAGTGGATCCCCGCCGACGTCCGCGTCCGCGGGGAACCGGCCCGCCCGGGTCGCACCGGCCGGGTGTCCGGACGGTGCGCGGTGGTGCGATGGGAGGCAGCCCCATGAACAGGCGCTGGGCGGCGCGTCTGGCCCTGGCGGCGGGCGTGGCCGCGGTCGCGGTGCTGGTCGTCTTCGCCGGGCCCGCGAGCCTCCTGCTCATGGGAGCCGCGGGGGCGGGCCTGGTACTGACCGCCGCCGGTGCCTGGTGGACGCTCACCCACACCGGCTGGATCAGGGCACTGGCCGTGGTGCTCATGGTCGCCGCGCCGCTCACCGTCCTGGTCCTGTACGCCTCCGCCGGGCTGCTGTGGGTCGTGCTGGTCTCGCTCGGCCTGTGGGCGCTGGCCGTCCTCGCCGGCCGGACCGCGCTGACCGAGGACTCCCCGCCGGGCATGCCGGAGCGGTCCGTCGGCCCGGCCGGGCGCCCGTTCCTGATCATGAATCCGCGCTCGGGCGGCGGGAAGGTCGGGAAGTTCCGGCTCGCGGAGCGGGCCAGGGCCCTGGGCGCCGAGGTCGTCGTCCTGGATCCGGACCGGCAGGAGGACGTGGCCGAGCTCGCCCGGCGGGCCGTCGCGGGCGGGGCCGACCTCCTCGGCGTCGCGGGCGGCGACGGTACGCAGGCCCTGGTCGCCGACGTGGCCGCGGAGCACGACCTCCCCTTCATGGTGATCAGCGCCGGCACCCGCAACCACTTCGCCATGGACCTGGGCCTGGACCGGCAGGACCCGTCCACCTGCCTGGAGGCGCTGACCGACGGAGTGGAACTGCGCATCGACCTCGGACGCATCCACGCCGGAGAGCCCGCGGACGGGAGTCCGGGGCGCGTCTTCATCAACAACGCCTCGTTCGGCGTGTACGCGGAAGTCGTCCAGAGCCCCGCCTACCGCGACGACAAGGCCCGCACCATCCTGGAGATGCTGCCCGACCTGCTGACCCACCAGAGCGGCGCCCGGCTGAGCGTCCGTGCCGGTCCGCTGACGGCGGACGCACCCCAGGCCGTACTGGTGAGCAACAACCCCTACCAGAGGGGCGACTCGGCGGGGCTGGGACGCCGGGAGCGGCTGGACTCCGGCGAGCTCGGCGTGCTGTGCGTGGGCGTCGGCAACGCCGCCGAGGCCACGGAGCTCCTGCTGCGCGGCAGCCAGGGCCGCGGGCTGACCGAGACCACCGCCCGCGAGGTCGTCGTGGACTCCGACGCTCCCGTCGTCGCGGTCGGCGTCGACGGCGAGGCCCTCTCGCTGCCCACCCCGGTGCGCTGCCGCATCGAACCCGGCGCCCTGCGCGTGCGGGTGCCCCGCAACCGGCCCGGCGTGGCGCACGCCGCGCCGCCGATGGACTGGCGGCGGGTGCGGCGGCTGGCCCTGACGATGGGGCGCGTCGCCGCGGGACGGGACGGCGGATGATCCGCCCGGGGAGCGGTCACCGTCCGCCGGCGGGGGGTTCCCACTCGGCCCCGGTCTGCAGCCGGAAGGCCTCGACGGCGGCCTCCACGGTGGGGAAGAAGTGCCGGGGGTCGATGGTGCGGGTGAGCTCGTACCGTTCGATCTTGCGCCGTACGGGGTCCTTGAGCTCGGCGAAGACGAGGTGCACGCGGTCCGCGTTGAGCGTCTCGTCGAGCTCCTCCAGGACGTCGGCCGCGGTGGTGTCCACATCGGTCATGGGCTCCGCCGCGACCACGATCCAGCTCGGCCGCGGATCGGTCTCGGCCAGCCGCCTGATCTCGTCGCGGAAGGCCTTGGCGTTGGCGAAGAGGAGCGGCGCGTCGAAGCGGTAGATCACCAGGCCCGGCAGTCGCCGGGCCTCGGGGTAGGAGCGGATGTCGTGGAACCCCTCCAGGTCCGGGACCCGCCCCAGCACGGTGTGGTACGGCCACCACGTCTGCCGGAAGACGTTCAGGACGGACAGGGCCACGGCGATCGCGATGCCTTGCAGCACACCGAGCAGGGCCACGCCCAGGAACGCCGCGCAGCACAGCATGAAGTCCGTCCGGCGCTGCCGCCACAGCCTCACGGCGCCGGGGACGTCGGCCAGGGACAGCGACGCGGTGATGACCACGGCGGCCAGGGCCGGCTGGGGGAGGTTGCGGAACAGGCCCGGGGCCAGCACCAGCATGAGGACGATGAGCACTGCCCCGACGACCCCGGTGAGCTGGCTCCTGGCCCCCGCGCGCTCCGCCACCGCCGTACGGGAGCCGCTCGTGCTGACGGGGAAGCCCTGGAAGAGACCGGCCGCGAGGTTGGCGACACCGATCCCCACCATCTCCTGGTTGCCGCGGACCTCCTGGCCCGTGCGGGCCGCGAACGCCGACGCGTTGGAGATCGTGTCGGCCAGGGACACCAGGGCGATGCCCAGCGCACCGCCGAGCAGCAGCGTCAGGTCGGTGAGCCGCACCTCCGGGATCGTGAACGGGGGGAAGCCCTCGGGCAGTACGCCGACCAGACCGACGCCGCGCCCGCCGAGGTCGAGGGCGGTGGCGGCGGCGATCGCCAGGACCACCATCACGAGCACCGCCGGGACCTTCGGCAGCAGACGCTGCAGGACCAGGATCAAGACGATCCCGCCGCAGCCGACCGCCGCGGCGGCCGGCACCACGTCCCCGCCGACGACTCCCTGCACGAAGCCGGCGAACTCGCCGAGCAGGTCGTCCGCGTCGACCTTGAAGCCGAGCAGCTTGGGCAGTTGACCGATCAGAATGGTCAGCGCCAGCCCGTTCATGTAGCCGATCATCGTCGGCTTGGAGATCAGGTCGGCGATGAAGCCGAGCTTCGCCACCGAGGCCAGGATCATGACGGCCGCCACCATGAGCGCGAGCACCGACGCCAGGGCGACGGCCCGCGCGGGATCCCCGTCCGCCGCCACCAGGGGCAGCACGGTCGCCGCGATCATCGGCCCCAGCGAGGAGTCCGGGCCCAGCACCAGGATCCGGGACGGCCCGCACACCGCGTACCCGAGCAGGCACAGGACCGTGGTGTACAGGCCGGTGATCGGCGGCAGGCCCGCCAGCTCCGCGTACGCCATGCCCTGCGGCACCAGCAGCGTGGTCAGGACGACCCCGGCCACCAGGTCCTTGACCAGCCACTCCCTTCGGTAGGACGACGCCGCACGCACCCCCGGGACGGCCCGCAGCCGGGTGGCGGGCCACCCGCGCATCAGGTCCCCCGGGTCGTCCGGCGGGCCAGGAGCTTGCCCAGCTCCCACAGGAGCAGGAGCGCGAGGGCGGCCAGCAGCGCACCGCCGAACTGCCGTGCGTCGATCTCGGTCGTGCCGAGGAGGCGCCGGAAGCCGTCCATCTGCGTCACCAGCACCGCGAGCACGAACTGGGCCAGTGCCACCCAGTTCATCTGCTTGCTGTCGAAGGTGGACGGGGTCAGCACCGATTCCGTCTCGCTGCGGCACTCGAACGCCGCCACGATCAGGCACAGGGCGAAGGCGGTGAACGCGACGGACTGGCCGGTCCCGGCGCCGTCGGAGGGGCTCAGGCCGAGCTGGATGAGCCCGAGCAGGACGATGGTGATCGCCAGGCCGCCCAGTCCCACCGTCACCAGTACGGGCCGGGTCAGCACCGACTCCCCGCGCGGACGCGGCCTGCGGAGCATCAGCCCGGGGCTCGCCCGGTCGAAGCCCAGCGCGAAGCCGAAGGAGGCGTTGACCACGAAGTGGATCCACAGCACCTGCGGGGGAGTGAAGGGCTCGCCGGCGGCGATGTTGAAGACGGTGGCCCCGAGGAAGGTCAGCACGAAGGTGACCAGCAGGAGCAGCACGAACCGGATGTACTTGGTGAGGTTGTCGTAGATCCTGCGGCCCTGCTCCACGGCGTAGACGATCGTGGCGAAGTTGTCGTCGGAGAGGATCATGCGCCCGGCGTTCTTCGCCACGTCCGTGCCGCTGCCCATGGCGATGCCGATGTCGGCGGCCTTGATGGCCGGGGCGTCGTTGACGCCGTCCCCGGTCATCGCCACGACCTCGCCCTTCTTCTTGAGCGTGTCGGCGAGCAGCACCTTGTGCTCCGGGGCGACGCGCCCCACCACACCGATGCCGTCGATCCGGGCGAGCTGCTCCTCCTCGCTCATGGCCGCGAAGTCGGCGCCGAGGACCGCCTCGCCGGGGATGCCGAGCTGACGGGCGATCGCCGCGCCGGTGGTGACGTCGTCACCGGTCACCATGCGGACCCGGATGTGCCCGGCCTGGGCGCCGGCCACCGCCGTCCTGGCCTCCTCACGGGGCGGGTCGACCATGGCGACGAGGCTGGTCATCCGCAGCTCGGTGACGTACGCGAGCAGGTCGCCCTCCGGGTCGAAGGCGGCCGGGTCCAGATCACGGGTGGCCCCGGCCATCACCCGGTACCCCTCGGCGCCCATCCGCTCGGTCTGCGCCTCGGCGCGGGCCGCCAGTTCGGCGTCCCACGGCCTGGACCCGTCCGCCGCCAGCGCGGTGGCGGCCCGATCCACCATCGCGGGTACGGCACCCTTGACGAAGCACCGGACGACCTCCCGCCCGGAGGCGTCGACCGCCGCGTTGAAGGTGGCCATCAGCTTGTAGCCGGGGTCGAACGGCAGCGTGGCCAGCCGGGGGAGCCGCTCCCTGGTGCCCTCGATGTCGAGCCCGGCCTTGTGCGCGAGCACCAGCAGCGCGCCCTCGGTGGGATCGCCCACCACCCGGCCGTCCACCAGCTTCGCGTCGCTGGCCACCAGGTAGGGCAGGATCGCGTCCTCGATGTCCGGGGCGGAGCCCGCGGCGTGGTGGATCTTCCCGGCGAGCTCGTAGCCCGTGCCCGAAACCGTGTACCGGTCGGTGGGGGTCACCACCTCCACGGCGGTCATCTGGTTCATCGTCAGAGTGCCGGTCTTGTCGGAGTTGATCGCCGACGTGAACGCCAGCGTCTCGACCGACGGCAGTTCCTTGACGATGGCGTTCCGCTCCGCCAGGTTGAGGCTGCCGACCGACAGGATGGCCTGGGTCACGGTGGGCAGGGCCTCGGGGATGGCGGCGATGGCCAGCGAGACCGCGCTGACGAACAGGACGTCCCAGGCCTGGTCCCGCTGCCGTCCCAGGGCGAACATCACGATCATGGTGAGGCCCGCGGCCGCCGTGATCCACAGGGTCAGGGTGTCGAGCTCCCTGGTGAGCGGCGGCACCTCCTTCTCGGTGGTGGACAGCATCCCGGAGATCTTGCCGAGCTCGGTACCGGCACCGGTCGCCGTGACCACGACCACGCCGCTGCCGTGGGTGACCGGGGTGTTCATGAAGGCCATGTTGGTCTGGTCGCCGGGCGCCGGAAGGGGGCCCGCCAGCGTACCGACGTCCTTCGCGGCGGGAACGCTCTCGCCGGTCAGCGCCGACTCGTCGATCTGCAGGGCGCTGGCCCTGATGATGCGTCCGTCCGCCGCCACCTGGTCTCCCGCGGCGATGAGCACGACGTCCCCGACGACGAGCCGCTCGGCGGGGATCTCGGCCTCCGTGCCGTCCCTGCGCACCCTCGCCGTCGCCTTCATCATCGACTGCAGCGCGTTCATCGCGCTCTCGGCCTTGCCCTCCTGGCGCAGGCCGATGACCGCGTTCAGCAGGGTCAGGAAGATCAGCAGGACGGCGGTGGTCCACTCCCGGATGAGGAGCGAGACGACCGCGGCGGCCACGAGGACGATCTGCATGTAACTGCGGTACTGCCGCAGGAACCGGAGCCAGGTCGGGGTGCGCTTCTCCTCGGGCAGCGCGTTCGGGCCGTGGGCGGCCAGCAGGTCCGCCGCCCGTGCGCTGGAGAGACCGACCGAGGGGTCGACGTCGAACGCCGCCGCGACCTCCTCGGGGGCCCGCGTGTACCAGAGATCCTGCGAAGCGCGGGGCTCTCGTCCCACGGAATCCGACCGCACTGTCATCGTCGCCTCCGAATCGTGGCCGGGGACGCGTCGCGTCCGGGCACGTAGCGTGCCCGTCCGACGGGTCCTAGCCGCGTGTCCCCTTCTTTCCCTTCCTCCCCCTCCTCCCCTTCTTCCGCCGCCCGTCGCTCCGGCCGGCCGACGGGTGCCCGGCGGCGTACGGATCGGCCGGAACACCGGCCGGGGCCTCCTGCTCCAGCTCCCGTCTGGTGACGAGCAGCTCCTTGCGCGCCTCCTCCCCCACATCGGGGAACCGGGGGTCGATGTCCATCAGGGTGTGGGCGAGGACCGCCGCCGCGCAGATCCGCGCGAACCACTTCCGGTCCGCCGGTACGACGTACCACGGCGCCCACTTCGTACTCGTGGCCGACAGCATTTCGGAGAACGCCTCCTGGTACTCGTCCCAGTGGCGGCGCTCCCGTACGTCGGCCGCGGAGAACTTCCAGTTCTTCTCCGGCAGGTCGATCCGCTTCAGGAAGCGGGTGCGCTGCTCCTCCTTGGACAGGTTCAGGAAGATCTTCACCACCTTGAACCCGTTGTCGGTGAGGTAGTGCTCCCACCGGTTGATCTCCCGGTAGCGCCGGTCCCACAGTTCCGGCCCGCACTGTTCGTCCGGCAGTTTCTGCCGGGCGAGGACCTCGGGGTGGACCCGGACCACGAGGACCTCCTCGTAGTGGGAACGGTTGAAGATGGCGACCTCGCCGCGACCGGGCAGCCGCCGGGCGTAGCGCCACAGGTAGTCGTGGTCGAGTTCCTCGCTGGAGGGCACCTTGAAGCTGCTGACGCGCACGCCCTGGGGGTTGACGCCGCTCATCACGTGGCGGATCGTCCCGTCCTTGCCGCCGGCGTCCAGGGCCTGGAGGCAGAGCAGTACGCCGAACGTGTCCTGGGCGGCCAGCCGCTCCTGGTACTCGGCCAGCAGCGACACTCCGGTCCGCAGCAGTTCGATCCCGTCCCGCTTCTTCAGACCGGCCTTGTAGCGGGGATCGAAGTCCCGGTCCAGACGCACCTTCGACCCCGGCTCCACCCTCAGGGGCCCGATGAAATCGGCGATGCGTTCGGCTCTGTCGTCGGACATAGGCCACCACCCCTTCGCTGGTCCTGGACGAGCACGGTGCGTTCCGGGGACGGGGAGGGTAACGGCCGCGGGAGCGTCGGATCCTTCCGCGCCGGCTCCGGGCCGGTCCCCCGGCCGCTGGCGGCCCCGTCGGGGGCTGCGCGGCGCGCGGCGTCGAGTGCCCTCCGGGACCGGCGTTCGACCAGGATCGGGATGTAGGCCCTGACCCTGGCCCGGTGGAACGAGTCGTACGCGGCCCTGACCGCCGCCTCGACGGTGACCGCGTCCACCGTCGGGTAGGAGGCCTTCAGGCGTGCCACCAGGTTCCGTACGGCCATCCGTTCTTCGACCGTCATGGCCGCTGCACCGCTTCCATGGCCCCTGACCTCCCGACCGCGGGAGCACGCGTCCCGCCATCGACACGAGGAGGATCCTCAGCGCTCATTGTGTGCTCGCCCCGACAAGATCGCCCCCCGGGCGGGGGAGCCCCGCCCGGGGGGCGGCCACGGGGGTGGCGGGTCACTGCTGCGCGAAGTGTTTCCTGAGCCAGGTGAGCAGGGCCGCGAACGCGGGGGTCATGGCGCCGTCCGACTGTTCGAGGGTGGTCGGGCGGTCGCCCTCCTCCACCGTGATCGTGTAGCCCATCGCGTCCCGGGCACGGTCGTCCGTCTCCTCCGGCGGCATCGAGACGGCTGCCGCCACCAGCCGGGCCAGCTCGGCCGCGGCGTCCTCGGGCAGGGCGACGGTGTCCAGTACCAGGGGCGGGCGGCGGAGGTTGGTCACCGCCGCCAGCCCGCCGTATGTCTCCAGGGACACCTTCACCTGGTGCTCTTCATCGCGGTGACCTCTTTCGTCAGCCCCGTGACCTTGTCGGTCAGTGTTCCGATCTGCCGGGTGAGGGAGGCCAGGCCGTCGTCCCGGGCCGCTCCGCCGTGTCCGTTGCCGTTCGAGTGGCCGTGGCCGCTGACAGCGAAGCTGCGCACCCGGGCCACTCCGGTCGGGATGCCCCTGATCTGGACTTCCACTTCCTGCCAGGCCGACAGTACCGCCGACTGCTCGGGGCTTCCGGTGCCGAACAGTTCTCCGGCCTTCAGGAAGGTGGTGCCCGCGAAGTCCTCGAACTGGTTCTTGGGGCTGGACGCCTTGAGTGATTCGTACCAGATGGTTCCGGCGGACTGCCAGGCGAATCCGCCGATGCGCACGGCCGTCAGGAAGAACGCCTTGTTCGGGATGCCGGAGTTGAAGTGCACCCCGCCGTTGTCGCCGTGCTTGGTGTCGGGCAGGTGGACGAACCTGCTCATGCGGTCGGGTTGGGGGTCCTTTCCGAACTGGGGATTGTCGTACGCGTGACCCGGGTTCTTCAACGACCGCAGGGCGTCGCCGGGGATTCCCGGGGTCCAGACTTCGGCCCCGATCAGCCAGTCCGCCTCGTCGGCCGTCTGCTTCAGCGACCACTGGCTGGCCAGTGACCCGAAGACGTCCGACATCGACTCGTTCAGGGCGCCGGACTGATTGTGGTACTCGAATCCCGCGGTGTGATCGGTGACCCCGTGCGTACATTCGTGGAATGTCACCGTGCCGGATCCGGCGAGGTTGCCGAGCTCCTTGCCGTCCCCGTCGCCGAATACCATCTCCTGGCCGTCCCAGAACGCGTTGTTGAACTGGAAACCGAAGTGGACGTAGCCGTCCAGGCGCATGCCCTTGTCGTCGATCGAGTTGCGCTGGAACACTTCCCTGTAGAAATCGCGCGCCACCCCGAGTGCGTCGAAAGCCTGGTTGACGGCCTGGTCCGCGGACTCCGGGCCGTCTTCCGTCCTGGCCAGGGAGGCGTTTTCGAGGAATTCCTCCTGCGCGCAGTCGAAGATGGTGCGCCGGCTGTTGCCGGGGGCCGCCGCGCCCGCGAAGGACGCCCGCACCGTTCGCTCACCGTGCAGGCGGGCGCTGAGCAGCAAGGTGTCCAAGGCGGCTTGGCGCACCTCCCTGTCCTTGCTGTCCAGGAGCTTGCTGAGAATGTACGGGGGGATGATGCAGTTGATGGGTCGGGTCCTGCTCATAGGACACCTCCGAAGAGAGAGGACCGACGGTTGAGCCTTCATCAATGCGACTGCGTGCCCGGCTGATCACGGGTTACCGGTCGTCATGGACCGGGGGCGCCGGGAGCCTCCGCCGGATTCGGGGCCACGGAAGGGATCGAGGGGCGTCCATGTCGACGTTCAACCATCAACCCGTCAACATGTGGACGGTACTTCGACGTTCAACATGGCCGGTCGCGGTTCGGACCGCGGATATCCGCCGGCGCGGAAGCGGCGGGAGGGGCGTCGGCGCCGACCAACCCGGATTCCGGCGGCGCAGTCACGCTGACATCACCAGTCTCCTGCCGTCCGTAGCGACCGGCAAACGCAACCCGGGGGACGGGCCCGCTCCGGACGGCGGTCGGGAACGGGCGGTCGGAGGCCGGGTGGTCAGGCCGCGGGCCTGCCGGGCTGGTCGTGGGTGGAGCAGTGGATGCCGCCGCCGCCCGAGGCGATGGTGTCGATCGGGATCGGCACGACGTCCCGCTTGGGGAAGTGCTCCCGCAGGATGCCGCGGGCCCTGTCGTCGGCCTGACGGTCGCCGAACCTGGGCATGAACACCGCGTCGTTGGCGATGTAGAAATTGGC
Organism: Streptomyces sp. NPDC031479; assembly: GCF_055581065.1. Taxonomy (NCBI): domain Bacteria; kingdom Bacillati; phylum Actinomycetota; class Actinomycetes; order Kitasatosporales; family Streptomycetaceae; genus Streptomyces; species Streptomyces sp. NPDC031479. The sequence continues at coordinate 52,618 of NZ_JBVIKC010000053.1, forward strand.
GTACGTGGAGACGAAGTCGTCGCCCCGGCCCGTGATCCGGTCCAGGTCGGGCTGCGGGAGGTCGATGACCTCGAAGCGCCGGCCGCGGGCGTCCGTCGCCCGGGACAGGACGGACTTCGCCTGGTCGGCGGAGCGGGACCAGGAGTCCGGCGGGGTGGAGGGGTGCGCGCGGTCCAGCAGGACCACACCCGGGGCGGCGAACCGCACGAGGCTGTCCACATGGGCGTCGGTGATGTCCTCGCCGCGTACGCCGGCCAGCCAGATCACCTTTTCCAGGCCCAGGGTCTGCTTGAGCTCGGCCTCGATGACGTCCCGTGACTTCCCCTTGTTGCGGTTGTCGTTGACGATCGAACTTTCGGTGATCAGCAGGGTGCCCTCGCCGTCCGGTTCGAAGGAGCCGCCTTCGGCGACCAGGGGCGCCTGGACGCGGGGGATCCCGTACTTGGCGAGCAGGTTGCGGCCGACCGCCCCGTCGTTCCCGTGCTCCTGCTTGTTGCCCCAGCCGTTGAAGTTGAAATCGACACCGGTGACCTTGCCGCCCTGCTCCACGAAGACGGGGACGATGTCGCGGGCCCACAGGTCGTCGACGGCCAGCGGAATCACCTCGACGTCCTTGCCGCAAGCGCGCTGCGCCGCGCCCACCTGCTCGGGCCGGGCCATCATGACGACCGCCTCGTACTGCCCGACGGCGCGGGCGATCCGAGCGATGTCCTCGCGTACGTAGGGCAGGTCCTCGTGCCAGACCGAGGACAGCGCGGGCCAGGACATGAAGGTGCGGGTGTGGCTCTCCCATTCGGCGCCGAGACGGCGCTTGCCGCCCGCGGTGGGGGAGGGGGAGGAGTCACCGGGGGCGCCGGCCTGGGCTCCGCCCGCCGCGGGACCACAGGCCGAGGCGCCCGCGATCGCGGCACCGATGCCGGCCAGAGTGCGAAGGACGGTCCGGCGGGTGGGGGGCTGGAAGGGCACGGGGAACTCCGATCATGTGCCGGCCGATGCGCCGCATCGGCCGGGGCGGGCGCAGTCGTCGCATGGACCGACAGAACGGGCCTCAAGGACAAGCGTGCGCGATCCGCTGCGCGAACGGCCGGTCGACGCGGGGAATGACGCGGCCTCGTACCGCCACTGTGGCACTGACTGGAAATTCAGTCAATTTGCGTCCCGAGGGAACCCAGGCGGCCGATTTCCACTCGGATCGCCTCGCGCAGCAGTCCGCGGGCGTGCTCCAGCGGGAGCAGACCGCTGAGCCAGCGGGCGCTGAGCCCCTCCAGGAGGGCGGTCAGTCGTTCCGCGGAGGCCGTGGCCGCGCCGGTCGGCGCGTGCGGACGCAGGGCGGCGAGGTGGCCGGCGACCTCCGCCACCCAGGCCGCGCCCGCTGCCGCGAGGTCGTCCCGCAGCTCCGGATCGAAGACGGAGTGGGCCCGCAGCTCTCCCCAGGCCGTGCTGTTCTCGCGGACCTCGGGCACGTCCTGGAACTCCAGCAGCAGGGTCTGCTCCAGGAGCGTCCGCCGGTCGGGCGGGTGGGCCGCCGCGGAATCCTCCGCGGTGACGGTGTAGCGGTCCGCGCGGTCCCCGATGAACGCGAGGGCGTGCCGCAGGATGCCGGGCCGGTCCTTGAAGTGGTAGTAGACCAGGCCGGTGGACACCCCGGCCTCGGCCGCCAGATCGGCCACGCGTAGCCCCCGGACGCCCTGACGTGCGATGACCCGCGCGGCGCCGGTGAGGATGGCCCTCTTGTTGTCGGTCACAGTCCGATCCCGCCCTGCCGTGTTCGTCTCGTATGGTCGTACATTGACTGAAAGTTTAGTCAGCAGGCACGATGCGCGCAGGTCATCCCCCGCATCGAAAGAGCCCACCCATGCTTGAACGCCTCCCCGACGCCCCACCCGCCCCGGGCCCCCTGCCCGCGCCACTGTCCGCCGACGACCCCCGCTCCATCGGCGGCTACCGCCTGCACGCCCGTCTCGGTTCCGGCGGCATGGGCGTGGTCTACCTGGCCTACACGCCCGGCGGCCGCCCCATCGCCCTGAAAGCCGTCCGCAGGGAGTTCGCGGCGGATCCCGAGTTCCGCGAACGGTTCGCCCAGGAGGTCGCCAGCGCCCGCCGGATCCACGGGCTCTTCACGGCCCAGGTGGTCGACTCCGGCGTCGACGACCACACGCCGTGGCTCGCCACGACCTACGTCCCGGGCCCGTCCCTGCACGAGGTGGTGCACCGGCACGGACCGCTGCCGGTACGCACGGTCCTCCTGCTCGTCGCGGGCATCGCCGAGGCGCTCCAGGCCATCCACGGGGCGGGTGTCGTCCACCGGGACCTCAAGCCCGCCAACGTGCTGATCGCGGGGGACGGCCCCCGGGTGATCGACTTCGGCATCGCGCGCGCGGCCGACGCCGTCGCCCTCACCGGTGCGGGCCTGCGGATCGGCACCGCCGCCTTCATGGCGCCCGAGCAGGCCCTGGGGCTGCGGGTGACGGGGGCCACCGACGTCTTCGCCCTCGGAGCGCTGGCCGCGTACGTGGCCGGCGGCAGCCCGCCCTTCGGCGAAGGGCCGGAGTCCGGGGCCCTGTACCGGGTGGTCCACGAGCATCCCGACCTCACGCGCATCCCGCCTGACCTGCACGACCTGGTCGCGTGGTGCCTGGCCAAACGCCCCGAGGACCGGCCGGGGACCGCCGGACTGATCGCCGCCGTCCACGCCCACCCCGCGGTGGGGCCGCGGCCGGAGTTCACCGACGGCTGGCTGCCCCGGCCGGTCCTGGACGACGTCGGAGAGCGGTCGGGCGACGGCCGCCCGCACCCGGGGTACGGCCGGGCGGGCGACCGGGGCCGAGCCCTTCCCGGCCCGGACCGCCCCGCGCCGGGGGGCCCGGCCCCGTACGGGGCGGTGAGCCACGCCCCGACGGCCCTGGCCGCGCCCGCGCCCGGCGCCCCGTCGTCCGCGCCGCCCGCGGCTCCGGCGCCGCGACCGGCGCCGACGCCCGAATCCGGCAGGCGTACGCGGGGGCGCGGACGGCCGCGCGTACGGACGGTGCTGCCGGCGGTGGCCACCACCCTCCTGGTGTGCGCCGGTGCCGCGTACCTCCTCGACGGTCCCGCCGACGAGGAGGCGGACGGGGCCGGCGGCTCAGGGGCCGCCGCGGCCCCCGCCTACCGCCCCGGCTACGCGAAGGCGGAGCTCACCGCCCCGGACCCGGGCTACGAGTTCGACCTGACCTCGGGCAAGGTCGCGCCGGCGGCGACGGTGGACTGGTACCTCGCGCGCGACGGCCGGGGTTTCGTGCCGTCGGAGGAGTCGGACGCGTTCGTGTCCGGCACGGGGGAGCTGACGGCCGCCGACTGCGTCCGCGGCATCGAGGCGAAGCCGGTCGCCGCCCTGCCCTTCGACGCCCTCGCGGACCGGCGCCCCTTCTGCGTGCGCAGTCCGGACCGCAGCAGGATCGCGATCGTGCGGCTGGTCGGGGCGCCCGCGGACGGCTCCGTCTCGATCGTCGTGGACCAGTTCCTGCGGAACTGACATGCGCGCCGAACCGGGCCCGGCGTGCCGGAGCAATGCGGTGCAAGGACTTGACTGAATTTTCAGTCAAGGTCAGGATGTCGCAACATCCCACTCCTTCCCCTCTGGGAGAGCCCCCCATGGACATGTCCCGAACCACCCGCCGACAGGTGCTCCGGCTCGGAGCGGCGGCCCTGCCGCTGGCCGCCCTCGCGTCGGGCCTGCCCTCCGTCGCGCACGCGGCCCCCGCCCCCGCCGGCGCCCCGCCGCTGCGGATGCCGGAGGAGACCGACCGCCATGCCCGCACCTACATGGCCTGGCCCGCGCTCTCCTCGGTCTGGGGCGACAGGCTCGACGCGGTGCGCAGCGACATCGCGGAGGTGGCGTACGCGATCTCGCGCTTCGAACCGGTCGTGATGCTGGCCCGCCCCGCTCAGGCCGCGGACGCCCGCTACCGCTGCGGGCGCGGCGACCGGTACGCCATCGACGTCATCGAGATCCCCGTCGACGACCTGTGGATCCGCGACTTCGGCCCCACCTTCGTCGTGGGCCCGGGCGTGATCGCCGGGGTGGACACCAACTTCAACGGCTGGGGCAAGACCGGCACCACGTACGCCCAGCCCTTCGCCAACGACGCGGCAGCGGCCGGAGTCCTCCTCAACGAGTACGGGGTGCCCGCGATCAGGGCGGGGTTCGTCGGTGAGGGCGGCTCGCTGGAGACCGACGGCGAGGGGACCCTGCTGGCCACCGTCAGCTCGCTCGTGAACGCCAACCGCAACCCGGGCATGAGCCAGGAGCAGGTCGAACAGGCCCTGAAGCCGGCGCTCGGCGTCGACAGGGTCATCTGGGTTCCGGGACTGGCCGGGCAGGACATCACGGACTGTCACATCGACTGCCTGGCCCGTTTCACGGGCCCGGGGCGGGTCATCCTGGACAAGCCGGGAGCGGGTGCGGACCGGAAGTGGATCGCCGTCTACGAGGAGACCCGGCGGGTCCTGGAAGGCGCGACCGACGCCCGCGGCCGCCGCCTCGCCATCACGGAACTCCAGGGCCCCGACCGCGGCCGCATCCGGGGCAAGGGGGACGAGTTCCTGTCCAGCTACACGAACTACTACACCGCGAACGGCGCGGTCATCGCTCCGCAGTTCGGTGACGTCGCCGCGGACGGTCTCGCGTACGTCACCCTGCAGGCCGCCTACCCCGACCGGCAGGTGGTCCAGATCGCCATCGACAACATCGCCTCCGGCGGTGGCGGCATCCACTGCGCCACGCAGTCGCACCCGGCCGTCCCCCCGGCCGTCTGATGGCCGCCGGGCCCCGGGGGTGCGGGGAGGTCCCGGCCGCCGGGCGGGCGCCGTTCGCCCCCGAGGCCCGTACGCCGGGCAACGGGGCGCCCACGAGCACCCCCGAACGCCCCGGTAAAGTTCCGGCCATGGCGTCTCGCAGCACTCAGATCCTCGAAGCGGCCGCCCGGGTGATCGCCCGGCGCGGGGTCCGCGGGCTGCGCGTGGAGGAACTCGCCGCCGAGGCCGGTGTCTCCACCGCCCTGATCTACTACCACTTCAAGGACCGCACGGGGGTCCTGCGCCAGACCCTCGAATTCGTCAACGACCGTGCGGAGCGCTACACCACCGACCGTGATCCGGACGCCCCGAAGCTCTCCCCCCGGGAAGAGCTGGAGGAAACCCTGCTGCTGGAGCTCCAGGACACCGTGGAGGTCCGGGAGAACAGCTCTGTCTGGGGCGAATTGCGGGCCAGTGCCGTCTTCGACGAGGTGCTGCGCGAGGACCTCGCCCGCGCCACCCTCGTCTGGGTCCAGGAGGTCGCCGCACTGCTGGGCCAGATCCAGCCGATGGCGCCCGCCTCCGCGCTCGCCGCCGCGGCCGAACGGCTCACCGCCCTGCTCGAAGGGCTCAGCATGCGCTGGCTCAGCGGTGGTGTGCGGATCGCACACGCGCAGGAGCTCCTGCGCTCCTCCATCGACGCCGAACTCGACGGACTCCGGCAGAACTGACGAACGCGCCTCCGCCCTGCGGAAGGCCGGGAGTTCACGCCGCTCTCTCCATTGACTGAATTTTCAGTCAATGGAAGAGTGGAGGTATCGAGCCGTCGGCCCACGAGGCCGCCGCGGCGCTCGCCCCTCATCTCGCCACCCGAGGCCCCGACTCCCCGCGGACGCGCACCTCTTGACGGTGCACCCGCGGCCCGGCCGTCCCGGTGGCCCCCGCATCTGCCTTCCGAGAGAAGGAATGTTCATGAAGGTTTCGACCTGCCGGGCTTCCCGGGCGGACTCCGGGTGGGCGTCATGCCCCTGACGCCCACCGAGCGGGACAGGCTCCTGCTGTTCAGCGCCGCCGAACTGGCCCGGGCCCGCTTCGCGCGCGGTCTGCGGCTCAACGTTCCGGAGGCGACCGCGATCATCGCGGACACGGTCTGCGAGGCGGCGCGTGACGGTGTCCGTCTCGCCGAGGCCCTCGCGCGCGGCCGGGCCGTCCTCGGCCCCGACGACGTCCTCCCTGGAGTGGCCGACCTCGTCACCGAGGTGATGGTCGAGGCGGTGTTCGAGGACGGCACCCGGCTCGCGGTGATCGCCGACCCCTTCGGCGCGCACGTGGGCGACGGCGGTGCGCCGGGCGCCGTACTGCCGGCCGCGGACGCCGTGGAGGTCCCCGCGCCGGCCGTGACCCTCGCCGTCCGGAACACCGCGACCGTGCCGGTGAGCGTCACCTCGCACTTCCACTTCTTCGAGGCGAACCCGCGCCTCGACTTCGACCGCGCCGCGGCCTACGGGATGCGGCTGGGCGTCCCGGCCGGGTCCTCGGTGCGCTTCGAGCCCGGCTCCACCGTCGAGGTGGGCCTCGTCCCGATCGGCGGGGACCGGATCGCGATCGGTTTCGCGGGCCTGGTCGACGGCCCGCTGGACGCCCCCGGCGCGAAGGCGGAGGCCCTGCGCCGGGCCGCCGCCTGCGGCTACCTCGGGGCGGACCCGGAGGAAGGAGTGCCGGCATGAGCCGACCGACACGACACAGCGACCACTGCGCACCCGGCAGCCGGCACATCGACCCGCACGAGTACGCCACGGTGCACGGCCCGCGGGCGGGGGACCGGGTCCGCCTGGGGGATTCCGGGCTCGTCGTCCGGGTGGAGTCCGACTCCCAGCGGCCGGGTGATGAGTTCCTGGCCGGTTTCGGCAAGACGGCTCGTGACGGCCTGCACCTGAAGGCCGCGGCCGTCCGTGAGACCTGTGACGTCGTGATCAGCAACGTCCTGGTGATCGACGCCGTCCTCGGCATCCGCAAGGTGTCCATCGGCATCCGTGAGGGCCGCATCCACGCGATCGGCCGGGCCGGCAACCCCGACACCCTCGACGGGGTCGACGTGGT
>NZ_JBVIKC010000054.1:0-57232 GCF_055581065.1 Streptomyces sp. NPDC031479
CCCCCCCCCCCCCCCCCCCCCCCCCCCCCCCCCCCCCCCCCCCCCCCCCCCCCCCCCCCCCCCCCCCCCCCCCCCCCCCCCCCCCCCCCCCCACCACGCAGCCGGACGGCTGACCGCCCCGTCCGGCCGGGAGCGCCCCACCGGGCCCGCCCTCCCGGACGGTCTGCGTACGGAGCGACCGCTGCGAGGCGGCGACGGCCGCCTCCCGGACGGCCGCCTCAGTCGGTGGGCCACACCGGGAGCGGGCGCACCGCCTCGCGCAGCGCGGCGGCGACGGCCCGGAACTCCTCGTGCCGGGCCGTCCCGGTCCGCATGGCCAGCGCGATCCGCCGCGAGGGGGCCGGCTCGGCGAAGTACCCGGTGGCCAGGTACTCGTTGCGGGCGGTCTCCAGGCGCAGGGCGGTGCGGGGCAGCAGGGTGACCCCGAGCCCGCCCGCGACCAGCTGGACGAGCGTGGACAGTCCGGCGGCGGTGGTGGTGACGTCCGCCCCGGCGCTGCGGCCCGCCTCGCGGCAGATGTCCAGGGCCTGGTCGCGCAGGCAGTGGCCCTCGTCGAGCAACAGCAGCTGGAGGCCGCGCAGTTCCTCGCGCGGGATGTCGCGCCGCCCGGCCAGCGGGTGCTCGCGCGGGGCCAGCAGGACGAAGTCCTCGTCGAAGAGGGGCAGTTCGGTGACGCCCGGCATGCCGAGCGGCACCGCGAGCAGCAGCAGGTCGAGGCGCCCGCCCGACAGCCCCTCCAGCAGCGAGGCCGTCTGCTCCTCGTGCACCTGGAGGTCCATGCGCGGGTAGCGCCGCTGGAAGAGCCCGAGCACGGTCGGCAGCAGGTACGGGGCCACGGTGGGGATCACCCCGAGCCGCAGCACCCCGGTGAAGGGCGCCCGGACCGCCTCGGCCTCCTCCAGCAGCCCGCCCATCGCGTCGAGCACGCCGCGCGCGCGGGCGGCGATCCGCTCGCCCGCCGGGGAGAGCAGCACCTTGCGGGTGGTGCGCTCCAGCAGCTGCACCCCGAGGGCCTCCTCCAGCGCGGAGACGGCGCCCGAGAGCGCGGGCTGGCTCATGCCGATCGCCGCGGCGGCGTCCCGGAAGTGCAGGTGTTCCGCGACCGCCGCGAAGGCGCGCAACTGCGCCAGCGTCGGCTGCTTGGCCTGCCTCGTCTGCCGCGTCTGCTTCAACTGCTTCGGTCCCCTATTACCGACAGCCACTGATAGGCACCTCCGATCACCCACCACAAGAGTAGCTATTTCCGTAATCAATGCAGCTGTGTCAGCATGTGAGATCCGTCCAACCCCTTCGGAAAGCCCCCAAAAGGGTCACTTTCCCGTTCGCAAGGAGAGTTCGTGCTCACTGTCGGTGACAAGTTCCCCAGCTACGACCTGACCGCCTGCGTCTCCCTCGAAGCCGGCAGCGAGTTCGCGCAGATCGACCACAAGACCTACGAGGGCAAGTGGAAGGTCGTCTTCGCGTGGCCGCTGGACTTCACCTTCGTGTGCCCGACGGAGATCGCCGCCTTCGGCAAGCTGAACGAGGAGTTCGCCGACCGTGACGCGCAGGTCCTCGGCTTCTCCCTCGACTCCGAGTACGTCCACCACGCCTGGCGCAAGGACCACGCCGACCTGCGTGACCTGCCCTTCCCGATGATGTCCGACATCAAGCGCGAGCTGTCGACCGAGCTGGGCATCCTCGGCGAGGACGGCCTGCCGATGCGCGCCGTCTTCATCGTGGACCCGAACAACGAGATCCAGTTCTCGATGGTGACCGCCGGTTCCGTGGGCCGTAACCCCAAGGAGGTCCTGCGGGTCCTCGACGCCCTGCAGACCGACGAGCTGTGCCCCTGCAACTGGAACAAGGGCGACGACACCATCAACGCGGGCGCCCTGCTGGCCGGTGAGTGACGGATGTCCCTCGACTCCCTCAAGTCCGCCATACCGGACTTCGCCAAGGACCTGAAGCTGAACCTCGGTTCGGTCATCGGCAATCAGGACACCCTCTCGCAGCAGCAGCTGTGGGGCACCGTCCTGTCCTGCGCGATCGCCTCCCGCTCCCCGCGCGTCCTGCGCGAGCTGGAGCCCGAGGCGAAGGCGGCCCTGTCGCCCGAGGCGTACACCGCCGCCAAGTCCGCCGCGGCGATCATGGCGATGAACAACGTCTTCTACCGCACGCGCCACCTGCTCTCCGACCCGGAGTACGGCACGCTGCGCGCGGGCCTGCGGATGAACGTCATCGGCAACCCCGGCGTGGAGAAGATCGACTTCGAGCTGTGGTCGCTCGCGGTCTCCGCGGTCAACGGCTGCGGCCAGTGCCTGGACTCGCACGAGCAGGTCCTGCGCAAGGCCGGCGTGGACCGCGAGACGGTCCAGGAGGCCTTCAAGATCGCCTCGGTGATCCAGGCCGTCGCCGTCACCCTCGACGCCGAAGCGGCCCTGGCCGCCGAGTAGTCACCCGCACGAGCGACAGGGCCCCCACAGCCGTCACCGGCCGTGGGGGCCCTGCGCGTTCACTTGCGCAGCCGGACCATGAGTGCGCGCATGTCCTCGATCATCGCGGTCTTGACCGCGTCGTCGTCCGGGTCCTGCTCACCGCCGTTCACGCCGAACCAGCGGGCGCTCAGGGTGAAGACCGCCCCGCCGTCGAGCACCTGCAGCCGGACCTGACCCACCTGCGTGGTCAGCAGCGCCCGTTCCCCGAGCCCGGGGACCTGCTCCACCTCGGCGCCCACCAGCCGCGTGCCGGGCTCCAGTCCCGGACCGGTCCCGAACTCCGGACCGGGATCGGCCTTCTTGTGCAACTCGACCACGACCTGGTTCTCGTAGCCGGGCATCCTGTCGGCGCCGCTCATGCCGACCGCGCAGTAGGACCAGTCCTGGACGGGGCCCTCGCCGTGTTTGGTCGTCCTCCCGTCGACCGAGCCGCCGATCCCGGAGAGCATCCGGAGGGGCGCCTCGTCGCACAGGTTCTCGGCGTGCCGGTAGCGGATCGGCGGCCCGGCCTCGGCGGAACGTTCCTGCACGACCAGTACGCCCGCCCACACCACCGAGGCCAGCACCGCCCCGCCCAGCGCCCACCGCCACGGCACGCGCCCGCCGCCCGACGGCGGGGACGGGGGCGCGGACGGAGACGGGGACGGGGACGGGGACGACGGCGCGAACGGAGCGTCCGGCCGGGCCTCCCCGGCGGGCCGGCCCGCGGGCCAGTCCCCTTCGAGCTCAGGCTCGCTGATCATCGCCGGCCCCCGGCCCCGTCACGGCCACGGCCGTGGCGGTGGCGCCGTGCGGGGCCGGACCCATCGCGACGGACGGGAGGTGCCGCTCGCGGGCGTGGGCCCGCAGGTAGCCGACGACCGTGTTCGTGACGGCGACCAGCGGTACGGCGACCACCGCGCCGCCGATCCCCGCGATCATCCCGCCGGCCGCGACCGAGAGCACCACCGCGAGCGGGTGGACCCGTACCGCGCGGCCCAGGATGAAGGGCTGGAGCACGTGCCCCTCGATCTGCTGCACCGCCAGCACCACCAGCAGCACCATCAGGGCGATGAACGGCCCCTGCGTCACCAGCGCCACGACCACGGCGAGCGCCCCGGAGACCACGGCGCCGACCAGCGGGATGAAGGCGAACAGGAAGATGAACACGGCCAGCGGCACGGCCATCGTCACGTCGAGGAAGTAGAGCCCGAGGCCGATGAAGACGGCGTCGATGAGCGCGACGAGGACGGTGCCGCGCACGTACGCGGTGAGCGTGCGCCAGGCGCGCGGACCGGCGCCCGAGAGGCCGGGGCGGGCCGCGGCCGGGACCAGGCCGAGCACCCAGTTCCAGATCTTCGCGCCGTCGTAGAGCAGGAAGAGCGTCGAGAACATCGCGAGCAGCATGCCCGTCAGCACCTCTACCAGGACCGTCACGCCCTGGAGCCCGGCGGAGGTGATCTCCTCGGTGTTGGTGCCGATCGTCTCGCTGAGGTTCTTCGCGATGTCGTTGATCTGCTTCTCGGTCACGTGGAACGGGCTGTCCAGGGCCCAGCTCTTGAGCTCGTTGATGCCCTCGCGCAGCCGGTTGGAGAGGTCGTCGAGGTTCTCCATGACCTGCCAGACCACGAACCAGCCGACCAGTCCGATCACGACGAAGCCCAGGATCGCCGTGACGGCGGTGGCCAGCCCCCTCGGCAGCCCGAGCCTGCGCAGCCGGACCACGAAGGGCTGGAGCAGCGCGGTCACCAGCAGGGCGGCCGCGAAGGCGAGGACGACCAGCCGGACTTCGCTGATCACCTTCATCAGCACCCAGAGCATCCCGGCGAGCAGCAGCAGCCGCCAGCTGGCCTCGGCGGCCACGCGCATGCCCCAGGGGATGACGGTCACCGGATCGGGCTTGGCCGGCGGCGGGAGCGCCCCGGACACGGCCTGCGGTACGGGGACGGGCGCCTCGGCGGCGCCCACGACGGGCGCCACCGGCTCCCCGGTGGCCTCGGCCTCGACCTCGGCCCGCCGTTCGTCGAGGCGCGCCTCCATCCGGCTCAGTCTGCTGCCGAGCCGGCCGAGCCAGCCTGCCCTCTTCGACATCTCGTTCCCTTCCCCCGTCCTACGGTCACACCTCGCACGACCGTACACGCGAGGGGCCCCGCACCGTAGGACGGTGCGGGGCCCCTCAAGGTTGAACCGGCCCGGAGGCGGTTCCGCTAGTACCAGCCGTTGGCCTGGTGGAAGCTCCAGGCACTGCACGGGCTGCCGTAGCGCTCGTTCATGTAGCCCAGGCCCCACTTGATCTGAGTGGCCGGGTTGGTGCGCCAGTCCGAGCCGGCCGAGGCCATCTTCGAACCGGGGAGCGCCTGGACCAGGCCGTAGGCGCCCGAGGAGGAGTTGACCGCCTGGTAGTTCCAGGTGGATTCCTCGTTGATGATGTTGGAGAAGCACTGGTACTGGCCCGAGGGGACCAGCTGCTGCGCGATGGCCTTGACCTGCGAGACCGTGTAGGAGCCCTGGAGGGGGAAGTCACCGGCGTCGCGGGTGGCGGACCGGCTCGCGACCTCGTCCTTCTCCTCGCGCTCCTTCTTGAGCTTGGCCTCGGCCTCGTCCTGCTTGGCCTTCTCCGCCTTCTCGGCGTCGGCCTTCTTGGACTTGGCGTCCTCGGCGGCCTGGATGCGGGCAGCCTCTTCCGCCGAGCGCTTGGCGTCGGTGTCGGCGGCGTGGGCGATGGCGTCGGCCTGCTGCGTCAGGGACGCGCTCTGGACCTGGGCCTGCTCGCCGACCGGGATGTCAGTGAGGAGAGTCGCACCCGACGCGGTGGTCTCGATGTCGTTCGAGGAGGCGGCGTCGCCGGTGGCGACGCCGACGACTGCGCCGACGGTGGTGACCGCGGTGGCCGAAGCCACTGCGAACCCCCGGACCGAAATCCGGCTCACACGGTGTCCTTCCAGCAGCGTCCGCAGTGACCGCGCGGGCGCGAGAGTGCCCCTCGACACTGGTCTCCGGGAAGGTTCGGTCACTGGAGACGCGGGCCCGTGGGCAACTCCCCTGCGGGGGCTGCCACGTGAAACCGGGCGGCATACGGACATCGGCTGTGGAGTTGTGGTGCTGCGCGTATCCCACGGGAGATACAGGTGTGCCGTATGCGGGGCCTGACGGAAAACAGACTCTGCCGGACCTCGACGCCGCAGGGCAATTCCACGTTGCGTGGGAAAGGTCACACCTGGCATGTTGCCGTTGTTTTCGACAAAGCCCTGTGCAGCACGACGCCGCCCGGCTAGGCTCCTGGGCCTTTGCCGGGCGGCGCCAACTCGCCTTCCCGCTATGGGGTTTTTGACCCTTTCGGGCCGGGTGGGCGATCGGTGCCGGTCAGAGCGTTTCGAGCATCTCGGTGACCAGGGCCGCGATCGGGGAGCGCTCGGAACGGGTCAGCGTGACGTGGGCGAAGAGCGGATGCCCCTTCAGCTTCTCAACGACGGCGACCACTCCGTCGTACCGGCCGACCCGCAGATTGTCCCGCTGGGCCACGTCGTGGGTCAGAACCACCCGCGAATTGGCCCCGATCCGGGACAGAACGGTCAGCAGGACGTTGCGCTCCAGCGACTGGGCCTCGTCCACGATCACGAAGGAGTCGTGGAGCGAACGGCCGCGGATGTGCGTGAGCGGCAGGACCTCCAGCATCCCGCGGCCCAGCACCTCCTCGATGACCTCGCGCCCGGCCACCGCCGAGAGGGTGTCGAAGACCGCCTGCGCCCAGGGGCTCATCTTCTCGGACGCGTCGCCGGGCAGGTAGCCGAGGTCCTGGCCGCCGACCGCGTACAGCGGGCGGAAGACCATCACCTTCTTGTGCTGCCTGCGCTCCAGGACCGCCTCCAGGCCCGCGCAGAGCGCCAGCGCCGACTTTCCGGTGCCGGCCCGGCCGCCCATCGACATGATCCCGATCTCCGGGTCGAGCAGCAGGTCGAGGGCGATGCGCTGTTCGGCGCTGCGGCCGTGCAGTCCGAAGGCCTCCCGGTCGCCCCGGACGAGCTTCACGTTGCCGTCGGCCGTGACCCGGCCCAGGGCCTTGCCGCGCTCGGACTGCAGGACCAGTCCGGTGTGCACGGGCAGCTCCGCGGCCTCCGGTACGTAGAGCCGTTCCTCGGAGTAGAGGAGGTCCACCTGCTCCCCGGAGAGGGCGAGCTCGCTCATGCCGGTCCAGCCGGCACCGGTGATCGCGAGTTCCGCGCGGTACTCCTCCGCGAGCAGCCCCACGGAGGAGGCCTTGATGCGCAGGGGAAGGTCCTTCGAGACGACCGTGACGTCGTAGCCCTCGGCCTGGAGGTTGCGGGCGACCGCGAGGATGCGCGAGTCGTTGTCCCCCAGCCGGAAGCCGGCGGGCAGGACGCCCGGGTCGGAGTGGTTGAGCTCGACGCGCAGGGTCCCGCCCAGATCGCCCAGCGGGATGGGGGCGTCGAGGCGACCGTAGCGGACCCGGAAGTCGTCGAGCAGGCGCAGGGCCTGACGCGCGAAGTAGCCGAGTTCGGGATGGTGCCTCTTTGCCTCCAGCTCTGTGATCACCACGATCGGGAGCACGACCTCGTGCTCGTCGAAGCGGGAGAAGGCGTTGGGGTCTGCCAGCAGGACGCTGGTGTCGAGGACGTAGGTCCGCCTGTCGGGCAGGCGGCGCTTTGTGCTGGTCACCACGGAAGGACGTACCCCCTCGGAAGAGGTCGGGCCATGAAGACCGGACCGGTCAACGGCACCCCTGCCAGGGCCGAATTCCGGCCCTCCAATCCGTCCGTGCGAACCGCACGCGCGTCCTGGTGCAAAGGGCCTCCCGGGCGGACGGCCCTGTGCCGTCCGCTGAGACTCGACACCCGTGGACCGGGCGTCGACCTGCCTGGGTTATGCCCTCGAACATGCGCCGCCATGCCATGGCATATGACGGACGCTCGGTGAATCCCTGGTGAAGGGTTCGCGAGGGGGCGGGAGGGGCCGAAGGGGCGTCAGCTCCGCGGGGTCAGGTGCCGTAGCGCCGGTGGCGGGCGGCGTAGTCGCGCAGGGCGCGCAGGAAGTCGACCTTGCGGAAGGCCGGCCAGAAGACCTCGCAGAAGTAGTACTCCGAGTGGGCGCTCTGCCACAGCATGAATCCGGACAGCCGCTGCTCGCCGCTGGTGCGGATCACCAGGTCCGGGTCGGGCTGGCCGCGCGTGTAGAGGTGCTCGGCGATGTGGTCGATGTCCAGGACCTCGGCGAGCTCCTCGAAGGAGGTGCCCTTCTCGGCGTGCTCCAGGAGCAGCGAGCGCACGGCGTCCGCGATCTCCTGACGGCCTCCGTAGCCCACGGCGACGTTGACGAGTATCCCGTCGACGTCGTGCGTGGCCTGCTCGGCCTCCTTGAGCACGGACTGGGTCTGTGCGGGCAGGATGTCGAGGTTGCCCACGTGGTGGACGCGCCAGCGGCCGTCCGCGGCGAGGCCCCGGACCGTGTTCTCGATGATGTTGAGCAGCGGGCGGAGCTCGACCTCCGGCCGGTCCAGGTTGTCCGTGGACAGCATCCACAGGGTGACGACCTCGACGTCCGTCTCGGTGCACCAGCCGAGCATCTCGGAGATCTTGTCGGCGCCGGCCTGATGGCCCTGCACCGTGGTGCTCCCCGCCGCCTTGGCCCAGCGCCGGTTCCCGTCCAGGATGACGCCGATGTGCTTGGGCGACGCGTCGTGGTCGAGGCGGCCTTCCACCCGGCGTGCGTAAAGCCTGTACACCAGGTCGCGCAGCTTCACGATCTTCCAGCCCCTCCGTGCAATGCCCCCGTGCGGATTGCGGTCTCCCCCGAGGCCGCCACATTACTGCGCGGCGGGATCGGGTACCCAACTCGGTCGGTCACAAGTCCGTGATAGGGAGGACATCGTGACTGATAACAATCCCTATCGGGCAGAGCCCTCGCGCTACGACTCCATGCAGTACCGGCGCACCGGCCACAGCGGCCTCAAGCTTCCGGCCATCTCCCTCGGCCTCTGGCACAACTTCGGTGACGACAAGTCCCTGGAGTCCCAGCGGGCCATCCTCCGCCGCGCCTTCGACCTCGGCGTCACCCACTTCGACCTGGCCAACAACTACGGCCCGCCGCCCGGCTCGGCCGAGCTGAACTTCGGCAAGATCTTCGCGCAGGACTTCGCGTCCTACCGCGAGGAGCTGGTGCTCTCCACCAAGGCCGGCTACCTGATGCACCCGGGCCCCTACGGTGAGTGGGGCAGCCGCAAGTACCTCCTCGGCTCGCTCGACGCGTCGCTGAAGCGGATGGGCGTGGACTACGTCGACGTCTTCTACTCGCACCGCTTCGACCCGGAGACCCCGCTGGAGGAGACCATGGGCGCGCTCGCGTCCGCGGTCCAGCAGGGCAAGGCGCTCTACGTCGGCGTGTCCTCGTACACGGCGGAGCAGACGGCCGAGGCGGCGCGGATCCTGCGCGGGATGGGCGTGCGGCCGCTGATCCACCAGCCCTCGTACTCCATGATCAACCGCTGGACGGAGGAGGACGGGCTGCTGGACACCCTGGAGGAGGCCGGCATGGGCTGCATCTCCTTCGCGCCGCTCGCGCAGGGCCTGCTGACCGGCAAGTACCTGGGCGGCATCCCGGAGGGCTCGCGGGCCAGCCAGGGCAAGTCCCTCAACCCGGACCTGCTCTCCGAGGACGTCCTCGGCCGCCTCGCCGGCCTGAACGAGATCGCCGCGCGGCGCGGGCAGTCGCTGGCGCAGCTGGCGCTGACGTGGGTGCTGCGCGACGAGCGGATGACCTCCGCGCTGATCGGCGCGTCGAGCGTGCGGCAGCTGGAGGAGAACGTGGCCGCGCTGGCCGCGGCGCCGCTGTCGGCGGAGGAGCTGAAGGAGATCGACTCCTTCGCCGTCTCCACCCCCGGCACCAACATCTGGGCCCAGCGCGGCTGACCTGCGTTTTTGCCCAGAAGGGGCGGAAAGAAAAAAACGGGCCGGTCCGTGGGGGGGATACGGACCGGCCCGAGGGGGGGGTTCCACCATAACCCTTCGTAAAGCGAGATGCGTGCATTGCCGCGAAACGATTACGCTCCGAATCCGCCCAGCAGCACTCCGGTGAGGGCGCCGGCGGCCATGAAGGGGCCGAAGGCGAAGCCCGCCGTACGGGTCGCCCGGCCCCTGAGCACCAGGCCGAGGCCGTACAGGGCCCCGTAGAGGAGGCCCAGGAAGGCCCCGGCGAGCCATACCCCCCACCCGTACCACCCAAGAGCGACCCCGAGCGGGAGCGCCAGCTTGACGTCGCCGAGGCCCATCCCGGCGGGGTTGATCAGGAACAGCAGGAGGTACGCGGCCCCGAGCGCGACCCCGCCCAGCAGCGCGAGCCGCCACGAGCCGGCGGCGCCGGGCAGCAGCGCGGCGGCGCCGAGGAGCGCGGCGGTGGCGGCGGCCAGCGGCAGGGTGAGCACGTCGGGCAGCCGGTGGACGGCGAGGTCGACGAGGGCCAGCAGCACCAGCGCCGGGGCGAGCAGCACGTACGCCGCCGCCTCGGGGCGCGGGCCCACTCCGGCGGCGAGCGCCCCGCAGACGGCCGCGGAGGCCGCCCAGGCCCCCGCGGGCCCGTAGCGGCGCCCCGCGCAGCGGGCGGGGCCGAGCCATCCGGCGAGCGGGTGTCCCCGGGGGCAGCTACGCCGCCAGGGCTCCCCGGGCTCCACGGAGAGCCGGTACGCGGCGCGCGGCAGCCCCAGCCCGGCGGCGGCGCCGTACGCGACGGCGAGGAGGACGATCACGGCGTGGCCCATCCGCCGACGGTAGACCGCGGTACGCGGACGCCGGGGCCGTTTCCCCTTTCCCCGCAGGGGTGGGGGCCGGGGGCGGGAGCCTCTAGGGTGGCCGCCATGACGCGGTGGGGCGACGGGTACGGGATCCTCCAGGTCGGCGGGGTGGCGGTGCCGCTGGAGGTGGCCGCCTCGTACCGGGCGCGTACGCGCGGGCTCCTGGGGCGGGACGGCATCGAGGGGGCCCTGCTGCTGACCCCGGCGGCGAGCGTGCACACCTTCCGGATGCGGTTCGCGATCGACGTGGCCTACCTGGACCGGAGCCTGCGGGTCCGCGCCGTGGTGACGATGCCGCCGGGCCGCCTGGGCCTGCCCCGCCCGCTCTCCCGGCACGTCCTGGAGGCGGAGGCGGGTGCGATGGCGGGCTGGGGGCTGCGCCCCGGGATCCGGGTCGGGGTGCGGCCGCGGGACCGTCTCGACACCGCCTAGGTCCGCGGGCGCTCGGGCGGTAGGTTGGGGCGGTTGAGCTGGGGCGCGCAGGGGAGCGGCATGACGGAGAACGCGCGGATCAAGGCGCTGGAGCAGATCATGCCGGCGACGCACGGCGCCGACGAGGACATCGACTGGCAGGCGGCCGAGGCCGTCTGGGGCACCCGCTTCCCGGCCGACTTCGTCGCGTTCATGGGGCGTTACGGGGCCGGTTCCATCAACGGCGAGGCCAGCATCCTGCTGCCGCTGCCCAAGCCCGGACTCCAGTGGGACCCGGCGGAGATGTCGGAGGAGACCGCCAACGCCCGGCAGGCCTGGGAGGACGGGGGCGGCCGGGCCGCCTTCGACGTGGATCCGGAGTCCATCGTCGCGTGGGGCGTCACCGGCGGCGCCGACGTCCTGTGCTGGCTGACCACCGACCCGGACCCGGACCGGTGGCCGGTCCTCGTCGTCGGGCGGCACACCGCCGACGCGTTCGCGGTGTACCCGTACGGCATGGCCGAATTCCTGCTGCTGCTGTGCTCCGACGAGTTCGACGTGAGCCCCGTCGGCATCACCTTCTGGGACGTCGGCCACCTCAGCTTCGTCCACTGGCGCAAGGCCCAGCGCCGCTGGCAGGAGGGCCGCAACCCCGAGACCGGGGAGCCCGACCCCTACGCGGGCGAGTTCGCCGACTAGCCGGCCGACCCGCCACACCCGCCACACCCTTCAGCCCGTTTCCCGGCCGGAAACGGGCTTTTCGGCATGTCTGCGCATGTCTACGCGCGTCCAATTCATGGACCGTGTATCGGAAAACACGAGCGAGAATTGCGGAATTTGGAGCATTGAACACAACTGCCGACCCAATGGAATCAACCGCGCCACCCTCGGGAGAGAATTCCGGCCAACGGGCCACGGCGGGACACCCCAGCCCGGAGCAACTCATAAGTAATATCCGGTCTCAAAAGAAAATCAGGGGTACCCACCCGTGCGACGAAGAATGTTCGGAGCTGCCGCCACGGCGGCCGTCTTCGGCCTGCTGATACCGCTTTCCGGCTGCGGAAGTTCCGAGGCCGGGTCGGGGGACAGCGGAACCCTGCGCCTGGTCGCGGCCGAATACGGCGACAATGCGGGCAACAGCTCCAAGGCTTTCTGGGACCAGGTGACGAAGGATTTCACCGCGGCCAACCCGGACATCAAGGTCGAGGTCCAGCTGCTTCCCTGGGCCGACATCGACCGCGAGGTCTCCCGGATGGTCAAGGCCGGCAAGGCGCCCGACATGGCCCTCATGGGCTCGTACTCGGACTTCGCGGCCCAGGGAAAGCTGTATTCCGCGGACGAGCTCCTCTCCATCACCGCCGAATCGAACTTCCTCCAGCCCCTCGCCGAGGCGGGCTCGGTCGGCAACACCCTCTACGGCCTGCCCTTCGTGGCGAGCAGCCGTCTGCTCTTCTACAACCAGAAGCTGCTCGCGGACGCCGGGGTCATCCCCAAGGACGGTTCGGCCACCTGGCAGCCGAAGAACTGGTCCGACCTGAAGGCCGCCGCCAAGGCGCTCAAGGACAAGGGCGTGAAGTACCCGTACGCCCTTCCGCTGGGCCCCGAGGAGGCCCACGCCGAGACGCTGATCTGGGAGCTGAGCAACGGCGGCGGCTACGCCGACAGCAGCGGCAACTACGCCCTGGCCTCCGACGCGAACATCTACACCCTCCGCTGGCTCCGGGACCAGCTGGTCGCCCCCGGCCTGACCGGCCCGACGCCGCCGTCGCACCTCAACCGCGCGGACGCCTTCGCCGCCTTCCTGCGCGGCGAGGTGGGGATGCTCAACGGCTACCCGTCGCTCTCCCACGAGGCGCGCGCCAAGGGCATCACCGTCGGCGCCGTCGCCATGCCGGTCTCGGACAGCCTGGGTGCGGGCGAGACCCCGCCGACGGTGGGCGTGGCCGACTGGATGATGGCCTTCAAGCAGAACGACCACCGCGCCGAGATCGGCAGGTTCCTCGACTTCGTCTACGCGGACAAGTACCTGTCGGACTTCGCGGGCCGCTACCACCTGCTGCCCTCGACGGTCACGGCCTCCCGCACCCCGGCGGGCGGGGGTCTCGACAAGACCGACGAGCAGTTCCTGACCGCCCTGCGCGGCGCCCAGCTCTACCCCGTCAACGACCCGACCTGGGTGACGGTCAGCGACACCATCAAGCGCGGGATCGGGCGGGCCGTGGAGCCGGGCGGCGACCCGAAGGCCATCCTGGAGGGCATGGCCGCGAAGGCGGCGGAGGCAGGGAAGAAGCACTGAAGCGCCTCCCGATCCGGGACCTTCGACCCTCCGCCCGTACCCATCCCGTACGGCACCATGACCGTGACGGCCTTGATCCAAGGCCCCGGCCCGGTCGCCCGCCGAGCACCCACAAGGTGCCGGGGCGCCAGGCCTCCCCTCCCCCGCCTCCTCCGCGGGGCTAGTGCGCCCCGTTCTCCGCGGCGAACGCCGTCCGGTACTGCTCGCAGCTGGAGTCCCAGGGCAGGCTGCCCGTCAGCGTCCCGTAGCCGGTCCGGGTGACCGACCACTCCACCGTGTACCGACCGGTGTCGCACGCGATCCGCTCGTTCCCCGCCACCTTCTGACGCCCCGTCGCCGGCTGCCCGGACAGTTCCTTGCGCACCTCACCGACCGCGGCCCCCTTCGCGTCGCGCAGCACCGCGTGGACGACGATCGGCTGGTTGCCGTCCTTGGTGGTCAGGGCCTTCTTCACGACCGCCGAGTCGGAGACCGCCCAGGCGAACTCGTACGAGGGCTGCCAGGCCAGCGTCTTGGGATCGCCCACCTGGCGCTTCCACTCGGGCGCTTCCTGCGGACCGGGCCGGGACACCGTCTTGTACTGCACTCCCGGGTGGAAGCGGAGCTGTCCCTCCACCTTGTGCATGTCGTCCTTGGTCCACATGGACTTCATCGCCTTCTCGTCGCCCGCCGGGTCCTGGAGGTAGGCCGTGCCCTGCGCGGCGGTGGCGGCGGCCTGTCCGAGGGCGGGCGCGAGGGCCGCGACGGCGGCGGCGAGGCTGAGGGCGACGGTGCGGGTGCGGTTCATGC
The DNA here is from genome assembly GCF_055581065.1 of Streptomyces sp. NPDC031479. Classification (NCBI taxonomy): domain Bacteria; kingdom Bacillati; phylum Actinomycetota; class Actinomycetes; order Kitasatosporales; family Streptomycetaceae; genus Streptomyces; species Streptomyces sp. NPDC031479. Next base: position 13,754 of record NZ_JBVIKC010000054.1, read on the forward strand.
ACGGCCCAACGGGAGCCCGCGGCGGGCCGGAACGACGCCGCGGGCGCGTTCACCCGTACGGGAGCGGGCCGGGCGCGCGCAGGTGACGAACTCCCGGATCCGACAGGAATACGATCCCACCGCCTCTGGTTGGCTGCCGACGGACACTGCGGAAAGATCCGCGTGCGACGAACGGGGGATGCCATGGGCGTGATGGTGAACGGAACGGTGGCGGCGGGCTGGGAGCCTGTGCGGGAGGAGTTCGAGGCCTTCGTGACCGGCGAGCACGCCTCGCCCGAGGCCCAGCTGTCGGTGCGTCACCACGGGCGGGTCGTCGTCGACCTGTGGGGCGGCGAGGACACCGAGGGGGACACCCTGACCGGGGTCTACTCGATCACCAAGGGTGCCGCGCACCTGGTGGTGGCCCTGCTGGCGCAGGAGGGCGTACTGGACCTGGAGCGCCCGGTGTCCTCGTACTGGCCGGAGTTCACGGGGCACGGCAAGGAGCGCCTGACGGTGCGGCAGCTGGTCGCGCACGGCTCCGGGCTGATCAACACCCCCGAGGGCTTCTCGTACGAGGAGATCGCGGACGACGCGCTGATCGCGGCGCGGCTGGCCGGCGCCGAGCCCTACTGGGAGCCCGGTACGGCGTACGGCTACCACGCCTTCGTGATCGGCGCCCTGACGGGCGAGGTGGTCCGGCGGGCGACCGGCCGCTCCCTCCGGGAGGTCTACGAGGAGCGGCTGCGGGTCCCCTACGGGCTGGACCTGTACATGGGTCTGCCGGCCTCCCAGGAGGGCCGCTGGAAGCCGGTCCTGGAGATGGCGCCGACCCCGGCCCAGCTGGAGGTGCTGGCCTCGGGCGAGCCGCTGCCGGAGCTGTTGAAGATCGCCTTCAACTGGCACCGGGAGCCCGCGATGGACCTGGTCGCGTACGCCAACCACCCGCAGGTGAAGGGCCGGGGCCCGGCCTCCGCGGGCGGCGTCGGCACGGCGCGCGCGGTGGCGGACCTGTACGCGGCGGCCATCGGCGGGCTGAACGGCCTCCCGGCGCTGCTGAAGCCGGACACCCTGGCGGATGTAGCGCGACCGCACACCCCGGGCGCGGACTCGGTCGTTCCGGAGGCCGACCACTTCGGTCTGGGCTTCGAACGGCAGCACGCGGTGGGCCCGGAGGCCTTCGGGCACTGCGGCGCGTCGGGCGGGCTCGGCTTCGGCGACCCGGTCACGGGCGTCGCGTACGGGTACACGCGCCGCCGTTTCGGCTTCCCGGGCGGTGTGGGCCCGGAGAACGGTCCGCTGACGGCGGCGGTGTTGGGGGTGGCGCGGGGGCTGTAGCCCCGGGACCCGTGGATCAGGCCTGGCCGGTCTCGAAGCGGACGACGTGGCCGTCGGCGATCTCGAACCGCCAGGCGGTGCGCATCTCGCCCCAGGTGTCGTTGCGGTAGTCGACCACCAGGGAGCGGCCCCCGTCGGCTTCGGAATCGACCGACATGTGGCCGTGGCAGGACCAGATCTCCCGCTCCGACCAGTCGTCGACGTCGCGGTCCGAACCGTCGTCGGACATGGTCGCGCCGGGGGTCAGGACCGCGTGGAAGGCCGTGCGGTCCCCGGCGTTCACGGCGGTGACGAAGGCGCGGACGGCGGGGTCGGTCAGCTGGGTGGGGTCGATCACGGGGGCTCCTGGGCGGCTGCGTGCGTACCGTGCTGCGTGCGCGACCAGGGAACACCGTGGCGGCCGCGGGCGCGGCGACCCTCACCCGTTCGCCGCCGGACGGCGTGTCAGGCGGCGGTGCGGCGGGGTTTCAGGGGGGCGGTGCGGGCGCGGCTCAGGGGGCGGTGCGGACCGGGAAGCCGGTCGGCCGGCCCTGCTCCTTCAGCCAGGTCAGCACCTGGTCGAGGGCCTCGACGGTCTGCCGGCGGTCGCCGCCCCCGTCGTGGAAGAGCACGGTGGGGCCGTTGCCGATCTCACGCTTGACGGCGGCGACGATGGCGGCGGTCCCGGGCTTGCCGAAGTCCTTGGTGTCGACGTTCCAGCCGAGCGGGCGCATGCCCTGGGCGGCGGCGATCCGCCGGCTGTCGGGGGTGAAGGCCCCGCCGGGGGCCCGGTAGTACTCGACCCTCGCGCCGCCGCCCGCCGCCTCCTCGATCAGCTTCTTCGCGTCGACGATCTGCGCCTCCTGGTACGCGACGGGCTTCTTGTCCATGGCCGTGTCGTGGCTCATGGTGTGGTCGCAGAGCCTGTGGCCGGCCGCGACGACCTGCTTGACCAGCTCCGGGTGGGCCTTGGCCTGCGGGCCGATCATGCAGAAGACGGCCTTCACGTCGTGGCGGGCCAGGACGTCGAGGACCTGTGGGGTCCAGCGGGGGTCGGGGCCGTCGTCGATGGTGATGTTGACGGTGTTCCCGCCGCCCTCGGAGGCGTGGGCGATGGTGTCGGGCAGTCCCGCCGGTGCGGCGGGGGCGCCGCCCGCGCCGGTGGCGGCCCCGCCGGTGCCCCCCTCGTCCGGCCCGCCGTCCGCTTCGCCCTGGCGCGAGGCGCTGCCCTGCCGGTGGGCGGTGTGGCCGTCCGCGGCGACCAGGGCCGTCACGCCCCAGACGGTCGCCGCGACGGCCACGGCGGAGGCGCCGACCGCCATCCGGGTCCGCAGGGCCTGCTTCTGCGTGCGCGTCATGAGTCCACTCCCCATCCGGACTTGTGAGGGTCCTGTGGGTCATGACGTCTTGGAAGCGGGCCGGGTTCCACCCGATTGCCCTATAAATTCCAGGTAATAAGGACTTTGGTCCTTTATAGCCCCGGACGCCCCTCCTGCCCCACGGCACCGGGGCCGGGCGTTGCGAGCACCAGCGCGGAGTCCGTGTGGAGCGTGATGCGCACCGGCGTGAAGGTCGTGGCGTCCGCCGACGACTCCCCGGTGCCGGGGTTGCGGGCGTAGCGCGGATGGGCGCCCCCGCTGATCTGCCAGCGCATGCGGTGACCGACGGCGAAGCGGTGGGCGGTGGAACTCATCGGCACGGTGACGGTCGAGGGCATGCCTTCCTCCGTCCGAAGCCGGCCCAGCCCGTCGCAGATGTTGACGGAGCGGCCCTGCTCGTCCACGTCGCACAGGCGGGTGAAGACGTCGGCGTGGCCGGTGTCCGTGGAGATGGTCAACCGGGCGGTGACCGGGCCGAGGACGTCCACGGGCGCCGTCAGCGGGGGTCCGGTGAACGTCAGCACGTCGTCCCGGCTCTCCAGGGCGCCGTTGTCACGAGGACCGGCCGTACGGGAGAGCAGCGGGCCGCCGAGCGAGGGGGTGGGGTCGTCCGGGTCGTAGCGGACCGACGCCAGTGGCGCGGACTGCGCGGGAGCCCGCTCGGTGAGCCGCCCCTGCTCGGCCGGGAACCACGAGGTGGTGGCCGCGGCCGGCGGCCAGTCGTCGAGGTCCCGCCAGTCGTCTTCGCCGCCGACGTGCACGCGGACCCTGGTGGGACGGAGACCGGAGGCATCGCCGCACAGGTGCGCGCGCAGCCAGGCGAGGCTCTCGGCGAAGACCTCGGGCCACCCCTGCTGCAGCGCGGACGTGTGGGTCCAGGGGCCGACGAGCAGGGAGGTCTCGCAGCCGGCCTCGCGCAGCCGGTGGTACTGCCCCAGGGTCTGGTCGCCCATGACGTCGTGCCATCCGGTGATCAAAGCGGTCGGCACGCCCAGCCGCTCCGCCACCGTCGCCATCGACGCGCCGTGCCAGTACGCGTCCTCGGCGTCCGGGTGCGACATCACCTCGTCCAGCCAGGGCACGTCACCCCCGAGGGCGGGCGCGTACGCCCCGCGCAGCGGCCGCGCGGTGGTGACTTCGCCCAGGCGGCGCTGCAGACGCATCGTCGCCCTGACGAACCGGCCCATGCCCTGGTGCTGGTACGTCATGCCGGCGCCGACGGCGAGGGCGTTCTCCAGGCGGAGCGCACCGTCCGCGTAGAACAGGGAGTACGGATCGTGCAGCCCCACCTGCACCACCATCGCCTTCAGCTCCGGCGGCGGGTCCGCGGCGAGGGCCCACTGCACGTATCCCAGGTAGCTGGGCCCGACGGTCCCCAGTGTTCCGTCGAACCAGCTCTGCTCGCGCAGCCAGGACACCGTGGCCCGGCCGTCGGCGGCCTCGTTGCGCCACAGGTCGAACTCGCCGCCGGAGCCGCCGGTGCCGCGGCAGCTCTGCAGCACCACGTGAAAGCCCTGTTCGGCGAAGAGCACGCCGTACATCGGAGACCACGGCAGGCCCCTGCCGTACGGCGAGCGCACCAGGAGGGTGGGGAAGTCGCCGTCGGCGCGCGGGAAGTAGTGGTCCGTGACCAGCGGGCTGCCGTCGGCGGCCGGCACCCGCAGCCCCGGCTCCCACCCGACGTCGTACCGCTTGGCCGGGAGGCCGCGCCAGGTCGCCCTCATCATCCGCGAGGCCAGCGGCGGCTTACCGGAAGGCATCGCCCAGGTCGTCCTCGGCGCAGGACCGTGCGTGCGTGTTGCCATCGTTCCCCTCCTCCATGTCCGTACAGTGTACGAGAATACAGGATGCTTGGATGAGGCCCGCAAGGGCCGCCCTGATCAAGGAAGGGAGCATGGACCATGCCCCGTAGAGGAGGGGCCGATGCCGCAGGCATCGACCCCGAGCAGCTCTGGCTGGGTTCCGACCAGCCCCGCAGGGGGCGCAAGCCCGCCTACAGCAGAGAGACGATCACCGCGGCGGCCGTCGCCCTGGCGGACGCGGAGGGGCTCGAAGCGGTCACCATCCGGAAGGTCGCCGCGCAGGTCGGAGCCGGCGCCATGTCGCTCTACAGCTACGCCCCCGACAAGGAGACGCTGCTGGAGCTGATGGTCGACCACGTCAGCGGCGAACTGCCGGCCGCGCACGCGCCCACCGGCGACTGGCGCGCCGAGCTGAAGGCCATCGCGCACCTCCAGCGCGCCCACATGCTGCGACACCCCTGGCTGCCCGCCGCTCTGGCCACCCACCGCACCCCCGGCCCCAACACCCTGGCCTTCCTGGAACGCGCGCTCGCCGCCCTGCGGCCCACGGGGCTGGACGGCGCGGCGAAGCTGGAGGTCTTCGCCCAGCTGACCGCGTTCGTGGCCGGGCACGTCGGCCACGAGATCGCGCGGGCCGCGGCCTCGCAGTCCCCCGACCGGGCCGCGGCGGAAGTCCGCTACCTCACCGCCGTCGCGACGGACGGCCGCCACCCGGAACTCGCCGAGGCCCTCGCCGCCCCCGGACGCCCCCTCACGCCCGAAGCCACCTTCGACCGGTTCCTCAACCGCCTCGTGGACGGGCTCGACACCGGCTGATCCCGCGGGGCCGCGGGGCCGCATACGGAAACGGGTCCGGCCCGGGGATCTCTCCCCGGGCCGGACCCGTGTGGTGTGTGCCGCGTGCCGCGTGCGCACCGCGCGTTCCCGCGCGGGGGACTCAGTGCGCGAAGGAGTCCTGCGGAGCGGGCGCGGCCTTGGCGCCCTCGCCGCCGCCCTGGGCCGGACCGGCGCCCCGCAGCGGGACCTCCTTGACGAACCAGGCGAGCACGAAGCCCAGTACGGCGATGCCCGCGCCCAGCAGGAACGCCGAGTGCGTACCGGCGGCCACCGCGTGCTGGTAGGCGTCGCGCACGGCCTCTGGCAGCTTGGCCAGGCTCGCCGCGTCCAGCTGGGCGGAGCCCGCGGCCTTGGCGGCCTGCGGGCCGAGCCGCTCGGACATGGTGTCCGTGACCTGGGTGGTGAAGAGCGAGCCCATGAGGGCCACGCCGAAGGAGCCGCCCAGGGTGCGGAAGAGCGTGGCCGAGGAGGAGGCGACGCCCATGTCCTTCATGTCCACGCTGTTCTGCGCGACCAGCATGGTGATCTGCATCAGGAAGCCGAGACCGGCGCCGAGGACGGCCATGTAGAGGCCGGAGACGAGGCGGGTGGTGCCGGTGTCCATGGAGGCGAGCAGGAAGAGCCCGACGACCATCAGCGCGCCGCCGATGATCGGGAACATCTTGTACCGGCCACTGCTGGTGGTGATCCGGCCCGCGACGAGCGAGACGACCATCATCGAGAGCAGCATCGGCAGGAGGAGCAGGCCCGAGTTGGTGGCGGAGGCACCCTGCACCGCCTGCTGGAAGAGCGGCAGGTAGAGCACGCCGCCGAACATCGCGAAGCCGACGAGGAAGCCGATCACGGACATGAGCGTGAAGTTGCGGCTGCGGAAGATGTGCAGCGGCATGACCGGCTCGGCGGCCTTGGTCTCGACGTAGAGGAAGGCGGCGAGCGAGAGCAGGCCGACGACGATCAGGCCGATGATCTCCGCGGAACCCCAGGCGTACTCGGTGCCGCCCCAGGTGGTGACGAGGACGGTCGAGGTGATGGCGACGGTCAGCAGCGCCGCGCCCAGGTAGTCGATCTTCCCCTGCGCCTTCTTCTTGGGCAGGTGCAGCACGGCCGTGACCATCGCGAGGGCGACGGCGCCGAGCGGGAGGTTGATGTAGAAGGCCCAGCGCCAGCCCATGTGGTCGGTGATGGTGCCGCCGACCAGCGGGCCGCCGATCATGGCGAGGGCCATCACGCCGGCCATCATGCCCTGGTACTTGCCGCGCTCACGGGGCGGGATCAGGTCGCCGATGATCGCCATGACGCCGACCATCAGACCGCCGGCGCCCAGACCCTGGATCGCGCGGAAGCCGATCAGCTGGCCCATGTCCTGGGCCATGCCGCTGAGCGCGGAGCCGACGAGGAAGATGACGATCGAGGTGAGGAACGAGCCCTTGCGCCCGTACATGTCACCGATCTTGCCCCAGATGGGGGTGGAGGCCGCGGTCGCCAGGGTGTAGGCGGTGACCACCCAGGAGAGGTGTTCGAGACCACCGAGCTCACCGACGATGGTCGGCATCGCGGTCCCGATGATCATGTTGTCTAGCATGGCGAGCAGCATGGCGATCATGAGTGCCATGAGCACGACGCGCACGCTGCGCGGCTTCACCTCCCCCGAGGCGCCCGCCTGCTTGACCGTCTCGCTCATGTCCACTCCCCTGGTACTGGCACTTCTTCGTTCGGTCGGGCACTTACTTGCCGCCCGGCTAGTTCACTACACTGGGGAAGGTAGTCCTGCTACTAGCCGGGCGTCAAGTAAGTTCTCGTGGGGAGAGTCATGTCCAGCAGTTCCAGCGGCACCGCTCCGCAGGCCAAGCGCGGAAACACGCGCCAGCGCATCCAGGACGTCGCGCTGGAACTCTTCGCCGAGCAGGGATACGAGAAGACCTCCCTGCGGGAGATCGCGGAGCGGCTGGACGTCACCAAGGCGGCGCTCTACTACCACTTCAAGACCAAGGAAGACATCATCATCAGTGTCTTCGAGGACTCGACGCGGCCGATCGACGAGCTGATCGAGTGGGCCCAGGGGCAGCCCCGGACGCTGGAGACCAAGCGGGAGGTGCTGCGCCGGTACAGCGAGGCGATGGCGTCGGGCGCACAGCTGTACCGCTTCATGCAGGAGAACCAGGCGACGATGCGGGAGCTCAGCATCGGCGAGACCGTCAAGAAGCGGCTCTTCACCCTGGTGGAACTGCTGCGCACGGACGAGGGGCCGCTGGCGGACCAGGTGCGCTGCGTGAGCGCCCTGTTCACCCTGCACGCGGGGATGATGTTCCTCCAGCACGTGGAGGGCGACCCGGAGGAGACCCGCCAGGCCGCCCTGGAGGTGGCCACCGATCTGATCACCCGCGCCCACCAGGCGCAGTAGCCGTCGCGGGGGCGGTCGGCTCCACGACGGCCGCACCGGCGACCGGCGCGCCGGGGGCGATGCGGAAGCCGAGGTCGCAGGGCAGGAGCGGGGCGAGGTGGCGGGCCGCGTCGGCGGCGAGGGCGGCCAGCGGCTCCGCGGCGCCGGGCGGCACCGCCTCGTCCGCCACCCGGCTCTCCCTCCGGTGCACGTTCACCGCGAGCCATCGCTCATCCGCGCCGGCGGGGGCCCGGCATGGCAGGTAGAGACTCGCCGCATGGTCGTTCGCGTACCCCTCGACCTCCGCCAGCCGGACGGGAGCGTTGCCCCGCACCCGGCTCCGGGCGTCCTCGGGGGTGAGCCAGTGGTAGTCGCCCCAGAGGGCGCCGCCCCCGGCGGTCATCCGGCACCAGGTACCGCCGTCGGCCCGCACGGGCTCCCGGGACTCCGCGTACCCCTCGCCGCGCGTCCGCGACGGCAACAACGCGGCGACCTCCCTCCCCGTCAGGACGCCCCCACAGGTCCGGACGGGCACCCGCACGGAGTCCGGGAGCGACACCCACCAGAGCGCGGACCCCATCAGCACGACGGCGAAGACCGCGCCGGCCAGGTTCCGTCTGACATCCACCACCATGCCCGCATCCTGACCGCCCGGACGGGCACTCACGCCCGAACAGCCGTTCTGTCAGGGGATGTTCACCCGGCAGAGGCCTGCGGACCGCTCACCACTTGAGCAGCACTCCGCGCCAGGTCCACCCGGCGGCGAGGACGGCGTCCCGCAGGGGGTCCTTCATGTCCCGCGAGTCGAACCGGAACGTCTCGACCAGGTGTCGGCGGCCATCGGGGCCCTTCTCGAACTGCCACTTCCTGGCGACCATGACTCCGCCCCCGCGGCCGTACTGCCGCCCGGAGTACTCGTGCGATATCTTCCCCCACTGCTCTTCGAGCGCCCGCACCTCGCGGGCCGCCGGAACCAGCCGCATCCGGATCTTGACGGTCAGGTCCAGCCGCGGAACGTGCCGGTCCGCCACTAGGTCGGCCTTCTCCTTGGGAAAGCCGTGGCGCACCTGGAACACCGCGTCGGGCCCGTTGAGCGCGAGCAGCGCTTCCCGCACCTCCATGGTGGGCAAAGGCCTGACATCGCGGTCGGGGTACTTGGTACCGGTTAGCTTGTCCCGAAGGCGCCCCATCGTCAGACCCCCGCTCCGCTGTTCGGGCGCACCGTGCGCACGAAGTCCTGGAAGTCGGGCAGGACGCTTTCGTACTGCACTGCGGTGGCGGTCAGGGCCACCCGGATCAAGGCGCGCCCACGCACGTCCTCGTGGTCCAGCAGGAACAGATAGACCTGGGACTGGACGAGGTCGCGGCTTTCGTCACCCACAAGGGTCGAGAAGGTGATCCGCTGGGCCAGCGCAGGCGCATCATCGGACCCGAGTTCGCGACGATGGGTCACCGTCACCGATGCGGCGAACTCACGCAGGCGCTCCACCGAGGCATCAGCAAGCTCGGCCGCCGTCACCTCATCTTTGGGGAGTCCCCCGTCAACGGTGATGTTGGCATCGAACCCGGCATCCGGATGAGGATGCACCGCGGCGTAGGCGACGCCTGCAGGGGCGGCAGCCGGAAGCCAGCCCTCCGGCAGGCTGAACTCGATGGGCACCGGCAGCGTAGTGGACATCTTGGCCCCTCCTTCTACTGAAACGTGACGTCAGTCGAGCCAGTTGCCGATTTCATGGGCCACTGCTCCAGCCGTTTTCTTGATCTTGCCCGGATCTACGGTGATCTCCAGCCCCAGCGCGCCTCCGAAGAGCGGGGAAAAGCCGACCCCGCTGTCGAGCTCCCACACACCGGTCGTTGCGTCCCTCCGCCAGCCGAACGACGCCTCCGCACCCTTCCCGGCCCATCCCTCGCCCGTCAGACCGACACCAAGACCGCCGGACTCCACACCACCCGCAGCGGTGAGCTTCCCTCCGGCGAACGCCTTCGCCCCGATGGTGACCTCTTCCCGTGTCAACTTGCCAGTCGAGCTGGCCTCGCCTCCGGCGAAGGCCTCCACTCGCCCGTAGGCGGCCTGCGGACCGTGTTCGATCCGGGCTTCTTCCAGGAATCGCAGCCCGGCGGACATCTCGCCCTTGGCGACGACGCCCTTGTCGGTGGCACCCAGGTTTCCAGTGGCCCTGACACCTCCGTAAATGTCCTCCACCCCTGAGAGCTTCAGTCCCTCAAAGGACGTATCTCCGCTCACGGATGCGTGGAAGAGGTCGGCGTAGGTCTTGAACGAGGCCTCCTTTCCGTACTTGATCCCGCTGGCCGTCCAGCCGACGGCGGGGCCGGTCACCGTAACGGGGTCGGGATGCGTCTTGATGTCGGCCGGTTCGTGCTTCCTGGCCTTGGCCAGGTCGCCCTCTGCGTAGTTGTTGAAGCCGGTGAGGGTCTCGTCGGCGCCCTTGCCCAGGGCATCCCGGTTGCTGTCGACAACTGCGGCTTCGAGAGCGTCCTTGACGTGCACGTCCGCTTCGATCAAGGCCTTCACACGGTCGTCGATGTGCTTCTGCCACATGTCGACCGCCGTGCGGATGGCGGACCGGCCGTCAGGATCGTGTTCGTAGGCACTGCGCTCGGCGGCGGTGAGCTTGGCGTAGTCGAAGGCGACGTGGCCCTGCTCGGAGACGGTCATGCCGGCGGCTATGGCGTCGTCGCGGGCACTCTCCAGCTTCGCCTTGAGGCCACTGAACTGCTCGTGGGCACCGCGCAGAAGGCTCGCGATGGCCTTGGCCTGGTTCTGCGCCGCCGAGTACTCGTAGCGTGTCGCCGTGAACTTGGTCCGGGCCACACCAGCACTGACACCAGACCAGTTGTCACCCATGGTGATCTTCTGGACGGTTTCGCCGTAGCGGGCCTCGACTTTCTTCAGTTCGCCCGCCATGCTCTCCCATTTGGCGGCCGCCGACGTCAGCAGACCCAGATCCGTCGTCATGACTTTTCCGTATGTCAGCACTGCGGCCCCTCAGAGGTGGTTCAACTTCGACTGCGAAAGGAATCGGTCGTGCAGGCCCGTGTCATTGCCCACGAAGAGGCCCGAAGCCCCGCGCAGCGCGGCTTTTTCTCCCGCGAGGCGTCCCATCAGGGTCTTCACCTGCTGGTCCCAGGTGTCCGCCACCTTCGTCAGGCCTACGGCTGCATCCCAGCCGTCGAAGCCCTTCTGTGCGGTGCTGGTGACGTCATCCGCATGGTCGACAGCCTTCTTGGTGTCGGGCTCCAGTTCGGTCTCGATGGTGCCCGCCGCCGCCTTCTTCTCCGCCGGTGTCGAAGCGAAGTCTCCAGGCCCGCCCGGAACCAACGGCGGCAGCCCTGCCCCCGGCCCGCTGTTCATCCTCGTCCCCACCTGGTCCGCGCCGCCTGCGTGCGGGCGCATCTGCTCCCGGCTGACATCCCCCGACATCGCACCCCAATCAGAAAATCTGATCTTATCCTCGCCACTCCGAGGGGCACTCCCGCCAGCTCGCGAGTCGCGGCGGAAATGGCGGCAAATAGACGCCGCGCGGCGCATCTTCAGCGCCGATGCCACCGACGCGGGCCAGTGGACCGGCGGCTGGTTGACCAGCCCTGCTGCGCGACCCCGCCGGCCCACGATGACGGTGTTCGGCAACACAAGGAGCAGACGCGAGGGGCTCAGGGCACTCTCAGCCGACCGCCCGTTCTGTACACGGTGGCCGTGGGCCGGCGGCCCGGCGGGCCGCACGAGAGTCGGGGGCACCGTCTTACAGGTCGACACCCCTACAGGTGCACCCCGAACCCCTTTCCATCAAGGGAAGTTCGTCAGCCTGCGAGGTAGCCGACAGCCCCCTCCCGGGGCAGGCTCGCCCAGGTCCGCGTACCGCCTCCGGGCTCCCGGGACTCCCCGAACCCCCACACCCCGCCGCAGTCCCGCACGACGGCCGCCATCACCCGCAGCCCCGCCCGCCGCCGGGCCTCACAGTGGGCGGCCAGGCGGGGGTGGGCGTGGGGGGCGTGGGCGTCGTAGACGCTGAGCCGCAGTGCGTCGTCGCGGTACCGGACGGAGAGGTAGAGGCTCCGGCCGGGCTCCAAGTCCCAGGTGGCGGCGATCAGCTCCCCGGCGACCTGCACGGCGGCGGGGGCGAGGGCGTCGAGCCGGTAGGCGTGCAGCACGGACCGTACGGCGCCGCGCGCGATCTGGCCGCTGTACGGGGCTGCGGGCACGGTGAGGCTGCACGCGAGCCCGTCGGGTGCGGGCGGCTCGCACGGACCCTCGGCGGGCCGGGGCGGCGGGCAGGACGAAAGGGGGCTGGGCATGACGGACTCCCTGAAGTCGGCTTGGACGAAGGCGAGTTCGACGCGCACGGATGGCCGACGCGGAACGGGGAGCGTGGCTCGTCGCCGAGGCCCGAGGCATGCTGCGGCGATGCACTTCGACTCCCCTGCGTGGGCGGTGCGTTACCTAACGTAGCGTGAATAGGGGTCTATTGACCACCTCATTGAGGAAGTATGGCCACGCATGGATTCGAGCACCGCGACACGGCAGACTGCGTCCATGCCGCCACGCACCGCACCGACCGAACGGCAGAAACGACTGGGCGCCGAGCTGCGCCGCATGAGGGTCGCCGCAGACGTATCTGCTGAATCGGCGGCCGGACTTCTGGGAGTCGACCGGTCGAAGGTCTCCGCCATCGAGCAGGGCATCCGAGCCATCAGCGAGGAGCGGCTGCGCTCCCTGGCGTGTCACTGCGAGTGCGCCGACGAGGAGTACATCGAGGCGCTCGTCGCCATGACGCAACCTCGGCGCCGCGGCTGGTGGGAGCGCTATCGCGGCTCACTGTCGGCTCCGATACTGGACATTGCCGAGCTGGAGGCACACGCCACACGTATGAGGTGCGCCCACTCGGTGCACATTCCCGGACTGCTCCAGACCAGCGACCACGCGTTGGCCCTCTTCCGCCTCGTCGTACCCGCCCTCCCCGAAAAGGAGGTCGCCCTTCGGCTCGCCCACCGGCTGGAGCGCCAGCAGGTGCTGGAAGGCGATGCCGCGCCCGCGTACGTCACGGTCATCCACGAGGCGGCGCTGCGGATGCAGTTCGGCGGACCGAAGGTGGCGCGGGCACAGCTGGAGCAGCTCAACCTCTCAGCCGAGAAGGACAACATCACCTTGCGCGTCCTGACCTTCAAGGCCGGGGGATTCCCGGGCGCCGGGCAGACCGTCAACTACCTGGAGGGACCCGTACCGCGCCTCGACACCGCACAGGTGGACAGCACGCACGGGCCGGACTTCCTGCATACCGAAGCCCAACTAGCCAAATACCGAGCCCAGCTGGACTGGATGGAGAGCCTCAGCCTCTCCCCCGAGGCGTCTCGGGACTTCATCCACAGCCTGGCCCGCCAACTCTGAGAGGACGGCCGATGGCCGACATCACCTGGGAAGACGCCTTCTGCGGCGAAGGAGCGAGCTGCTACCGGATCGGGGTCGACGGGGACGGGAACAGCTACATCGCCGTCGCGGGAGCGGAGGCGGCCTACCTCACCGACTCGACGGAATCGCTGCGCCAGCTGATCCGCGACATCAAGGCCGGGAAGGCGGACCATCTGCTGGAGGGGTGACCTCCGGGCCTCCGGGCCTCGGGGTCAGCCCGCGCCGGCGGCGAGGAAGGCGGTCAGGCCGTCCACGTAGAGGTCGGGGTGGGAGACGTGCGGGACGTGGCCCGCGCCCTCCAGCACCCTGACCCGCGCCTGTGGCAGCGCGGCGGCGAGCCGGTCGATGATCACCGGGAACCAGGGCGGGCTCTCGGTGCCCCGGGTCAGCAGCACGGGACCGGTGTAGCGGGAGAGGCGGGTGAGGTCCAGGTCTGCCCAGGCGGGGTCGGCCTGCTCGTCCGCGAAGGTGGGCGCGTTGGCCACGTACGTCTCGCGCAGCGGCTCCGGCAGCCGGTCCCACGCCCCCGGGCCGACGGCGACCTCCTCCACGAAGCGGCGGGCCCCCGCCCGGTCGCGGCCCGCGCGCAGCTCGGTGAGGACCCCCTCGATCCGGAGCCGGGTGGCTTCCATCAGCGGCCGGAGGGCGGGGTCGTCGGCGACGACGCCGAGGAGCGGGGGCTCGTGCGCGGTGACGCTGCGGAAGAGCTCTGGGCGGCGGGCAGCGAGCCCGAGGGCGGTGGAGGCACCGAAGGAGTTCCCGGCCACGTGCGCCGGAGCGAGGCCGAGGGCTTCGATCAGGGCGGCCAGGTCCTCCTCGTCCTCCACCCGGCTGCCCGGCCCGGGCAGCCGCTCGCTGCGGCTGTGGCCCCGGCGGTCGTAGGCCACGACGCGCAGCGGCGCGCGCTCCGCGAGGCGGGGCACGACGGCCCGCCAGCCGTCGTGGTCGCTCCAGGAGCCGTGGACCAGGACGAGGGGCTCCCCGTCCCCGGTGGCCTCGTAGAAGAGGGTGGTGCCGTTCGCGCGGACCTGTGCCATGACTCCACAGAACCGCACCCGGCGGGATCAGGCGAGCCGGCGCTCGGCAGTGGTGATCGGGACGTCGTTGATGCTGGCCTCGCGGCGGCGCATCAGGCCGTCGGGATCGAACTCCCACTGCTCGTTGCCGTGGCTGCGCCACCACTGGCCGGCGGTGTCGTGCCACTCGTACTCGAAGCGGACCGAGATGCGGTTTCCGGTGTACGCCCACAGCTCCTTGCGGAGCCGGTAGTCCAGCTCCCGCTGCCACTTGTCGGCGAGGAAGGCGCGGATCTCGGCCCGGCCGGTGAGGAAGCGGTCGCGGTTGCGCCAGACGGAATCCTCCGTGTAGGCGAGGGCGACGCGTTCGGGATCGCGGCTGTTCCAGGCGTCCTCGGCGGCCTGGACCTTGGCGCGGGCGGTTTCCTCGGTGAAGGGCGGAACGGGCGGTCGGACGGCGGTGGTTCCGGACATGCGGAAGTCCCCTCTCGGTCGTGGAGAACGATCGTTCTCAAGCCTAGGAGAACGATCGTTCTCTCCGCAAGGCCGTTTGGGCTACGCTGCCCCCATGGACGAGGAAGAGGCCCGCACCCGGCTGCTGGACGCGGCGGAGGAGCTGTTCTACGCGCACGGCATCCAGGCCGTCGGCATGGACCGCATCCGCGCGGGCTCGGGGGTGCCGCTCAAGCGGCTGTACCGGATCTTCCCGGCGAAGGAAGCCCTGGTCACGGCCTATCTGGAGCGGCGCGACCGGCGCTGGACGGGGAGCCTGCGGGAGGCGGTCAAGGGGGCCCCGGAACCGCTCGGCGCGGTCTTCGACTGGCTGGAGCGGTGGTTCTCGGAGCCGGACTTCCGGGGCTGCGCCTTCCTGAACGCGTACGGGGAGCTGGGCGACGGCGGGCCGCCCGGGGTGCTGGACGCCGTACGCCGCCACAAGGCGGACCTGCGCGCGCTGCTCGCGGAACTCGTCCCGGACTCCCCCGCCACGGCCGACGACCTGCTGATCCTGATCGAGGGCGCGATCACGGTGGCCGCCCTCTCCCCGGGCCCGGAGCCGGCGCGCAGGGCGCGCGCGATGGCGGAACGCCTGACGGGCTGACGGGTTGACCGGCCGACCGGCCGCCCGCCTAACCGCCGGTGCTGCGGGGGAAGGTGATCTCGACGCGGCGGTTCTTCTTGCGGCCTTCCTCGGTGCTGTTGTCGGCGATCGGGTAGTCCTCGCTGTAGCCGCGGACGTCGTAGGTGACCCCGGGGGCGGTGACGGTCTTGGCCAGCTCCGCCTGCACGGCGTCGGCGCGCTGCTTGCTGAGCTCCTTGCCGTGCTCGTAACTGCCCTGGTCGTCGGTGAAGCCGAAGACGCGGACGCGGGTGGCCTTCTGGGTGTTGATCTCGTTGGCGATGGCCTGGATGCGGGCGGCGGCCTGGGCGTTGAAGACGGCGCTGTTCTCGGGAAAGAGGACCTCGGACTGCAGGGCCATCATCACGGTCTGATTGGTCTCCTGCCGCCGCTGCTCCCCGCCGAGGTCCTCGACGACCTCGGCGATGTCGAGCACCTTGGCGGGGGCGAGGGTCCCGCCCTGGGGGATCTTCAACCCCGGGGAGGCGGAGTCGATCGGCACGGGCGCCGAGGCGGACGGCTCGGTACCGGGCGGCGTGGAGGGCTTGACGTCGTCTGCGTGGGCGGCGGTGGCGCCGATCAGGTGGGCCCCGGCGATGATCAGGGCCGAAACGGCTGTGGCGGCGGCTGCACGGTGGCGTGTGGTCATGGCGTCACCCGGAGAGTTTGACGGTGGCCGTGGCAAAGGTGGGGAGGTTGAAGTCGACCTCGGTGGTCGAAGCGGGAGGTGCGGGGAACTGCGCGAAGAACGGCACCGTGGCGCCCGCGGCGATGCCGGCCACCCCCGTGGTGCACAGGCACCTGCCGTCCGTATCGCGCAGCACGTAGTACCGTTTCTTGCCGACCTTGTCGACGAGCGTCGCACCGGCCACGGACTCGCCGCTTCCGTTGAGATCGCGCTCGCTGCCGCGCCAGGCCGATGTCTTGACGAACTGCTGGCCGGTGGTGTTCTTGATCTGGCCGTTGATCGTCACGAAGCCGCCCGCGTCACGGGTGACGGAGTTGATCGTCAGAACGATCCCGCTCTCGCCGTTCACCGAGGCCAGGATCTGGGGCGGCGCGGAGCTGCCGCCGCCCGCGGGGGCCGAAGCGGATGAGCCCCCCTGCGGCTGCGGCGACGAGGAGGTCTGTACGTCCTTCGCCTTCGGCTTCTCCCCGCCGCCGCCACAGCCGGCCAACGCGAGTGCCAGGACCGCCACGACCGCCGCGGCCGCTCCCCCGCGGACCTTCACCGTGTGCCGAATGCTCATGTAAGCCGCTTCCTTGTCTCTCATTCGCTCTCACTCGACCAATCGCACGCTGAACAGGGACCGCGCCAGATCGCGCAGGGAACCCGGGTTCAACGGGTCGATGTCAATGGACTTTCCCCCTTTGCACCGCAGCTTGACCCGGGCCGGCACCGGCGTGGCGGTCGGCCCCGGAGACGCGGTGGCGGTGGGGTCGGGCTGGGGCGTCGCAGTGGGGGCGGGAGCGGGGGCGGATCCCAACGTGCAGAGGGGGTCGATGACGGCTGCGGCGCGCGCCTCGCCATGCATGCCGTCCGTACCCGGAACCACCGACTTGCCCACCGTGCGGTTCGTCTCCACCGTAACGGCGAAGCGCGGAGGCGACGCCTCGCACGTGGCCCTGGAATCGTTCCTGGCCGCGAAGTCGACCGCGGCGTCGCAGGCCCCCCTGCCGCTGAGGAGGTCGCCCGCCAGGACCTTCACCCATTCCTCCGGCTTCAGGGAAACAAGGTCCAGAGCGCCCAGGCTCCCCTCCCCCGCTTCTCGGGCCGCTGCCAGCGCGGCCGCATCCGCTGCGCCCTGCGCGTCGCTGCGCGTCACTGAGGCCTGTCCGACGACGAAGAAGACGAACGCCGCGAAGAGCAGGCCCCCCACCGCCACGACGTAGATGGGGAAGGCCTGCCCTCGGTCACTCGACCCTCTGCTGCGCACGCGCCGGATCAGCCCGCCTTGATCAGGCCGACCTGCTCCTTGATCTTGTCGACGATCTGCTGGCCGATCCCAGTGCCGATCATCGCCCCGATGATCACCACGACCACCAGGATGATGCCCAGGTACTCGAACGCGGTCTGCCCCCGGTCGAGGTTCGCGTAGCGCTTGCGGAGGCGTGTCACCGCCGTGTCCGTCCAGTCGTTCAGGCGGAGCTTCGCCTCGACCGATGCCTTCAGCAGCCTGTTGTGTGACATGGGGGTTCCCTCCCGGGCCGGTGCCGCTGTTGATTTGCGGACGGTACGACGAGTTACCGGTCGTCACCAAGGGTCCCGGGGCCCAAATACGGACCCACTGCGTACTCCGTCTACCCATGACCGGTCACCCCTGGACGGGCGGTTCCCAGCCAGCGGGCTATCGCCTCGCTGCGGGAGGCGCTCCGGAGTTTGGCGAAGATGCGGTTGATGTGGTTCTTGACCGTCTTCTCGCTGATGAAGCAGGCGCCGGCGATCTGCTGGTTGTTCATGCCGGACGCGATCAGATCCATGATCTCCACCTCCCGCGAACTCAGCCCGAAAGCAACGGAGTTGTGCACGCGCTCCGTAGACTGTCCCACACTTCGTTGCTGTTGCGAAGAGGACCGGAGTTCCGCGAGCACGACGGTCGCCGCCGTCGGGGTGAAATGGGCGCGGCCGGCGCGGGTGTCCCGGACCGCGCGCAGGAGGTCGTCGGGCGTGAACTCGCCGTGGACCAGGTAGCCGCCCGCGCCCAACAGCAGTGCCTCGCGGACGACATCGGCCTCCTGGCTGTACGTCAGCATCAGCACCGGTGCCAGGCACACGAGGTGCGGCAGGGCCGAGATGCCGTCGACTCCCGGCATGCGGACGTCCAGCAGGATCACGTCCGGACTGTGGAGCCGGGTCAGGTGCAGGGCCTCGTGGCCGTCCCGGGCCTCCGCCACGACCACGAGGTCGGCGGTGGTGGCCAGGAGGCTGCTCAGGCCCGCGCGGACGACCGGGTTGTCGTCCGCGATCAGGACGCGCACAGCGGTCACGCGCGGCCTCCCGTCGGCAGGGTCAGGCGGACCCGGGTGCCGGTGCCCGCGGTGCGGGGGCCGACCTCGAAGGCGGCGCCGATGGCGTGCGCGCGTTCCCTCATGCCGAGGACCCCGAAATGCCCGGCCGGCATCACGGGGGGCAGGCCGACCCCGTCGTCCTCGACCGTCACCGTGAGCGTCGACGGCCCCGCGCACACCGACATCTCCACCCGCGAGGCCCCGGCGTGGCGGCGGGCGTTCTCCACCGCCTCCCCGGCGACGGAGAGCAGCTGGTGCACCACCCCCGGGGGAAGGACGGGCAGCGTGCCCGTGGTGTGGAGTTCCGCGCCCAGGGCGCGCAGCCCCGGCAGGAGGGCGGCGCCGGGCACGCGCAGCTCCGTCAGCAGGGCCCGGGACTCCGCGGAGGCGCGGCGGGCCGCGTCCGCGACGAGTTCCGCCTGGCGGCGGATCGCCGCCGGGTCGGGGGT
Organism: Streptomyces sp. NPDC031479; assembly: GCF_055581065.1. Taxonomy (NCBI): domain Bacteria; kingdom Bacillati; phylum Actinomycetota; class Actinomycetes; order Kitasatosporales; family Streptomycetaceae; genus Streptomyces; species Streptomyces sp. NPDC031479. Next base: position 32,464 of record NZ_JBVIKC010000054.1, read on the forward strand.
CCGGGCCAGGGCGTCGGCCGCCAGTGCCAGGCCGTGCAGGGTCTTGGCCACCGAGTCGTGCATCTCCCGGGCCATCCGCTCCCGCTCGTCCCGGACCGCCTCGGCCGCCGCCAGGCTCCGTACGGCCGCCCCGAAGCGCAGCAGCAGCTCCCGCAGCCCGGATCCGGCGGCCCCGGCCACCACGCACAGCAGGCAGAGCACGAAGCCGCCGCCCAGCGCGGCCACCGCCACCGCCTGCGCGGCCGCGTACACCGCCGAGCCCCGCCATCCGTAGACCAGCCCGGCCAGCAGCGGGGTGCACAGGGCCACCAGCCCGACCGGGGAGGTGGGGGTGGCCACGATCAGCAGGAGCCCGCTCAGGACCATGTCCACCGCCAGCAGCCAGCGGTGGCGCAGCAGCAGCGGCCCGAAGCGCTCCCAGTCGCGGAAGAGGACGTAGGACAGCATGAAGGTGGCCAGCAGCGCGCCGGACACCAGGTACGTAGGTCCCCCGGCCGCCGTCCGGCCCAGGGAGAACGGGGCGCCGAGGCCGATCATCACGAGCCGGAAGGCCATGACCTGTCGGCACAGGCACTGGAGGGCGTTCGCCTGGACCGCGAGGGAGGGGGCGGGGGTCGTGTCCCGTCCGGGGGCCGCGCGCAGTAACGGCAGGTGCAGTGCGGTCATGGCGGCTCACCCGCCCCCGAGCAGTGCACCGAAGTCCACGTTGGCTCCGTAGACGAACCCGCAGACGAGCAGGATCAGGGTGCCCGGCAGCATGAACATGGTGACGGCGAAGGTGGCCTTCGGGACGGCGCGGGCGGCGCGGCGGCGGGCGTTCTGGGCGTCGGTGCGGCGCATGTCCTCGGCGATGGCGATGAGGGTGTCCACGATCGGGGAGCCCAGTTCCTCGCCCTGTTGGAGGGCGGTGACGAACTGGGCGACCTGTTCGGAGTCGTTGCGCTTGCGCAGGTCGTCGAAGGCCTGGCGGCGGCTGACTCCCATGTCCATCTGCTGCAGGGTGATCCGGATCTCGTCGGACCAGGGGCCGGTGTACTTGTCCGCGACGCGCTCCAGGGCCTGACGGAAGCCGAGTCCGGCGCTGACCACGACCGCGAGGACGTCGAGGAAGTCCGGGAGGATCCGCTCGATGTGGTCGCGGCGGACCCGGATGGCCGACCACAGGCCGACCTCGATCCAGAACAGGCCGAAGGCCACCATGAGGAGGGCGAGGACGAGCTGCCCGTTCATGAGCATGGCCAGGGCGCCGAGTCCGCCCAGGAATCCGTAGACCGCGCGCCGGGCGGCGTAGCGGTCGATGGTGAGGCCGGCCGGGTTGCCCGCCATGTCGATCTGGCGGCGCTTGCGGGCCACCTGCTTGGCGCCCATCAGGCGCAGCACCAGCGGCGCCCAGCGGATGCCGAGGCGGTCCACGAGCGAGCCGACGGCGGTGGTGCGGGTGGCGCCGACCTCCAGGGCCAGGGCCAGGTCGGTCGGGAGTTTGACGTCGGCGCGGTAGAGGCGGATGCCGTGCAGGGCACCGAAGACGGACAGGGCCACGGCCAGGGCGAGGAGGAGGGGGAGGTAGGCGGTCATCGCGGCGTCAGCCCCCTCACACGTCGATCTTCGACAGCCGGCGGATCAGGACGAAGCCCAGCGCGAAGAGCCCCAGGGCGACGATCACCGCGACCTGCCCGACCAGCGCGCCGGTCATCCGGTCCAGGGCGCCGGGCATCATCGCGTTCACCAGCAGCAGCGACCCCAGTCCGATGGCCGGTACCAGGTACGCCGTCACCGTCACCTGCGAGAGCTGCGTACGGATCTCCCGGCGGGTCTCCTTGCGCTGCTCCAGGGTCACCGTGAGGTTGCGCAGGCTGCCCACGATGGCGCCGCCCGCGCGGGCGGAGAGGACCAGGGTGGAGACGAGGACGACCAGTTCGCGGGACGGGAGCCGGTCGACGATCTCCCCGAGGGACTCCTCGATGGAGTGCCCGACGGCGAGCCGGTCCGCGACCCGGGCCAGTTCCTCGCCCGCCGGGGCCTCCAGTTCCTCCGCCGCCATGCCGATGGCGGTGCGCAGGGCGAGGCCGGCCTGGGTGGCGTTGGCGAGGATCCGGGCCAGTTCGGGGAGCTGGTTGATGAAGCGTTCCGTGCGGCGGGCGCGCTGCCAGTTCAGGAAGGCGTTGGCGGACCAGAGGCCGATCAGTCCGGCCACCGGCCCGAAGAACGGGGCCAGCAGGGAGGAACAGACCAGCCATGTGCCCGCGACGGCCAGCAGCATGTAGACGAAGAACTCACCCGGGGTGAGGTCCAGCCCCGTGGTCGCCAGTTTCAGTTCGATGCGGCGGCCCAGCGCCGTCCGGCGCAGGCGGCGGTCGACGCCGCGGAAGCGGCGCCTGCGTCCGGTCGGCGGGGGTTCGCCGCTCGCCGAGAGGCGTTCGATGAGGGCGGCCCGCTGGGCGAGCCCGGCCGAGTAGGCGTGCACCCCGAGGGCCGTGAACAGCCCGGCGAGCAGGGTGGCGCCGAGGGTGAGGAGGACGAGGTGGTTCACAGGACGGTCCGGGGGGTGAGCGGGTCGAGGAGGGCGTCGGGCTGTGCGACGCCGAAGGCCTGGGGGATCGGCTGGCTGTTCATGTAGAGGCGCTCCGCGATCCGGCGGGGAAGGGGGGCGTACGCGAAGTAGCCGTGCACGCGTCCGTCGGCGCCCATGGGCTGGGCCACGTAGCGGCAGACGGTGGTGATCCGGAAGGGCTCGCGGCCGTGGGATTCGAGGATGGAGATCTCCGTGATGCGGCGCGAGCCGTCACCGAAGCGGGTGAGCTGCACGATGACGTTGACGGCGCTGTTGATCTGGTCCTGGAGCGCCTCGAAGGGGATCTCCACCTCGGACATGGAGGCGAGGGTCTGCAGGCGGGTGAGCGCGTCCGAGGAGCTGTTGGCGTGGACGGTGGCGAGGGAGCCGTCGTGGCCGGTGGACATGGCCTGGAGCATGTCGAGGGTCTCGCCGCCGCGGACCTCGCCGACGATGATCCGGTCGGGGCGCATGCGCAGGGAGTTGCGTACGAGGTCGCGGATGGTGATCTGGCCCTTGCCCTCCACGTTCGCGGGGCGGGATTCGAGGCGGATCACGTGCGCCTGCTGGAGCTGGAGTTCGGCGGAGTCCTCGATGGTGATGATGCGCTCGCCCTCCGGGATCAGGCCGGAGAGGGCGTTGAGGAGGGTGGTCTTGCCGGTGCCGGTGGCCCCGGACACGATCAGGTTCAGCTTCGCCTGCACCAGCCCGGACAGGAGCAGGAGCATCTGCTCGTCGAGGGAGCCGAGGGCGATCATCTCGGGCAGGGTGAAGGCGCGCGGGAACCGGCGGATGGTGAGGGTGGCGCCGGTGAGGGAGAGCGGCGGGATGATGACGTTGACGCGCTCGCCGCTGGGCAGGCGCGCGTCGACCATCGGATTGGCCTCGTCCACGCGGCGGTTGACGGTGGAGACGATGCGCTCGATGGTCTGCATCAGCTGCTCGTGCGAGGCGAAGCGGATCGGGAGCTGCTCCACCCGGCCGGAACGCTCGACGAAGATCTGGTCGGGGCCGTTGACCATGATCTCGGAGATCGAGGCGTCTTCGAGGAGCGGTTCGAGGACACCGAGCCCGAGGGCCTCGTCGACGACGCGGCGGATCAGCTGGGCGCGCTCGGCGGTGGACAGGACCGGGCCCTCGCGGCTGATGATGTGCCCGAGTACGCGTTCCAGCCGCGCGCGGCGCTCGGCGGGCGCGAGCGCGGACATCTCGGCGAGGTCGATCTCTTCGAGGAGCTTGGCCCGGTACGAGGAGACCAGGCGGCCGTCCTCGCGGGGGCTGTGGCGGTCGTCGGGGGTGCTGACCCGGGAACGCAGGCTCACGGTCGGGCTCCGTCCGGGTCGGTGTTGGGCATGACGGCCGTGGCCCTGGCCGGGTCGATGTGCAGTCCGGGGATGATCGAGTTGATCGGTATCGTCACGGTCGCCGTGATCGCGTCCCCGCCGCTCGGGACGGAGACGGTCGCCGCGAGGCCCTCGCGGATCGCGGCGTGACCGGCGGCCTCACCTCGGCCCCGGTGCTGGGCCTCGACCCGGGCCGCGGTCCGCGCGGCGGTGTCGGCCTGCTCGTGGACGTACGCGATCCAGCCCAGCTGGATCGCACACAGTGCGACGAACAGCAGGATCGGGACGAAGCCGATGTATTCGATGGCCACTTGGCCGCGGTCGGAGCGGATGCGCCGCCTTCTCATGTCATTCCTCCCGCTCCATCGCCGCGCCGGCCGTGCCGTCGATGGCGCCGAAGCCGAGCCCCGGGAAGAGGACGGGGATCTCCAGTCTGACCTTCGCCTTGTACAGGTTCCCGGCCGGACCGCAGTCGACGGACATGTTCCAGGCGCCCCCCACGTACTTGCGGGCCGCCGTGTCGCACTCCCCGTCCCCCTTCACCGCGCCCGCCCGCGCCCCCTGGTCGGCCGCGTTGCCCGCCAGCGAGAAGGCGTACCCGATCAGCACGCACTCCCACACCGCCGCCACGAGCAGCAGGATGAGCGGGACCATGCCGACGAACTCGACGGCCACCTGCCCCCGGTCCCGGCACCACCCCCGCCCGCCGCGTACGGACCCGCGCGCGGTCACCGTTCAGCCCTCCCGGCCGCGCCGCAGGCGGGCCACCGGGCCGGCCGCGCGGAGGGCGAGGGCCGCACCGGAGCCGGCGGCGGCGGGGGCCGGGGATCCCGCCGGGGCGTCCGGGGCGGCGAGGAGGCCCAGTTCGCCGGCCAGGGTCCACAGGGCCTGCTTCACCGTCGAGCGGTTGTCGAGGTCCTGCACCCGGCCCGCGTCCACCACCGCCTGGAGTTCCTTGAAGGCGGCGGGGACCGGGGTGCGGGTGGGCCGGGTCTTGGTGATCTTCTCGATCAGGGAGGGCTGTATCTCGGTGTGCTTGCTCCAGCGGTTGACCACCATGGTGGTGTCCTCGGCCTTGCGCACCTGGAGCCGTTCCCACATCCGGACCATCCGCTTGGCCGCCCGTACGGCGACCACGTCCGGGGTGGTGACCATGACGGCCAGGTCCGCGAGTTCCACGGCGGTGGCGTTCGCGCCCGTCACCTGGGTGCCGCAGTCGATGACGACGAGCTCGTAGCGGGCGCGCAGGGCGCCGATGACGTGCCGGGCGGCCCGTTCGTCGACCTCCTCGCCCCGCTCCCCGTCCGCCGGGGCCAGCAGCAGGGCCAGGCCGGTGCGGTCCTCGTAGACGGCGTCCTGGAGGACGCGCGGGGAGATGTCCTGGATGCCGGCGAGGTCGGCGATGGAGCGCCGGAACTGCACGTCGAGGTACGAGCCCACGTCCCCGGCCTGGAGGTCCAGGTCCACCAGGGCCGTGCGCCGGCCCGCCGCGGCGGCGGCCAGCGCGAACTGCACCGCCGTGAACGTGGCGCCCACGCCTCCCTTGGCGCCGGTGACGGTGACCACCCGGCCGCCCGGCCCGGCGGGCGCCTCGGGGCCGCGGCCCAGGTGGCGGCGTACGCCCGCGGACCACTGGGCGGCGGCCTGGACGCGGGCGGCGAGTTCCTCGTAGGCGAGGGGGAGGCCGATCAGGCCGCGCGCGCCGGAGTCCATGGCGGCGGAGAAGAGGGCGGGCCCGGCGTCGGAGGAGATCAGCACCACGCCGACCGCGGGGAAGCGCAGGGCGACTTCGCGGATCAGCTCCAGGGCGGGGACGGGCCCGATCCGCTCGTGGACGAGGACCACCTCGGGCAGTTCGTCCAGGGAGTCCGCGGCGAGCCGGAACAGGGTGTCCAGGAGGGTCGTGGAATCGGGGACGGGAGCGGCGGGCTCGGCGTCCGGGAGCTGGCTGAGCAGCGCCACGATGGCGCGGGCGGCGTCCGGGTCGCCGGCCGCGGGGAGGATTCGGGTGGTCATCCGGGCCTCACTTGTCCCCGTCGAGGGTGTACGTGCGGTCGCTCGGGCCGGGAGTCGAGTCGGTGCCGGGGGCCACCAGGGCCAGTCGGACGTGCTCGGCGAAGGACTCGGCGTACGCGACGCGCTGGGTGTCCTTGGTGTTCAGGGCGAAGGTGATCGGAACGGCCTCGGCGGGGCCCTTCCTGTCGCTGTCCTTGTCGAGGGCGGTGAGCTTGCCGACGCCCAGGACGCGGGCGTTGGCGACGATGATGACCGAGCGGGCGGGGTCGGTGTCCTTGGCGCCCTTGAAGGTGGCCAGGATGTTGACCTTGGCGCCCGAGGTGATCTTGCCGGCCACGCCCGTCGCCGCGTCGATCATGATGGCGATCTCCTGCTCCCCGGCCTGGAGCTGAGGCTTGTCGACGAACATGTCGCTCTGGAGCAGCGAGCCCCGCTTCAGGGTGGTGAGCGCGATCTTGCCCTGGAGCGCGCCCAGGTCGGTGACGGCGGTGTCGGAGAGCCACCGCTTGGGGACCTTGACCTCTTCGAACTGGCCGGCCGTGAGCGGACTGTACGGGGCGATGTCGCCCTTGACGCGGTAGGCGACCACCTCGGACCCGACCTTGGAGTTGACGTCGCCGATCACGACCAGGACCCCGGCGAAGGCCGCGAGGGCGCACAGGACCGACAGCAGGAGCAGGATGACGCCGCGGCGCTGGCGTGAGTTCATGGGCCGTACTACCTCGCCGTTCTTCGGTTCGTTCGGGGGCGGGCCGGTCAGGTTCTGGAACGGGTGCCGGTACGGGCGGGGGCCTCGGGTGGGGGTGCGGCCAGGGGTGCGGCGCAGAATCCGCAGCGGTCGCCGATGAGCTCGAAGCCGCACCAGCGGCACTCCTCCCTGCGGACCGAGGCGACCAGCTGGTAGAGCACGGACGGGTCGGGGATGGCGGCGGCGAACTCGACGAGCTTCGGGGTGGCCCACCAGGCGGCGGAGTCGGCGGGCAGCGGGTTCTCCATGACGCCCTGCACCTGCCAGGCGGGGGCCAGTTCGGCCGTCACCCAGTCGGAGGACAGCGCTCCGCGCGCGAAGGTGAGGTGGGTGGCGAAGCCGGGTCCCGGCGGCAGCGCGGCCTGCGAGGCGGCTCCGGCGGATCCGAGCCGGGCCAGATGCGGCGTCGGGTGGGCCAGTACGGCGAACTGGGCGCTCGGCGACCAGGACCGGGCGTGGGCCTTGAGCCCGACGGGGACCCGGTCCAGCTTTGCGACCGTACCCAGCAGCGCGCCCGCGTGGATGTAGTGGGAGAGCAGCCGGGCGGCGGAGGCGATGACCCCGGGGCTGAAGTCGCAGACGGTGAGCTGGCGCAGCTGACGCACCAGCACGGCGGTTGCCAGGGGCGGCAGATCGATGTCGAGGAGCGCGATGCGGTCGGTCTCCAGGATGGCCCGGACGGTGTGCAGCCGGCGCACGGTGGCGGGCGGGAGCCAGGGCGGTACGACGGCCACGAGGTGGCCGTGCCGCTCCAGCAGGGCGGAGGTCTCGGCGAGCGCGCCCTCCAGGTCGGCCTCGCCGGGCGGGCGCAGGACCGCGGCGCCGGGGGTGTGCCGGTCGGGGGCGGGCAGCACCAGGTCGGCGCTGGTGACAGCGATGGCGGTCGGCACGCGAATCCCCCCGTTCACCCTGTACGCGACGCCTGTTCGCACGGCCGTCACGTACGCGCACATGCTGCGCGACCGCAAACGATCGACGCGCTCCCCCCTTGCCCCAGCACCATAACCGCGCCACCCCTGGCTGGTCAGGGGCTTGGTGATTCCCGTGCCGGAAGGGCTTGTCACAGGTGGCGGGAAACCCGGACAACAGGGATCGGAAGTCCGAACAGTTCAAGCCACTTCGCAAAGACCCTTGACACGGGGATTGGTCTGGACCAACTTGGCTGCGCCGGCAGTTCGTTCCGGGGGACCCCCACTCCCCCTCCTTCCGCTTCCCCCCTTCCTCCCCCCACGGAGCCCACGTGAACCGCATACGCTCCCTCGCCCTGCTGGGCGCCGCCACCCTCACCGCGGGCGGGCTGACCGCCCTCGCGGCGGGCACCGCCCAGGCCGCCGACGTCAACGTCGCCCGCAACGGCGGCTTCGAGTCCGGCCTCGCCAACTGGTCCTGTTCCGGCGGCAGCGGAGCCGTCGTCACCACTCCGGTCTACGCCGGCGCGGGCGCCCTGCGCGCCACCCCGGCGGGCTCGGACAACGCGCAGTGCAGTCAGACCGTCACGGTCAAGCCGAATTCCACGTACACGCTGAGCACCCAGGTCCAGGGCTCGTACGTCTACCTCGGCGCGACCGGTACCGGCACCCAGGACGTCTCCACCTGGACCCCCGGCTCCGGCTCCGGCTGGCAGAAGCTGTCGACCACCTTCACCACCGGCCCGAACACCACCCAGGTCACCGTCTGGACCCACGGCTGGTACGGCCAGCCCGCCTACACGGTCGACGAGTTCAGCGTCTTCGGCCCGGACGGGGGCGGCGGCACCGACCCCGGCCCGAGCGTGCCGGGCGCCCCCTCGGGGACCGTCGTTTCCGGCCAGAGCGCGAGCGGGCTCACCCTTTCGTGGAACGCGGTCGGCGGCGCCACCGGCTATCACGTCTACCAGGACGGCGTCCGCGTCCAGACGGCGTCCGGAGCCTCCGCCCAGATCACCGGGCTGGCCGCCGCCACCTCGTACGCGTTCCAGGTGAGCGCGTACAACGCGGCGGGCGAGGGCCCGAGGTCGGCGGCGGTCACCGGCACCACGACCGGGGGCGGCGGCCCGAACCCGAACCCGTCGGTGCCCAGGCACGCCCTGACCGGGTACTGGCAGAACTTCGACAACGGCGCGACCGTCCAGAAGATCTCCGACGTCTCCGCCCAGTACGACATCATCGCCGTCTCCTTCGCCGACGCCACGACCACGCCCGGCGCCATCTCCTTCAACCTCGACTCGGCGGGGCTCGGCGGGTACACCGTGGACCGGTTCAAGGCCGACATCGCGGCGAAGAAGGCGGCGGGGAAGTCCGTCATCCTCTCCATCGGCGGCGAGAAGGGCACCATCTCCGTCAACGACTCCGCCTCCGCGAACAACCTGGCGAACTCGGCGTACGCGCTGATGCAGGAGTACGGCTTCAGCGGCATCGACATCGACCTGGAGAACGGCCTCAACCCGACGTACATGACCCAGGCGCTGCGCGCCCTGGCGGCCAAGGCGGGTCCCTCGTTCGTCCTGACGATGGCCCCGCAGACCATCGACATGCAGTCCACCCAGGGCGGCTACTTCAAGACGGCGCTGGCGGTCAAGGACATCCTGACCGTGGTGAACATGCAGTACTACAACAGCGGCGCGATGAACGGCTGCGACGGCAAGGTCTACTCCCAGGGCTCGGTCGACTTCCTGACGGCGCTGGCCTGCATCCAGCTGGAGGGCGGGCTCGACCCCTCGCAGGTGGGCATCGGCGTCCCGGCGTCCCCCAGTGGCGCGGGCAGCGGCTACGTCTCCCCGACGGTCGTCAGCAACGCCCTGGACTGCCTGGCCAAGGGCACGGGCTGCGGCTCCTTCAAGCCGTCGAAGACGTACCCGGGGCTGCGCGGCGCGATGACCTGGTCGACGAACTGGGACGCCAAGGCGGGTAGTGCCTGGTCCAACGCGGTGGGTCCCAAGGTCCACGGCCTCCCGTAGGCGGTAGGTGTGGGGGTGGCCGGTTCGGGTTCCCCGGAAAGACGGGGTTCTTGACCGGGACATGCCATGAGAGCACGCTGTGCGCGTCCGCACGGCTACCCCCACACTCCCACCCAGGAGAACGCATGCGGCTCCACCACCGCGGAAGGGCCGCCGTCACGGCGGCCCTCCTCGCGCTCGCGCTCGGCGCGCCCGCCTACGGCATGAGCGCGACGGCGGCCCCGCCGCCCACCCCGTCCACCGCGACGCAGGACGAGGCCATCGTCCAGTACGAGATCCAGGGCCCGTCCACCGCCGCCGAACGCACCGCCCTGCTGAGCTCCGGCGTCTCGATCGACGAGGTGGACGCCCGCTCGGTCGTGGTCAGCGCCGACCCCGTGCAGGCCAAGGAACTGCGGGCCCGCGGCTACCGGCTCACCGCCCTGCCCGGCCCGCCGGACCGGGGCGAGCGCGGCACCAAGGCCAACCCGATGGACTTCCCGTCGGCGGACTCCAACTACCACAACTACGCCGAGGCGAACGCGGAGATCGACCAGCGGATCGCCCAGTACCCCGGGATCATGAGCAAGCAGGTCATCGGGAAGTCGTACGAGGGCCGCAACCTCTACGCCATCAAGATCAGCGACAACGTCGGCACCGACGAGGCCGAGCCCGAGGTCCTCTTCACCGCGCACCAGCACGCCCGCGAGCACCTCACGGTGGAGATGGCCCTCTACCTGCTCAAGGAGTTCGGATCCAAGTACGGCACCGAACCCCGGATCACCGACATGGTCAACAGCCGCGAGATCTGGATCGTCCCGGACCTCAACCCGGACGGCGGCGAGTACGACATCGCCACCGGCTCCTACCGTTCCTGGCGCAAGAACCGGCAGCCCAACAGCGGTTCCTCCGCCGTCGGCACCGACCTCAACCGCAACTGGGACTACAAGTGGGGCTGCTGCGGCGGCTCCAGCTCCAGCAAGGGCTCCGAGACCTACCGCGGCCCCGCCGCCGCCTCCGCCCCGGAGGTCAAGGTGGTCTCCGACTTCGTCCGCAGCCGCGTCGTCGGCGGCAAGCAGCAGATCAAGGCCGCCATCGACTTCCACACGTACAGCCAGCTGGTCCTGTGGCCCTTCGGCTGGACGTACAACGACACCGCGCCCGGCATGACCGCCGACGACCTCGCCGCCTACAAGAAGATCGGCACGGGCATGGCGGCCAGCAACGGCTACACGCCCGAGCAGTCGAGCGACCTGTACATCACCGACGGCACGATCGACGACTGGCTGTGGGGCAACCAGAAGGTCTTCGCCTACACCTTCGAGATGTACCCGTCCGAATCCGGCAGCGGCGGCGGCTTCTACCCGCCCGACGAGGTCATCGACCGCGAGACCTCGCGCAACAAGGAGGCCGTGCTCCAGCTCCTGGAGAACGCCGACTGCATGTACCGCTCGATCGGCAAGGAAGCCCAGTACTGCTCCTGAGCCCCGTACCGCTCCCGGCCCGGCCGGACGCCGCGCGCGGAACCCCGCGCGCGGGGGGCGCCCCACCGCCAGGGGGGCGCCCCGCCCGCCCCCTCAGCCCAGGACGGCGAGCGCGTCGATCTCGATCAGCAGCCCGGCCGGCAGCCCCACGTACACCGTGGTGCGGGCGGCCGGGGCCTCCTTGAGGCCCTGCTCCTCGAAGTAGGTGTTGTAGATCCCGTTCATCTCGGCGAAGTGGGCGGTGTCGGTCAGGTAGACGCGGATCATCATCACGTCGTCCCAGCCCGCGCCGCCCGCCTCCAGCACGGAGCGGACGTTCTCCAGCGTCTGCAGGGTCTGCTCGCGCAGCGTCGGCCCGGCCGGCGTCGGCGGCTGCCCCTCGACGTGCGGGAGGAAGCCGACCTGGCCGGCGACCTGGAGGATGTTGCCCTTGCGCACGCCGTGCGAGAACCTCGCGGGCGGCGCGGTGTGGGTGTCGGGGGTGATGGCGGTCTTCTCGCTCACGGAAGGTCCTCGTCTTCTGGCTCTCGGTGCGGCTCCGGCGCGGTGCCGGAGTACTCCCGGCTGATGATGTCGGCAGTCCGGCGCACCAGGGGCAACAGCTCCAGCAGTTCTCCGGCGCCGACCACCACTCCGGGCGCCGAGACCGACATCGCCGCGACCACCCTCCCGCCCGGCCCGCGCACCGGGGCGCCCACGCAGTTCAGGGCCTCCTCGTGCCCGCCCAGGTCGGCGGCCCAGCCCTGCTCCCGTACGAGGGCCAGCTCGGCGAGGAACGCCTGCGCGTCCGGGGTCGACCGGGAGGTGTAGCGCGGGTAGTCGATCCGCCCCGCGAGCGCACGCCGGTCGTCCTCCGGCAGGTCGGCCAGGAGCAGCTTGGCGACGGCGGCGACGGTGAGGGGGACGGGGCGGCCGATGCGCGAGTACATCCGGACCGGGTAGCGGCTGTCGACCTTGTCGACGTAGACCACCTCGTCGTCCTGGTGCAGGGCGAGGTGGACGGTGTGCCCGGTGAGCCGGTTCAGCTCGACCAGGTGGGGATGGGCGACGTCGCGGACGTCGAGGTTCTCGACGGCCTCGGCGGCCAGCGCGAACAGGCGGGCCCCCAGCCGGTAGCGGCCGTCCGGCTGCCGGTAGGCGAGGCCGTGCGCCTGGAGGGTGCGCAGCAGGCGCAGGGCGGTGCTCTTGTGCACGCCGAGTCCGTCGGCCACCTCGCCGAGGCCCGCCGGTCCCTTCGCGAGCGCGGGCAGGATCCGCAGCGCCCGCTCCACCGACTGGCTCATGCCACGCCCCTCGTCCCGTCCGCTCGCCCGCGGTCCGCGGGCCTGTCCGTACGCCGGTCCGTACGCCGGTCCGCCCCGCTGCCCGCCGGCCCCGCCGGCCCCTTCGGCCCGTTCGGCCCCTTCGGCCCGTTCCGGAACCGGGCGCCGTTGACCCGTCGTCATCCGGGATGTTAGACACCACAAGCACCACCCGCAACGCTCGTTGCGCATCACGCAACAGCACGAGGAGGCATCCGCATGGCCAGCGACGCAGTCCGACGGCTCGCCGACGAACCGGTCGACCACCGGTTCAAGGGGCTCCCCCCGGACGCCCAGAGCGCCGGCCTCACCGTCGGCGAACTCGCCGCCCAGGCCCGCGACCTGTACGACGGCGGATTCACCACCCCCGTCCTGACCCTGGACGCGGAGGCCCTGGAGCACAACCTCACCGCCCTCGGCGAGTACGCCCGCCGCCACGACCTCGCCTTCGCGCCGCACGGCAAGACCTGCATGGCCCCGCAGCTCTTCGAGCGCCAGCTCGAACACGGCGCCTGGGGCATCACCGCCGCCGTCCCCCACCAGGCCCGCGTCTACCGCGCCTTCGGCATCCGGCGGATCTTCCTCGCCAACGAGCTCGTCGACCCCGCCGCCCTGCACTGGGTGGCCGCCGAACTCGCCGCCGACCCCGACTTCCGCTTCGTCTGCTACGTCGACTCCGTCCGCGGCGTCCAGCTCATGGACCGCGCCCTCCAGGGCCGCGGCGCCGTCCTCGACGTGGTCGTCGAACTCGGCGCCGGCGAGGGCGCCCGCACCGGCGCCCGCACCGACGACGACTGCCGCGCCGTCGCCGACGCCGTCGCCGCGACCACCACCCTGCGCCTGACCGGCATCGCCGGCTACGAGGCCGAGGTGCCCGACGCCGACCCGGACTCCGTCCACGCCTACCTGCGCCGCCTCACCGGCCTCGCCGTCGAGTTCGACAAGGCCGGACGGTTCGCCCCCGACCTGGAGGAGATCGTCGTCAGCGCGGGCGGCTCCGCCTGGTTCGACGCCGTCGCCGACGTCTTCGCCGCGATCCCGGAGCTCTCCCGCCCCGTGCTGCGGCTGCTGCGCTCCGGTGCGTACGTCTCCCACGACCACGGCTGGTACACCCGGCTGACCCCCTTCAACCGGGTCCCCGAGGAGGGCGGACTGCGCCCCGCCTTCCGGCTGTGGACCCAGGTCGTCTCCCGCCCCTCCCCCACCCAGGCCTTCGTCAACGCCGGCAAGCGCGACATCGCCTACGACCTCGGCCTGCCCGACGCCGAACTGGTCCGCGACGCGCTCACCGGCGAGGAGCGGCCCGCCACCGGGATCCGCGTCGTCAAACTGTCCGACCAGCACGCCTGGCTGGAGACCGGTTCCGCCGACGACGTGCAGGTCGGCGACTGGGTGGCCCTCGGCATGTCGCACCCCTGCACCATCTTCGAGAAGTGGCCGCTGATCCCGCTGGTGCAGTCCGACGGCACCGTCACCGAATTCGTCCGCACCTTCTTCTGACCGTGGACCTCGTCATCCGCGGCGCCCTCGTCGCCGACGGCACCGGCGGGCCCTCCTACACCGCCGACGTCGCCGTCCACGAGGGGCGCATCGCCGGGATCGGCCGGATCCCGGGCGGCGGACGGCGCACGATCGACGCCCGGGGGCTGGTCCTGGCCCCCGGGTTCGTCGACATGCACGCCCACAGCGACCTCGCGCTGCTGCGCGACCCTGACCACAGCGCGAAGGCAGCCCAGGGCGTCACCCTCGAAGTCCTGGGCCAGGACGGGCTCTCGTACGCCCCCGCCGACGAGCGGACCCTCACCGGGGTGCGCACCGCCATCGCCGGCTGGAACGGCACCGGCGAGGACGTCGACTTCGACTGGCGCACCATCGGCGGCTACCTCGACCGTCTGGACCACGGCTTCGGCGGACGGGGCATCGCCGTGAACGCCGCCTACCTCGTCCCCCAGGGCACCGTCCGCGCGTACGCCCTCGGCTGGGACGACCGCCCCGCCACCCCCGCCGAACTCGACCGGATGCGCTCCCTCGTCGCCGAGGGGCTGGAGCAGGGCGCCGTCGGCCTGTCCTCCGGGCTCACCTACACCCCCGGCATGTACGCGTCCGGGTCCGAACTCACCGCACTGTGCCGGGTGGTGGCCCGCTACGGCGGCTACTACTGCCCGCACCACCGCTCGTACGGCCGCGGTGCCCTCGACGCCTACGCCGAGATGCTCGACCTGACCCGCGAGGCCGGATGCGCCCTCCACCTCGCCCACGCCACCATGAACTTCGGCGAGAACGAGGGCCGGGCCGGAGAACTGCTGGACCTCCTCGACACCGCCCTCGCCGGGGGCGCCGACCTCACGCTCGACAGCTACCCGTACACCCCCGGCTGCACCACCCTCGTCGCCCTGCTCCCCGGCTGGGCCAACGAGGGCGGCCCCGAGGCGGTCCTGGCCCGGCTGCGCGACGACGCCACCGCCGACCGGATCCGCCACGCCATGGAAGTGGAGGGCGCCGACGGCTGCCACGGGGTGCCCGTGGACTGGTCGACGATCGAGGTCTCCGGGACCGCCTCCGCGGCCCTCGCCGGCCACGTGGGCACCCGCCTGGACGGCTGGGACACCGCCCGGCGGCTCCTGCTGGCGGACCGGCTCGGCCCGACCGTCCTCCAGCACGTCGGCCACGAGGACAACGTCCGCACGATCATGCGCCACCGCGCCCACACCGGCGGCTCCGACGGCATCCTGCACGGCGCGAAGCCCCACCCCCGCGCGTACGGCACCTTCCCGCACTACCTCGGCCGCTACGTGCGCGAACTCGGCGTGCTCTCCCTGGAGGAATGCGTCGCCCACCTCTCCGGCCGCCCCGCGGCACGGCTGCGCCTGCCCGACCGGGGCCTGGTGCGCGAGGGGTTCCGGGCCGACCTGGTCCTCTTCGACCCGGAGACGGTCGCGGCCGGAGCCACCTTCGAGGCGCCGCGCGCCCTGCCGCACGGCATCCCGCACGTACTGATCGACGGCCTTCCCGTCATCCGCGACGGACGCCGTACGGACGTCCTGGCGGGCCGCTCCGTGCGCCGGACTCCCGTTCACCGACGGCCCATACGATGAACGCCATGGTCGCCGCCTTCGTCCTCCCCGCCCTCCTCTTCCTCGTGTTCTGCGTCAGCGTCTGGAAGGACCGCCGCCGCTTCCGCAACGCGGTCCTGCTCGGACTGACCTTCGTCTCCCTCTCGTTCGTCATGCTGCTCCAGCTGACGGCGCTGCCGCCGTGGGCCGCGCTGACCCTGTTCGCGCTCGTCTTCTTCGTGCCCGCGGTCGGCGTGGTGGCCCTCGGCGTCTTCCTGGTCCGCAACGGCATGACCATGGTCCGCAAGGAGGGCGGCCGGCCGGCCAACCTGCTGTCCCTGCTGGCGGGGCTCGGGATCTTCGCGATGATCGCCCTGCTGGTCACGGTCGCCTGGACCGGCTCCAGGACCCTCGCCGGCATCGCTGCGACCCTCACTCTGGTCGTCGGCTACGTCTCCTTCGTCTTCCTGTGCTTCTTCGGCTACGCCTTCCTCTACGGCCGCATCAAGGTCCGCGGCGACGTCGACCACGTGGTCATGCTGGGCTCCGGCCTGATCGGCGGCGAACGGGTGCCGCCCCTGCTGGCCTCGCGCCTGCGCAAGGGCCAGGAGATCTACGAGGCCCAGATCAGCCGGGGCAGCCGCCCGCCGGTGCTGCTCCCCTCGGGCGGCAAGGGCACCGACGAGAAGGTCGCCGAGGCGCGGGCGATGGCGGACTGGCTGATCGCCGAGGGGGTTCCGGCCGAGCACATCGTGCTGGAGGACCGGTCCACCACCACCGAGGAGAACATGCTGTTCTCCCGGCAGATCATGGAGGCGGCCGACCCGGGCTACCGGTGCGTGGTCGTCACCAACAACTTCCACGCCTTCCGCGCCGCGATGATGGCCCGCAAGGCCGGGGTCAACGGACAGGTGCTGGGCTCGCCGACGGCGCGGTACTTCCTGCCCAGCGCGACGCTGCGCGAGTTCGTCGCGGTGTTCTGGGAGCACAAGGCGGTCAACCTCTGGATCTGCGGAGTGCTGACCGCCCTCGGCGCCGTGGCCACCCTCACCGCCGCCGGATCCGGGGCCTGATCCGGGGCCCGGCCCGGGGCCTGATCCGGGGCCCGGCCCGGGGTCCCGTGCGGTGCCCCGCGCCCCGAGGTGCGTTCATGGGGCCGGGGCCGGAGTATGGGGGCCTGAGGGGGCACGAGGAGGCACCGATGGACAGTGAAGCGGACCAGCAGCCCACCCGGTCGGACCGGCTCTTCACGGGCGGGGAGCGACCGTACGACCCCGAGGACCTGGTGATGGCGACCGGGCAGGACGTGACACCGGAGCGGGTCGAGAAGGCGCGCCAACTGATGGAGAAGGAGGGGCCGCAGGTCATCGAGCGCTATCTGCCCTAGCGGCCGCTCGAAGGCACTGCCGACGGTCCGGCCCGGGGCCGCACCCCGGGCCGTGGTCCCCCGGTGACCCTCTGCGAAGCTGAGAGGCACGTTTCAGCACCGGAAGGAACCGGAACCGTCATGCCCCAGGTGAAGCTGACCACCAGCCTCGGCACCATCGTCATCGACCTCTACGAGGAGCTGGCCCCGGCATCGGTGGCCAACTTCCTCGGCTACGTGGAGAGCGGCCACTACGACGGCACCGTCTTCCACCGGGTGATCCCCGGCTTCATGAACCAGGGCGGCGGCTTCACCGCCGACATGCGGCAGAGGCCCACCGGGGAGCCGGTCCGCAACGAGGCGGACAACGGGCTGAAGAACACCCGGTACACGGTGGCGATGGCCCGGACCAGCGTCCCGCACTCCGCCACCTCGCAGTTCTTCGTCAACACCACCGACAACCCGGCCCTGGACCACACCGCCCCGACGCCCGCCGGGTACGGCTACGCGGTGTTCGGCGTGGTCACCGACGGCCGGGACGTGGTCGACTCCATCGCCGCCGTCCGCACCGGCCGGGCGGGCGGGCACGGAGACGTGCCGCTGGTCCCCGTCGTGATCGAGCGGGCGGCCGTGGTCGTACCGGGCTGACCGGCACGGGCGTCCGGCGGACCCGGCCACCCGCCTGCGCGGCCGGTGTGCCGCATCCAGAATCGACGGAGCTCGTTAGCCGTCCGGGGGCCGCGCCACGGAGGTCAGATGAACAGCGTCGCCGTCACCGTCGACTGGGACCACCCCACGGACCCGCACCCCGGACCGCGCCTGGACCACGTACGGACGTACGTCGCCAGCGGGGGCGCGGACGGCCACCTGTGGCACGGTGTCCCCACCCTGCTGCTCACCACCCTCGACCGGGCGACCGGCCGCACGGCCCGCACGCCGCTGATCTACGGGCGGGACGCCGGCCGCCACCTGGTCGTGGCCGTCGGCTCGGGCGGGCCGCGCCACCCCGCCTGGTACCGGAACCTCACCGCCCACCCGGAGGTCCGCCTCCAGGTGGGCGCAGACGTCTTCCCGGCCCGGGCGCGCACGGCGACGGCGCTGGAGCGGGAAACGTACTGGGAGGCCATGGCGGCCCTGTGGCCGCCGTTCGACGACTACCGGGAGGCGTCCCGGCCGCGGGAGGTCCCGCTGGTGATCATCGAGGCATGAGGCGCATGCTGGGGCGCTCGGTGGTGAACTTCACCGAGCGGACCTTCATGTCGTCGGTGGCGCGCTGCCCGTTCGGCCGCAGGACCGTCGTGGGGCTCTCCTCGTTGCAGTCGGCGCCGAGGTAGAGGACCACGTAGGCGTCCGTGGAGTTCTGCGGACCGTAGCCGGCCGGGGCCTCGTCGGAGGCGATGCCGGAGAGGTTGACACAGGTGTCGTTGGCCGGGTTGCTGAGTGCGGCCTCGTGAACCTGGCCGTCCTCCGCCTGGTACGTGTAGTGGAAGTCGCCCTCGGCGGCGAAGGCCGAGCCGGACATCGACAGGGTGATCGCGAGGGCGCCGAGGGTGGCGGCGACGGCGTTGCGGAGCTTCATGCGGGGAGTGATCCCTTCTCGAAGATCATCAAGTGGGACTGCGGGGCCGACGTTAGGAGGCCCCGCTCGTGGCGAATCGATTCGCCACGAGCCGCCGATCCGGCGTGTCCGGCACGATCACCCCTTCGGCCGTCGAGAGCGCTCCAGGGCGGACGACCCGTGCGGCCCGAACCCCCGGGCGATCAGCCACCCCGCGAACCCCAGCTCCCAGGCGAACACCGGGAGCGCGGCGAGGGAGCCGGGCACGGAGAGCTGGGCATAGAGCCCGAACATCACGGCGACGGCAGAAGCGCAGATCAGCGGCCCCCCGACCAGCCCGAGCAGGGCCAGCGGGCGGGGCACGAGCCGCGCGCGGTAGGCCAGGGACGCGAGCAGGACGGTGTTCATCCCGAGGGCGATGTTCGGCCCGAGCAGGAACGTCCAGTCGTGGACGGCCACCAGCGCGGCATCGGCCGCGGCACCGGCCGCGCCCCCGGACTCCCGCCGCAGGGTGACGAGCCCCAGCACCGCGACGATCCCGACGGCGATGAGGGCCGCCTCCAGCAGCCTCCCGCAGACGTACCCCAGCGCCACCCCCTCGCCGCGGCGCCGCAGCACGGGGAACAGCGCCGCCCCGGTACCGGTCACCGCCGCCACCAGAACCACCTCGCACAGGGCCCCGAGCAGCGCCCGCGTGTCGGCGCCCTGCGCGAGCCGGCCGTCCGCCGCGCCCAGCAGCGGGCGGTACAGGGCGGCCCCCGCGATCGCGGCGACCTCGGTCAGCAGGAACAGCGCCCCGGCGGCCACCGCGGTTCTCCGGTCCGGACTCATCATCGATCCCCCTCCTGGGTGTACGGCGTACACCTGCGGCCGACCATAGGTGTACGCCGTACACTCGTCAAGGCCGAACGAGGGAAGGGGCCCGGAATGACCCGGCAGGAAGCCACGCACCGCACCGCGCGACGAACGCCCCTCAACAGGGAGCGCGTCCTGCGGGCCGCCGTCGCGCTGGCCGACGGAACCGGCATCGACGCGCTCAGCATGCGCAGGCTCGCGCAGGAGCTCGACGTCGTACCGATGGCGCTCTACAAGCACGTGGCCAACAAGGAGGAACTGCTCGACGGCATGACCGACACCGTCGTCGGCGAGATCGACCCGCCGGGCGCGGGCCCCGACTGGCGGGAGATCGTCCGCGCCCGGATCCTCTCGGCCCGGCGGGTCCTGCTGCGCCACCCCTGGGCGGCCCGGGTCATCGAGTCACGGACCGGGCCGACCCCGGCGGTGCTGGACTACCTGGAGTCGATGGCCGGGACCTTCCGGGAGGGCGGCCTGTCCGCCGACCTCACGCACCACGTCATGCACGCCATGGGCAGCCGCCTGCTCGGCTTCAGCCAGGAACTGTTCACCACCTCGGGGCCGGCGGGGCCCGAGGGCGCCGAGGGCCCTGAGGGCCCCGTGGCGCCGTCCGGCCCCACGGGCGCGGGGCTGGCGGAGCGCTACCCGCGCATCGCGGAACTGGCCGCGGCGGCCGCACACGACGGGGACTCCACCGTCGGGGGCGGTTGCGACGACCAGTTCGAGTTCGAGTTCGCCCTGGACCTCCTCCTCGACGGCTTCGAGAGGCTGCGCGGCCAGGGCTGGACGTCGGCACGGTGAGCGCGGGTGCGGGCGGCGGGGAGCTGCTCTAGCGTCGAAGGGGGAGGGAGGAACCCTCGTATCCGCTCGTCTTCGCCCTTCCTCCGCGAATCCGGGACACCCGGTTCCGCGGCCGCGCGATTCCGGAGAGCAGGTGCCTTCCATGCGCACGTCGACCCGTATCGCCGGCGTCCTCACCGGCCTCACCCTCACGCTCGGCGGCGCCGCCCTGGCCGCCCCCGCCGCCCACGCGGACATCCCGGCCTGCACGGGCACGGTCGAGATGTCCGGCGTCGCGGTCACCGACACCGTCAAGGCGGCGTGCACCCGTGGCGTGGTCAACGACCTGGCGGGGTGCGTGAACGGGCTGACCGCGGCCGGCGTCGCCGGCGGCGCCGCGAACGGCGCCTGCCGACAGGCGGCCTACGAGCCGCGCTAGGCCGTCCGTCCCTTCAGATCGTGCCGGTCGGGCCCGCGTCGTCCGGTGCGTCGCCGACCCCGCGGGCCGAGGACGCGGCGCTCGTCGTCCTCGGCGTGCGCCGTGGTTGTGCCTTCTCAGGCCGGCCCTCTCAGGCCGGCTCCGAGCCCTCTTCGCCCAGCGGAGCGACCGGCACCGCCACCGCCGTGTAGGTCCGGCCGTCGACGACGTACTCCCCCAGCGGGATCATCCCGAAGGCGTCGACGTGGACCTTCCACGAAGATGCGTTCCCGGCTTCGATGAAGGCCACCAGCAGCCCGGCCCGCCCCACCGCCGCGTCGAGCGCCATCCCGAACAGCCCCCGGGCCACCCCGTGTCCGCGGAACGCGGCGTCGACCACGACCGGCCCGTACAGCAGCCACGGCACCTCGCCGAGCGGCCGCCCCTGCCAGTCCAGGCCGTCCTGCGCGTGCAGCAGCCCGAGCACCGCCGCCGGCGGGTCGCCCATGTCCCGGGCCACCGACAGCGCGAGCAGTCCGGCGAGCCGCCCCTGCCCGGCATCGGCGACCAACAGCTCCCGGTCCCGGGCCATTCCGCGCAGGGTCTCGACCCCGAAGGCCCCCTGCACGAAGCCCTGTTCGGCCCGCTGCTCCTCGGTCAGGGCGTCGTGGTGATTGGCCGCGAACAGCCCGGCCAGGGCCGGCGCGTCGGCTTCTACGGCATATCGGTAGCGCATGCCCCCGATGCTGCCACGGGGGTGCGGGTTCGGGTGTGGGTTCGAGGTGCGGGTTCGAGGTGCGGCTGAGGGTCAACTCCGGTCGTAGACCGTCACCTCCACGTCCCGGGCGCACAGGGCGTCGGTGATCAGCGGTTCGATACGGGACCACTTGCCGCCCGCGAGCCCGCAGCCTATCCGGGGCATGTGGACGCCGGCCCCCAACTCGACGGCGTGGTCGGCCAGGGTGGCGAGAGCGCGCGCGACGGCGTCGTAGCGGATCGGCGGGCCGCCGCTGCCGGTCCGGATCCCGCGCTGGCCGACCATGTTGGCCACCCACACGTCGGGCTGCACCCGCACCACCTGCACGGCCCCGAGCCCGAAGTCGTTCCCGCTCCTCCCCCGGTGCCAGGACCGGAACGCGGCCTCCGGCTCGGGCCAGCGTCGCGACACGGCGAGCACGAACCCCTTGCCCCACCCGCCGATGTCGTTGCACACGTGCGCGATCAGCTTCGGCCCCTTGGCCTGCGGACTCGTGGCGTCTCCGGCAATGATCCTGATCGGCTTCATGCCTCCACGCTAGGCGGCGGCACCGACAACCCTCACTGGATGCTCCAGCGGTGCGGGTGCCCGGGATCGGACGGGCAGGCGAAGACGTTGAGCTCGCCCTGCTCGGGATGCAGCACGCGGGGCTCCACCACGTACCCGGCGTCGAGCGGGCGCGGTGGCGCGGTCCGGGTCATGGGAGGGGCCTTGTGCAGAGCGGGGCCGGGGCGGCGGTGCGCCCTTGGTCCGGATCAGGGGAGGGCTGGGGGCAGCCAGCCCACCCCAAACGGCGATCAGACCGTCCGGCAGTGACTTCGGGACGGCAGGCGCGTCAGATCGCTACGCGCTTCTCCCGGCTTGGCGTCCGGCGGCCGTCCGGTGCCGGTGTGGTGGGCCGGGGCTCACGGAGCGAGGGCCTTCAGGAGGGCGCGCTCGCGCTCGGCGCTCAGGCCGGCCCGGCGCGGTCGGGCCAGGCCTGCTTCGCGCTCCCAGTTCAGGGTGTCCCTCAGCAGCTCGGCCCGGGGGCGGTGGCGCAGGCCGGCCGCGACCGCCGCTGCTCCGCTGCGCGCTCCGAAGCCGGCCCACTCCCGGTCGGGCATCCACATGGCCAGCGATTCCGGCCCCATGAACCGCTCCACGCCCTGCGCGAGCAGCCAGTCGGGGTCGGCCCCCACGACCGGCCCGGTGTGCCCGCCCACCTCCCGGGACAGGGCGACCCACTCGGCGAAGGGCACGACCGGGCCTACCGCGTCGTACGTGCCGGTCGTCCCCTTCTCGGCGCCGTCCAGCAGCCACGCCGCGAGGTCCCGGACGTCGATCGCCTGCGTCAGGAGGTCCGGGGAGTCCGGGACCAGCATGGGCGCCAGCGGGTCGCGGGCGGCGCGGGCCACCCAGTAGCCGGTGCGGCCGCTCCCGTCGCCGGGACCGGCGATCAGCCCGGCCCGCGCGATCAGCAGCCGATCCCCCACCGCGGCTGTGGAGGCCTTCTCGCAGGCCGCCTTCGCTTCCCCGTACACCTCGCGGCCGACCTCGGCCTGCTGGACCGCCGGAAGGAGCGCGGCCGACTCGTCCGCGCCCGGCCGCCCGTGCTCGGCGTACGCGCTGACCGACGACACGTACGACCAGTGCCGGGCGCGGCGGCCGAGGGCGGCCAGCGCGCCGCGCACGAAGCCGGGTTGCCAGGACACTTCGACCACGGCGTCCCAGTCACGGCCCGCCAGGGACTCGTACGCCGTGGGGTCGCGCCGGTCGGCGGCCACCAGACGCGCGCCCTCGGCCACCCCGCCGCTCTCCCCGCGGGCCAGGCAGGTCACCAGGTGCCCCCGTCCGTGTGCCTGCCGCGAGATCTCGCGGCCCACCCATGCCGTTCCGCCCAGTACCAAGATCTCCATCAGCCCACTGGACCACGGCCTGCGGGTCCGGGGCAGGCCCCTTCGCCCAGAGCGGAGCGCGCGTGGGGGTGTGGCGGGGTTCACGGTCTTGGGTCGTGGACGTGGATTGACGGAAAAGAGTCTTTAGGTAAGCCTTACCTTGCCTCGACGCGGCAGACAGTGCCGTGACCTTCCCCCGGAGTCAGCTCACATGTCGTCCCCCGCCGTCAGACTTCCCGCCCGTCCTGTCCGCCTGTTCGACTCGTGGTGGACGGTGGCGGCGGGCGCGGTGTGCGCGATGGTCGTGCTGACGGCCGGCCTGTGGTTCTCGCTCCACATACAGACCGACGAGACGCTGCATTCCGCCGCGCTCTTCGTGCACCTGGCCTCCCTCGTGCTCGGCTTCGGTGCGGTCCTGTCGGCCGACTACTACGGGCTCCTCTGGGCCACCGGGCGCTGCACCCTGACCGAGGTGGTCGGTGCGACCGCGCGGCTGCACGTACCCATCTGGGCCGGTCTCGGGGGCCTCGTGGCGAGCGGCATGATGCTGCACCCCGACGTGCACTCCCCGCTGACCCTCACGAAGCTCGGGCTGGTCGCCGTCCTCACCCTCAACGGACTCCAGGCGGGCCTGCTGGGCCGCCGGATGGAGGAAGTGACCTTGCCGGTCGGCGGTCGGCTCCTGCTGTGGGGCGGGGTGACCGCCCTCGTGTCGCAGGCGTGCTGGTGGGGCTCCGTGGTCATCGGCTTCCTCAACACCAACACCTGATTCAGCGCGGTGCGACCGCTTCCAGTTCGTCGACGGTGCCGGACATGATGACGCGGACGTGCTCGGTGATGTGCTCGGCGGGCCAGTCCCACCAGGCCACCCGCAGGAGGCGGGCGACGTCGGCATCGTCGTAGCGCGTGCGGACGAGGCGTGCGGGATTCCCGCCCACGATGCCGTAGTCGGGAACGTCGTCGACGACGACGGCGCCCGAGCCGATGATCGCCCCGTGACCGATGCGCACTCCGGGCATCACCATCGTGTCGTAGCCGAACCAGACGTCGTTGCCGACCACGGTGTCACCCCGGCCGGGCAGTCCGGTGAGCAGGTCGAAGTGCGCGGCCCAGGACCCGCCCATGATGGGGAACGGGAACGTGGAGGGACCGTCCATCCGGTGGTTGGCGCCGTTCATGATGAATCGGACCCCGGTCCCGAGGGCACAGAACTTCCCGATCACCAGCTTCTCCGGCCCGTAGTGGTAGAGCACGTTGCGGGTCTCGAAGGCGGTCGGATCGTCCGGATCGTCGTAGTACGAGTACTCCCCGACCTCGATCAGCCCGGACGTCACGAGCGGCTTGAGCAGCACCACGCGCGGCTGGTCGGGAAACGGGTGCAACACCGTCGGGTCCGCGGGCAATTGGTCCATGGTGAGCGCCACGTTAATTGACGCCCATGTCCAGCCCCAGACGGATCGCAGCCGCCATGCCGAGCGAAGCGCGTAGCGATCCGACGCGCCTGCCGTCCCGAAGGCACTGCCGGACGGTCTGATCGCTGTTTCGGGTGGGCTGGCTGCCCCCGGCCCGGGATCTGATGGATGTGGGCCCGTATCTCGGGTCTGGCCAGGCGGGGAGGGCTCGCACATCTCTGGCTGGCCCCCAGGCCCTCGGTTTCCTCCCGGCCGTTTCCCTGGGGGCTTCCCGACAGTCTTTGGCATTCCGGGGCGGGACGGTCGGTCAAGGGTGGCCGAAGGCCATCGCGAAGCGAC
>NZ_JBVIKC010000055.1:0-54922 GCF_055581065.1 Streptomyces sp. NPDC031479
CCCGGCCCGGCGGCCCCACCCCCACCCCCCCCCCCCCCCCCCCCCCCCCCCCCCCCTCCCCCCCACCCCCCCCCCCCCCCCCCCCCCCCCCCCCCCCCCCCCCCCCCCCCCCCCCCCCCCCCCCCCCCCCCCCCCCCCCCCCCCCCCCCCCGGTGCTTTTCCCGTCCGCGGGGCGGAAGCCGGTTGCGGCCGGGCGTGGGCGGCGCCGAGAGTGGGCGGATGCGCGACACGCTGACCGTCCGGCCCGCCGGCCCCGGGGACGCCTCCGACATCTGCGCCCTGCTCAACGCCGTCGACGTCATCGAGATCGGCAGACCCGAGACCGACCTGGGCACCGCCCTGGCCGATCTCAACCACCCACGGGTGGACCTGGCCACCGACTCCTGGCTGGCCCTGCGCGCCGGCCGGCCCGTCGCCTACGCCCTCGTCTGGAACGACTCCGGACCGGGCCGGATCGACGGCGACCACTACGTGCTGCCCGGCGAGCCCGGGGCCGCCCGCCGGCTGCTGGAGCTGATGGAGGCCCGCGCCCGCGCGATGGCCGCCGGGGCCGACCGCCCGCGCCTGCGCCTGCAGCTGGGCGCCGCCCCCACCCTGGACCCGGCCCTCCTCGCCGGGCGCGGCTACCGCACCGTGCGCCGCCACCAGGTGATGACCCGTCGGCTCACCCCGGCCGACGCCGCCCCGCCCGTGCCGCCCCCGGGGCTGGCCCTGCGCGACTGCGGGGCCGACGGGTCCGACCGCCGCCGGGCCCACGCCCTGGTGGAGGAGACCTTCGCCGCCCACTTCGGGCACGCCCCGCGCGCGTACGAACCCTGGCTGGACCACCTCGACGCCCGCACCCTCGACTGGTCCCTGGTGTGGATCGCGAGCCTGCCCGGGGCGGGCGACGCGGCCGTGCTGCTGACCCGGGACGACCGCACCAGCATGGGCTGGATCAGCCACATCGGCGTACGCGAGGGGCTGCGCGGCCGGGGCGTCGGCGGCTTCCTGCTCCGCCACGGCTTCGCCGCGTACGCCGCCCGGGGCCGCGACACGGTGGGCCTCGGTGTGGACACCGCCAACGAAACCGGCGCAGTCGGGCTGTACCAAGCGCACGGCATGCGACCGCACTACGCCGTGGACACCTGGGAGCTGGCTTTGCACTCGCAGGGGTGACAGCCGGGGGACGCGAGGGTGCAATCGGTCCAACCAGGGGTGTGCAGGGACCCACATGGGGTGACATTGGCCCCGAAGCGAGTCTTGGTACCCCTAGGAGGCACTCCATGCGCGGAGCCACCCACGCCAAGTGGGCCGCATGTGCGGTGGCCGTCGCCCTCGCGGCGACGGCCTGCGGCAAACAGAGCGACGGTGGCGGCGGCGGTGCCGAAGGGATCGTCAGTTCCTCCTGGGGTGACCCGCAGAACCCGCTGGAACCCGCCAACACCAACGAGGTGCAGGGCGGCAAGGTCCTCGACATGCTCTTCCGCGGCCTCAAGCGCTACGACCCGAAGACCGGCGAGGCCGTGAACATGCTCGCCGAGAAGATCGACACCACGGACAGTCAGAACTTCACGATCACACTGAAGGACGGCTGGAAGTTCAGCAACGACGAGCCGGTCACCGCCCAGTCCTTCGTGGACGCCTGGAACTACGGCGCCGACGTGCGCAACAAGCAGAACAACTCGCCGTTCTTCTCCGACATCGTCGGCTACGCGGACGTGCACCCCACGACCGGCGAGCCCAAGGCGAAGACCATGTCCGGGCTGGTCGTCAAGGACCCCAAGACCTTCACCGTCGCCCTGAAGCACAAGTTCTCCACCTGGCCCCAGACCCTCGGCTACCAGGCCTTCTCGCCACTGCCCAAGGCCTTCTTCACCGACCACGCCGGCTGGCTGGACAAGCCGATCGGCAACGGCCCGTACACGGTGGACTCGTACACCAAGGGCACCGGGATGAAGCTGCGCAAGTGGGACGGCTACACGGGTGCGGACAAGGCGCTGAACGGCGGTGTGGACCTCAAGGTCTACACCGACAACAACACCGCCTACACCGACCTGATCTCCGGCAACCTCGACCTGGTCGACGACATCCCGGCCCAGCAGCTCAAGAACGTCAAGAACGACCTCGGCGACCGGTACATCAACCAGCCGGCCCTCATCATCCAGACCCTCACCTTCCCGCTCTACGACCCCCAGTGGGGCAAGGAGGGCATGGAGAAGGTCCGCCGGGGCATCTCGATGGCGATCAACCGCGACGAGATCACGCAGCAGATCTTCCGCGAGACCCGTACACCGGGCAAGGACTGGACCTCCCCCGCCCTCGGGGCCAAGGGCGGCTTCAACGCCACCCTCTGCGGCGACGCCTGCAAGTACGACCCCGCCGCGGCCAAGAAGCTCATCCAGGAGGGCGGCGGCCTGCCCGGCGGGAAGGTCACGCTGACCTCCAACGTCGACACCGGCTCGCACCGCGAGTGGATGGACGCGGTCTGCAACAGCATCAACAACGCGATCGGCGAGGGCCCGGTCTGCACGGTCAACCCGATCGGCACCTTCGCCGACTTCAGGAACCAGCAGAGCGCCTACAAGCTGACCGGCCCCTTCCGCTCCGGCTGGCAGGCCGACTACCCGCTGATCCAGAACTTCCTCCAGCCGCTCTACTACACCGGGGCCTCCTCCAACTACGGCAAGTTCAGCAACCCGGACTTCGACAAGCTCGTCGACGAGGCCAACCAGGAGAGCGACGCCCCCAAGGCGATCGCCAAGTTCCAGGACGCGGAGAAGATCCTCGCGGAGCAGATGCCGTCCATCCCCCTCTGGTACCAGAACGGCAGCGCCGGGCACTCCGAGCGGATCTCCGACGTCGCCCTGAACCAGTTCAGCGTCCCGGTCTACAACCAGATCACGGTCAGCTGACCCACCCCTCGGATCGATCCTGGAGCAGTCCATGGGACGTTACGTGATCCGGCGACTGCTCCAGATGATCCCGGTGTTCATCGGCAGCACGTTCCTGATCTTCTTCATGGTGTACGCGCTCGGCGACCCGGTGGCGGCCCTCTTCGGCGACAAGGCCCCCGACCCCGCCACCGCCGCGCGGATCCGCAAGGACCTCTACCTCGACCAGCCCCTGTGGAAGCAGTACCTGCACTACATGGGCCAGATCTTCCAGGGGGACTTCGGCACCGCCTTCAACGGGCAGAGCGTCACCGACCTGATGGCCTCGGCCTTCCCGGTCACCCTGCGCCTGACCATCGTCGCGATCTTCTTCGAGATCGTCATCGGCATCACCCTCGGCGTGATCACCGGGCTGCGCCGGGGCAAGTCCATCGACACCTCGGTCCTGGTGCTCACCCTCGTCGTCATCTCGGTGCCCACCTTCGTCACCGGCTACCTGCTCCAGTACGTCTTCGGCGTCAAATGGGGCTGGGTACGGCCCACCGTCTCCCCTGACGCCCCCTTCAACGAGCTGATCCTGCCGGGCATCGTCCTCGCCCTCGTCTCGCTCGCCTACGTCACCCGGCTCTCGCGCACCTCCATCGCCGAGAACGCCAAGGCCGACTACGTCCGCACCGCCACCGCGAAGGGCCTGCCGCGCCACCGCGTCGTCACCCGCCACCTGCTGCGCAACTCCCTGATCCCCGTCATCACCTTCATCGGCACCGACATCGGCGCCCTGATGGGCGGCGCCATCGTCACCGAGCGGATCTTCAACATCCACGGCGTCGGCTACCAGCTCTACCAGGGCATCCTGCGCAACAACTCGCCGACCGTGGTCGGCTTCGTCACCATCCTCGTGATCGTCTTCCTGCTGGCGAACCTGCTCGTCGACCTGCTCTACGCGGTCCTGGACCCGAGGATCCGGTATGCCTGACCCCGAGCGCCCGGAAGGCCCCGCCATGTACGACCCCGTGGGCCCACGTCCGCGCGAGGCGGTCTCGCCCACCGGTCAGGGCGGGCCCATGGACCTCGCCGTGGAGGGGGGCGAGAGCCTGGAGCGGCCCCCCGGACCCGACACCGGCCCGCGGGAGAAGGCCCGCTCCCTCTGGTCCGACGCCTGGCACCAGCTGCGCCGCAACCCCGTCTTCGTCATCTCCTCCCTGATGATCCTCTTCCTGGTGGTCATCGCGATCTGGCCCCAGCTCATCGCGAGCGGCGACCCCCTGTACTGCCGGCTGTCCAAGTCCCAGCAGGGCCCCGAGCCCGGACACCCCTTCGGGTACGACACCCAGGGCTGCGACGTCTACACCCGCACCGTCTACGGCGCCCGCGCCTCCATCACCGTCGGCGTCTGCGCCACCCTCGGCGCCGCCCTGCTGGGCTCCGCGCTCGGCGGGCTCGCCGGCTTCTTCGGCAGCTGGGGCGACGCCGTGCTCTCCCGCGTCGCCGACATCTTCTTCGGGATCCCCGTCGTCCTCGGCGGCCTGGTGTTCCTCTCCGTGGTCACCAGCACCACCGTCTGGCCCGTCGTCGGCTTCATCGTGCTGCTGGGCTGGCCGCAGATCGCCCGCATCGCCCGCGGCTCGGTCATCACCGCCAAACAGAACGACTACGTCCAGGCCGCCCGCGCCCTCGGCGCCGGCAACGGCCGGATGCTGCTGCGGCACGTGGCCCCCAACGCCGTCGCCCCCGTCATCGTCGTCGCCACCATCGCGCTGGGCACCTACATCGCCCTCGAAGCCACCCTGTCGTTCCTCGGCGTCGGGCTGCGCCCGCCCACCGTCTCCTGGGGCATCGACATCTCCAACGCCGCCTCCCAGATCCGCAACGCCCCGCACATGCTGCTCTGGCCGGCGGGCGCCCTGAGCCTGACCGTGCTCGCCTTCATCATGCTCGGCGACGCGGTGCGCGACGCCCTCGACCCCAAGCTGCGCTGAGGAGTGAGTCGCCAGATGCTGCTCGAAGTCCGCGACCTGCACGTGGAGTTCAAGACCCGCGACGGCGTCGCGAAGGCGGTCAACGGAGTGAACTACTCGGTCGACGAGGGCGAGACGCTCGCCGTGCTCGGCGAGTCCGGCTCCGGCAAATCCGTCACCGCGCAGGCCGTGATGGGGATCCTCGACGTGCCGCCGGGCCGCATCGCCGGCGGCGAGATCCTCTTCAAGGGCAAGAACCTCCTCACGATGAAGGAGGAGGAGCGGCGCAGGGTGCGCGGCGCCGGAATGGCGATGATCTTCCAGGACGCCCTCTCCTCCCTCAACCCCGTGCTCAGCGTGGGCGCCCAGCTCGGCGAGATGTACGAGGTCCACCGCGGGATGTCCCGCAAGGACGCCAGGACCAAGGCCGTGGAGCTGATGGACCGGGTCAGGATCCCGGCGGCGAGGCAGCGGGTGGGGGACTACCCGCACCAGTTCTCCGGGGGCATGCGCCAGCGCATCATGATCGCCATGGCGCTGGCCCTGGACCCCTCCCTGATCATCGCCGACGAGCCGACCACGGCCCTCGACGTGACGGTCCAGGCCCAGGTCATGGACCTGCTCGCGGAGCTCCAGCGCGAGATGAACATGGGCCTGATCCTGATCACCCACGACCTCGGCGTCGTCGCCGACGTCGCGGACAGGATCGCCGTCATGTACGCGGGCCGGATCGTCGAGAACGCCCCCGTCCACGACCTCTACGCGGCCCCCGCCCACCCCTACACCCGCGGCCTGCTCGACTCGATCCCGCGCCTGGACCAGAAGGGCCAGGACCTCTACGCCATCAAGGGCCTGCCGCCCAACCTGCTCGCCATCCCGGCCGGCTGTGCCTTCAACCCCCGCTGCCCGATGGCCCGCGCCGCCTGCCGGGCGGAGGTCCCGCCGCTGGCCGACGTCGCCCCGGGCAGGGCCAGCGCCTGCTTCTTCTGGAAGGAGTGCCTCGGTGGCTGAGCCCATCCTGGAGGTCCGCGGCCTCGTCAAGCACTACCCGCTCACCCAGGGCATCCTCTTCAGGAAGCAGATCGGCGCGGTCAAGGCCGTCGACGGGGTCTCCTTCGGGCTGGCAGCAGGGGAGACCCTCGGCATCGTCGGCGAGTCCGGCTGCGGGAAGTCCACCGTCGCCAAGATGCTGGTCAACCTGGAACGCCCGACCGCGGGCGCGATCTCGTACAAGGGCCAGGACATCACCAAGCTGTCCGGCCGCGCCCTGAAGGCCGTCCGCCGCAACATCCAGATGGTCTTCCAGGATCCGTACACCTCGCTGAACCCGCGGATGACGGTCGGCGACATCATCGGCGAGCCCTTCGAGATCCACCCCGAGGTGGCACCCAGGGGCGACCGGCGCCGCAAGGTCCAGGAACTCCTGGACGTCGTGGGCCTCAACCCCGAGTACATCAACCGCTACCCGCACCAGTTCTCCGGCGGCCAGCGCCAGCGCATCGGCATCGCCCGCGGCCTGGCCCTCCGGCCCGAGGTCATCGTCGCGGACGAGCCCGTCTCCGCGCTCGACGTCTCCGTCCAGGCCCAGGTCGTCAACCTGCTGGAGCGCCTCCAGGGCGAGTTCGGGCTCTCCTACGTGTTCATCGCCCACGACCTCTCGATCGTCCGGCACATCTCCGACCGGGTCGCCGTCATGTACCTCGGCCGGATCGTCGAGACCGGCACCGACACCCAGATCTACGACCACCCCACCCACCCGTACACCCAGGCCCTGCTGTCCGCCGTGCCCGTCCCCGACCCCGGGGCCCGCGAGCGGCGCGAGCGCATCATCCTCACCGGTGACGTCCCCTCGCCGGCCAACCCGCCCTCGGGCTGCACCTTCCGCACCCGCTGCTGGAAGGCCGAGGCGCGCTGCGCCGTGGAGGTCCCGCTGCTGGCGGTCCCGCAGGCCCTCCCGTCCGGGCCGGCCGCCCACCCGTCGGCCTGTCACTTCGCGGCCGAGAAGCAGGTGGTGCCGCCCCCGTCGGCGCCCCCGCGGGACGCCGATGCGTAGCGTCCCGCGGGCCCGTCCGCCGGCCCCCGGCCGTTCGAGCGATTATTTTTCGCCACCGTGCGCACGGCGTCGCGGTCGGGTTCCGGCCATGGCAACACGCTCTGTGCGTGGGCGACTTGACCCTGTCTGCCCCGAGTTCCGGACCGTGCGGGCGGACGGGATGTGGCCGTTCGGGCTCCGGGGGGCGCCCGGGGCGACGCGACGTCCTCCCGCCCGGCCTCCGCGTGCCCCCGGGCGTGCGCGGCATGCGCCCCTCGTGCTGCCGGAATTCGATCGATGCGCTGGTACGGATAGTTATGATCCGTAGCGCACGGTGGGTATGACTTCGCCGAGCACGAGTACGCGTACCGATGTCCGCTCGACGTGGAGGTGAAACGCCGTGGCACTCTCGATCTCGGCCGTGGTGCTGCTGGCGATCGTCGTCTTCCTTCTGGTCCGGAAGTCGGGACTGAAGGCGGGGCACGCCTTCGTGTGCGTGCTGCTCGGGTTCTACCTGGCGAGCTCGACGATCGCTCCGACGCTCAGCCAGCTCACGTCCAACGTGGCGAGCATGATCAGCGGCCTCAAGCTGTAGGGACGCGGCCGCGCGGTCCTGCTCGTAGGCTGGCCCCATGAACGGTCTTCCCGCCCGTCGTCTGCTCCTCGTGCACGCGCACCCGGACGACGAGTCGATCAACAACGGCGTCACCATGGCCAAGTACGCGGCCGAGGGTGCCCACGTCGCCCTGGTGACCTGCACGCTCGGCGAGGAGGGCGAGGTCATCCCGGCCGAGCTCGCCCACCTCGCGCCGGACCGCGACGACACCCTCGGCCCCTTCCGGGTCGGGGAGCTCGCCGCCGCCATGAAGGAACTCGGGGTCACCGACCACCGCTTCCTCGGCGGCGCCGGCCGCTACCGGGACTCCGGGATGATGGGCGCCCCGCAGAACACCCGCCCCGGCGCCTTCTGGTCCGCGGACCTGGACGAGGCGGCCGGGTACCTCGTGGAGGTGATCCGGGAACTGCGGCCGCAGGTCCTCGTCACCTACGACCCCGACGGCGGCTACGGCCACCCCGACCACATCCAGGCCCACCGCGTCGCCACGCGCGGCGCGGAGCTGGCCGCCGACCCCGCCCACCGGCCGGAGCTCGGCCCCGCGCACGCGGTGGCGAAGCTCTACTGGAACCGGGTCCCGCGCTCGGTCGTCGACGAGGGCTTCGCCCGGCTGCGCGCCACCGGGACGCCCTTCCCCGGCGTCGCGGGCCCGCAGGACGTCCCCGGGGTCGTCGACGACGAGCGGATCACCGCCGAGATCGGCGGCGGCGGCGGTGACGGCGGCGGCGGGCGGGGATGGGCGGCGGCCAAGGCGGCCGCGATGCGCGCGCACGTCACCCAGATCGCCGTGGACGGCCCCTTCTTCGCCCTCTCCAACGACCTGGCCCAGCCCCTGTTCGTCCGCGAGTACTACGAACTCGCCGCGGGCGAGCCGGGAGCCCCGGCCGGCACGCGCGAGCGGGACCTCTTCGCGGGGGTGCGCGCATGACCACGCCCTGGACCCCCGGGCGGATCGCCGCCCTGCTGGGCCTGCTCGTCGCGGGCGCGCTCACCGGCGCGGCCGGCTGGCTCGTACTGGACCTGTGGTTCCCGGCCGGGCTGCTGCTGGCCCTGCTGGCCCTGCTCGGCCTGTTCCTCGGCTCGCGGATCGCGATCGGCGCGGCGGCCGGAGTGGGCGCGGCGGCGGCCGGCTGGTTCCTGTCGTACGTCCTGCTCACCCTCCCCCGACCCGAAGGGGACTTCCTGTTGGGTTCCTCCGGAATCGGTATGTACGCATACCTTTTGGGGGGAAGTGTGATCGCTGTGATCTGCGCCACGATGCGCGGCCCGGTGGAGGGGTCCGTTTCGGCCTCCCGGCCGCGCGGCTGACGGGCCGCTGAACTCCGCCGCTCGCCGATCGGGGACGGGTTGAGGGGGTTTGACGGGCCCTCGGGAGAGGGCGTGTGGAGAGCGAAGAGGAACCTGGGATTCCCGGGGGACAGTTGCGTGCGGGCGGCGGCCAGTATGGTGGACGGGCCGCCGAGCTGCCCGCGCACGGTAAAGACGGGCGGCGGAGCCAACCGGGAGAACCTGCCTTGAGTCGTGAAACTGACAGTTCGTCCCCCGGGCCCCAGGGGCACGGTGGAGCCGCCTACCCCTCGGGTACGCCGCCGTACGGAACCGGCCAGCACCCGTCCACGACTGTGCCATTCGGGCCCGGCGCGACGAGCGCCCCGGAGGAGAACCCTGTGACGTCGAACCCGTCCACGCCCGACACCGACGGGCCGAAGACCGAGACCACCCTGACGACCCGGATCCGGATCAACATCCCGGGTTCGCGGCCGATCCCGCCGGTGGTCGTACGCAAGCCGGTGAAGGGGGCCGCCGCGGGCGGCTCCGCTGCGGAACGGACCGGGGCCGATCCGGCCCAGGCCCAGGCGCCGGCCCAGGCCCCGCCGCGCGGTGCGCCGCCGGCGCCCGCCTCCGGACAGGCGTCGGCCGCCCGCGCCCTGCCGCCCGGTTCCGCGGGCCGGTCCGCGCCCGGCCAGGCCGCGCCGGGCCAGTCCGCCCCCGCTCCCGCCGCACCGCCCGCGCCCGCCGCGGAGGAGTCCAGCAACTGGTTCGCGCCGCGCAAGGGCGCCACGGCCCCGCCGTCCGCCCCGGCGCCCGCGCCGACGGGCGCCAGCTACGGCTCCACCGCGCCCCCGGCCGCCCCGTCCGCCGGTGCGGGCTTCGCGCCCCCGCCGCTCCCCACCCGCGGCCAGGGACCGGGCCCGGTCCAGCCCCCGGCCCCGCACGGCAGCGGCGCCGGGTTCGCCCCCGCCCCGGCCGTCGGCGGTCCCGGCGTCGGCGCCCCCGCGCCGGCGTACCCGGAGTTCGACACGGGTCCCAGCACGGAGGCGTTCCCGGCCTTCGACGCGCCCGACGGGCCGACCGGCGGGCCCGCGCTGGGCACCGTACCCGTGGGGGCCGAGGAGTCCCCGCGCTGGCCCGGTCCCGAGGCCGCGGACTTCGCGGCCCCGGTCCAGAAGCCCGGCCCCATCACCCCGCCGCCCGGTCCGCAGCCGCCGCGGCAGACCGTCCCGGTGCCCCCGCCGCCCGGCCCGGCCGGCAAGAAGCCCGCGAAGCCCGGCAAGACGGGCAAGGCGGGCAAGTCCGCCGCCCCGGCCGCGCCCGCCAAGAAGGGCCGCTCCAAGGTGGCCCTCCTCGGCGGTGCCGTCGTCGTCCTCGCCGGCGCGGTCTACGGCGCCGGACTGCTGCTGAACCACTCCGACGTCCCCAAGGGCACCACCGTCCTCGGCGTCGACATCAGCGGCAGCCGCGACGACGCCGTCACCAAGCTCCAGACCGCCTTCGGCACCCGCGCCGCGGCCCCGCTGCAGCTCAGCGTGGGCGGCAAGCAGGTCGAGCTGAAGCCCGAGAAGGCCGGTCTGACCCTCGACAGCCAGACCACGGTCCGCAACGCGGCGGGCAGCGACTACAACCCCGTCACGGTCGTCGGCTCGCTCTTCGGCGTCGAGCGCACCGCCGAGGCGGTCATGCCCGTCGACGAGGAGAAGCTGCGGGTCGCCCTGCAGGAGCTCGCCGGCACCGCCGGCTCGGCCACCGAGGGCACCATCAAGTTCGACACCGGCAAGGCCGTCGCGGTCCCCGGCAAGGCGGGCACCAGCCTCGACGTCGACGGCTCCGTGGACAAGGTCACCAAGGCCTTCCGCGAGCTGGTCGGCACCGGCAAGGCCGGCGCGGTCGAACTCCCCACCGCCACCAAGGAACCCACCGTCACCGAGGCCGAACTGAACCGGGCGATGAAGGAGTTCGCGGAGCCGGCGATGTCGGCTCCCGCCACCGTCAAGGCGGGCGGCAAGAGCCTGCCCTTCGGCGCCAGGTCCCTGCCCAAGATCCTCAGCATGACCGCCGTGGACGGCCACCTCGTCGAGAAGTACGACCTGGAGGCCCTGAAGGCGACCTACGGGAACACCTTCGACGGGGTCATGATCATGCGGGGGACCGGCGCGAAGACCGCGGTCACCCCGCAGGACGTCGCCGGCGCCCTCGGCAAGGCACTCGTGGGCAAGACCCCCGCCGAGCGGATCGTCACCATCGAGACCAACGCCGGCTGACGGTCCCGCACGCACGGCACGCACTGCACGCACGGCCCCTTCCCGGCCCCCGGGAAGGGGCCGCGCCGCGTCCGCACGACGGCCGCACCGCGTCCGCACCCGTCCGCGTCATGCCGACCGCATGACATCCGTCATGCCGCAGTCACGACCGCCGACACTGCCGCACGCACCCCCGTACGGGCGATCCTCGGTCCATGACGACGACGACCCCGGCGCACTCCGCGGGACCGGCCACCACGGCCGGCCCGGTGGTGAGCTTCCAGAACGTGACCAAGAGCTACGGCCAGGTCCGCGCGGTCGACGGCCTCTCCCTGGAACTCCACCCGGGTGAGACCGTCGCACTCCTCGGCCCCAACGGGGCCGGCAAGTCCTCCACCCTCGACCTCCTCCTCGGGCTGCGCCCGGCGGACTCCGGCGAGGTCCGGCTCTTCGGCGGCACCGCCCGCGAGGCCGTCGCGGCCGGCCGGGTCGGCGCGATGCTCCAGAGCGGCGGCCTCATGGAGGAGGTGTCCGTCCGCGAACTCGTCGCCCTCGGCTGCTCCCTGCACCCCCGCCCGCACCCCGTGGACGAGGTCCTGCACCGCGCGGGCATCACCGAGATCGCCTCCCGCATGGTCAACAAGCTCTCCGGCGGCCAGGAGCAGCGCGTCCGCTTCGCCCTCGCCACCGCGGGCCACAACGACCTGATCGTCCTCGACGAGCCCACCACCGGCATGGACGTCACCGCCCGCCAGGCCTTCTGGGCCACCATGCGGGAACAGGCCGCCCAGGGCCGCACGGTCCTGTTCGCCACCCACTACCTGGAAGAGGCGGACGCCATCGCCGACCGGGTGCTGGTCCTCAACAAGGGCCGGCTCCTCGCCGACGGCAGCGCCGCCGAGATCAAGGCGAAGGCCGGCGCCCGCCGGGTCGCCTTCGACCTCGACGGCACCGTCGACGAGCAGGTGCTGCGCGCCCTGCCCGCCCTGACGGGCTTCGAGCTGCACGGCACCACCGTCAAGCTCCAGTCGAGCGACGCCGACGCGACCGTGCACGCCGTGTACGCGCTCGGCCTCTACCCCAGGAACCTGGAGGTCGCGGGCCTCGGCCTGGAGCAGGCCTTCATCGCCCTCACCGAGGCCGAGGAGGCCAACCGATGAACGCCGGAACGTACCAGCTGATCAAGCTGGAGGTCATCCGCGCCCTGCGCAACAAGAAGTACCTGTTCTTCACCGTGATGTACCCGGCCGCCCTCTTCCTGATGCTCGGCGGCACCCTGAGCGGCACGACCAAGGTCATGGGCACCGAACTGACGATGCCCGCCTTCTACATGGTCGCCATGGCCTCCTTCGGCGCGCTGACCGCCGTCCTGGTGGGCAACAGTGAACGCATCGCCAAGGAGCGGGAGAAGGGCTGGGTCCGCCAGCTGCGCCTGACCGCCCTGCCCGGCCGCGGCTACGTCCTCGCCAAGACCGCCAGCGCGGGCGTGCTCTCCCTGCCCGCCATCCTGGTCGTCTTCGCGGTGGCCGCCTTCGCCAAGGACGTCCGGTTCGAGGTCTGGCAGTGGCTCGCCCTCACCGTCGCGATCTGGGCCGGCAGCCTGGTCTTCGCCGCGCTGGGCGTGGCCATCGGCTACTGCGCCAGCGGGGACAACGTCCGCCCCATCACGATGCTGCTCTACTTCGGCCTCTCGATCCTCGGCGGCCTGTGGATGCCCACCGCCGCCTTCCCGCAGTGGCTCCAGACCATCTGCGAGTGGCTGCCCACCCACGCCTACGCGGGCCTCGGCCAGGCGATCGAGCTGGGCGGCGCACCGCACGTCAAGGACGTGGCGATCCTCGCCGGGTACTTCGTACTCTTCACCGGTGCGGCCGCCTGGCTGTACCGCAAGGACTCGCTGAAGGCGTGACGCAGAGATGGCAGTGACGGTCGACGACTACGACGACGCCGACACGACGCGGGCGACGGGCGGGATCCGGATCGGGATCCCGCCCGGGAGCCGCCGCCAGCACCTCGTGAAGCTGTTCTGGACGGGGCTGTGGCTCTTCTACCTCAGCGCCCCCGTCATCGACCTGGTCCGCGGCGGACACGGCGCCGCGGCCCGCACGCTCGGTGTCCTCGGCCTCGCCGCGTTCGTGGTCGCCTACCTGATCCTCGTCCTGCGGGCCGGGCCCGTGGTCTTCCCGGGCCGGGTCATGATCACGCTCGGCGTCCTCGCCGCCCTGGCCACGGTCCTGTCGCTGGCCCTGGGCCGCGAATGGCTCGTCCTCTTCGTCTACGTGGCCATCTGCTCGGGCGCCGCCCTGCCCGGGGAGTACGCCCGCTGGACCGTTCCCGCCGCCACCGCCCTGCTCAGCGCGACGGCCCTCCTGGTGCCCGACGGCGACCACTACCTGGTGGGTCTGCTGCTCCCGGCCCTGATGGGCGGATTCGCGATGGTCGGCGTCCGGGCGATGCTGCGCACCACCATGGAACTGCGCGAGGCCCGCGCCACCGTGGCCCAGCTCGCGGCCAACGAGGAACGCCTGCGG
Organism: Streptomyces sp. NPDC031479; assembly: GCF_055581065.1. Classification (NCBI taxonomy): domain Bacteria; kingdom Bacillati; phylum Actinomycetota; class Actinomycetes; order Kitasatosporales; family Streptomycetaceae; genus Streptomyces; species Streptomyces sp. NPDC031479. Next base: position 13,529 of record NZ_JBVIKC010000055.1, read on the forward strand.
ATGGCCCGCGACCTGCACGACCTGCTGGGCCACTCCCTCTCGCTGATCACGCTGAAGAGCGAACTCGCGGGCCGGATGCTGCCGGACCACCCCGACCGGGCCGCCCGGCAGGTCGCGGACATCGAGCAGGTCTGCCGGCAGGCGCTGGTCGACGTACGGGAGGCCGTCAGCGGCTACCGGCGCCCCACGCTCCCCGGTGAACTCGCCGGGGCCCGCACGGCCCTGACGGCCGCCGGGGTGACCGCCGACCTGCCGACCGAGGCTCCGGGGAAACTCCAGGAGGAGACGGAGTCGGCCCTGGCCTGGTCGCTGCGCGAGGCCGTCACCAACGTCGTCCGGCACAGCGGGGCCAAACGGTGCACCGTCACCCTGGAGGCCTGCCAGACGCTCGCGGGCCCGGTCATGGAACTGACCGTCCGCGACGACGGCGCCGGGGGCCCCAGCGCCCACGGCAACGGCCTGACCGGTCTGACGGAACGGCTGGAGGCCGTCGGCGGCACCCTGGCGGCGGGCCCCGCGGGCAAGACCGGCTTCCGGCTGCGCGCCCGGGTCCCCCTAGGATCCTCCTCATGACCCCAGCCGCACCCATCCGCATCCTGCTGGCCGAGGACCAGTCGATGGTCCGCGAGGCCCTCGCCGCCCTGCTGGGGCTGGAGCCGGACATCGAGGTGCTGGCCCAGGTCGCGCGGGGCGACGAGGTGGTCGCCGCGGCCGGGAACCACGACGTGAACGTCGCGCTCCTGGACATCGAGATGCCCGGCATGACCGGCATCGAGGCCGCGGCGGAACTCCGCCGGTCCCACCCCTCCCTCAAGATCGTCGTCCTGACCACCTTCGGCCGGCCCGGCTACCTCCGCGGCGCGATGGAGGCGGGTGCCTCCGCCTTCCTGGTCAAGGACGCCCCGGCCGCGCAGCTCGCCGAGGCGGTGCGCAAGGTCCTGGCGGGGGAGCGCGTCATCGACCCCACCCTCGCCGCGGCGGCCCTGGCGGAGGGCGCGAACCCGCTGACGGACCGCGAGCGGGAGGTCCTGCGGGAGGCGGAGTTCGGCGCGACCAACGCGGAACTGGCGGCCCGCCTGAACCTGTCGCAGGGCACGGTCCGCAACTACCTCTCGACGGCCATCCAGAAGCTCGCGGCCCGCAACCGGGCCGAAGCGGTGCGGGTGGCCCGCGAAAAGGGCTGGCTCTAGCCAAGCCCCTCCGCGGGCTCCGCCCCCGGACCCCCGCGCCCCGAAGGCCGCCGGGAAGGGTCAGTTCAGGAGGGCGCGGGCCGAGACGGCCTCCGCCCTGATCCGGACCGCAGCGTCGACGTCCACCGCGTCCATCACCAGCGCGTACGCTTCCAACTCACCCGCCCCCTCCCGGAACGCCCCCCGTTCCACCAGCAGCCGCGCCCGCTCGTACCGCAACCTCGCCGGATGCGACGGCAGCAGCAGCGCCAGGTCCAGCGCCCACAGCGCGACCCCCGACTGCTCGGGCCGCGCGGAGGCCCACGCCCGGATGTTGTTCAGGATCCGCAGCACGATGTCCAGGGTCCGGGCCGGCGTCCGCGGCCCCTCGGCCAGCTCCGCCGGGCCCGCGCCCAGCGAGGCCCCGCCGGAGAACGGGTCCACGACGACCCCCTCCTCCGGATCCCCGAAGCCGATCACGAAGTGGCCCGGCAGCCCCAGCCCGTACACCGGCGCCCCGGCCCGCCGGGCGACCTCCAGCCACACCACCGACAGCAGGATCGGCAGTCCCCGCCGACGCCGCAGCACCTCGTGCAGCAGCGAGGACGACAGCCGGTCGTAGTCGGCCGGGGTGCCGTGGAAGCCCATCCGGCCCCCGAGCAGCTCCGTCACCGCCGAGGCCCACGCCCGCGCCCCCCGCAGCCCGTACGGAAGCATCCCCGCGAGCCGGTCCAGCTCGATCTGCGCCCAGTCCATGGCCCGTTCGTCGAGCTCCGGGTCGGCCTCCGCCGCCAGCAGCAGGCACAGCTGCGCCAGGTCCGGCCGCTCGGCGCGGGCCTCCGCCGCGAACAGCTCCCGCGTCGCCGCGCTCACCGGCCGCCCTCCCGGAAGTGGTGGTAGGCGTGGTGGGTGGCGAAGCCCATCCCGTCGTAGAGGGCGCGGGCCCCCGGGTTGTCGGTCTCCACCTGGAGCCACGCGGCCGACGCGCCCTCCTCCAGCGCCCGCCGTGCCAGGACCGCCATCACGGCCGTCGCGAGCCCCCGGCGCCGGTGTTCGGGGTCGACCGCCACGGCGCCGAAGCCCGCCCAGCGCCCGTCCACCACCATGCGCCCGACGGCCCGGCCGCCGCCGAGCGAGGCGAACCACACCGACGGCCCCTCGACCAGCATCCGCCGGACCAGCCCCGGGTCCCGGGTCTTGCCGTAGCGGTCCAGCCAGTCCTCGTCCGGAGTCCGCGTCAGCGTCACCGCGGCCGAGGCCGACTCGTCCGCGTCCGCCTCGCCGACCGGCGCGAGCGCCCCGATCCGGACCTCCGCGGAGACCTCGTTGACCCAGCCCCGCCGCTCCAGCTCCGCGCAGAGCAGCTCCTGCGTGCCGACCGCGCCCGTCGCCGCCTGCACGTACGCCGGAAGCCCGCGCTCCGCGTACCACGCCGTCACCCGCGCGAGTGCTTCGTCCAGGGGTATCCCGGGATCGCCGAGCGGGAGGACCGAGTTGGCCCGCCGGGTGAACCCCTCGGCGGCCCGCAGGGTCCACTCGCCCAGCCGCTCGCTCTCCAGCGGCAGCCAGGCCCGCGCCGTGACCCTCGCGAGCTCCTCGAAGGAGGCGGCCGGACCGCGTCGGCGGGCCGGCGCGGGGGGCACGACCTTGCCCGCTACCAGCGAGGATTCCGGGATACGGACGGACACGCCGTCCTTGCGTGTGATCGTCAGCACACTCTCGTTCCAGGATGTGAGAACGCCGACGGCGTCCGAGAAGACAGGGGGTACCCCAGCCTCGCCCTCCACCCGTCGTACAGAGACTCGTTTACCCACGTCAGCCGGGGTGATACGGATCTCCAGCAGCCCACCGGCAGTGATTTCCACAGCTCTGTCCGCCCCTCCTGTTCGGATCGTGCCCGGGAACGGAGATACTAGGTGCGGGCATCGACGACGCCGCGCTCCCGCGCGAATGGAAAGCCCTACCGAGGAGGAACGAGAGCGTGACCTACGTCATCGCGGAGCCTTGTGTCGACGTCAAGGACAAGGCATGCATCGAAGAATGCCCCGTCGACTGCATCTACGAGGGCCAGCGGTCCTTGTACATCCACCCGGACGAGTGCGTCGACTGCGGCGCGTGTGAGCCGGTCTGTCCGGTCGAGGCCATCTTCTACGAAGATGACACCCCGGAGGAGTGGAAGGACTACTACAAGGCGAACGTCGAGTTCTTCGACGAGCTCGGTTCGCCCGGTGGTGCCTCCAAGCTCGGTCTGATCGAGCGGGACCACCCCTTCGTCGCCGCACTGCCTGCCGACATCAACGGCGAGCACTGACCGTTCACGGCAGACGCGCCTCTCGGTCCCGTACGGCACTCCTGCCGCACGGGACCGAGCCGTTTTCCCGCTACCCACAGAGAGCAGAGACCACCGTGGCCGCAGTATCCGACCGTCTTCCCGCCTTCCCCTGGGACAAGCTGGAGCCGTACAAGGCCACGGCGGCGGCCCATGCGGACGGCATCGTCGACCTCTCCGTCGGCACGCCCGTGGACCCGGTCCCGGAGCTGATCCAGCGCGCCCTGATCGGCGCCGCGGACTCCCCGGGCTACCCGACGGTATGGGGGACGCCCGCCCTGCGCGACGCCATCACCGGCTGGCTCCGCGGCCGGCTCGGCGCGAGCGCCGCCGGGCACCGCAACGTCCTGCCCGTGGTGGGTTCCAAGGAACTGGTCGCCTGGCTGCCGACCCAGCTGGGCCTCGGCGCCGGCGACAAGGTGGCCTACCCGCGCCTGGCCTACCCGACGTACGAGGTCGGCGCGCGGCTGTGCGGCGCCGAGGCCGTGGTCTACGACGACCCGACCGAGCTCGACCCGGCCGGCGTGAAGCTCCTGTGGCTCAACTCCCCGTCCAACCCGACCGGAAGGGTCCTCTCCAAGGAGGAGCTGATCCGGATCGTCGCCTGGGCGCGCGAGCACGGCATCCTGCTCTTCAGCGACGAGTGCTACCTGGAACTCGGCTGGGAGGCCGAGCCCGTCTCCGTCCTGCACGACGAGGTCTGCGGCGGTTCCTACGAGGGCGTCGTGGCCGTCCACTCGCTCTCCAAGCGCTCCAACCTGGCCGGGTACCGGGCCGCGTTCATCGCCGGTGACGCCGCCGTACTCGGCGAACTGCTGGAGATCCGCAAGCACGGCGGCATGATGACCGCCGCCCCCGTCCAGGCCGCCGTCATCGCGGCGCTCGGCGACGACGCCCACGTCGAGGAGCAGCGCGGCCGCTACGCCGCCCGCCGCGAGGCGCTGCGCACGGCCCTGGAGGCGCACGGCTTCCGGGTCGAGCACAGCGAGGCCAGCCTCTACCTGTGGGTGACCCGCGACGAGCCCTGCTGGGACACCGTCGCCCACCTCGCCGGCCTCGGCATCCTGGTCGCGCCCGGCGACTTCTACGGCGAGGCGGGCGCGAACTTCGTCCGCGTGGCCTTCACCGCCACCGACGAGCGGGTCGAGGCCGCGGTCAAGCGCCTGGGCTGAGGCGCCGCCGCCCCGTGACGGCCCGAAGGGGCCGGGAGTGCTCACTCCCGGCCCCTTCGGCGTTCCGTACGGGTCAGCCCCCGAGCGGCAGCTGACCGACGGGCAGGGTGCTCACCGGCAGCTGGCCGACCGGCAGGTCCTTCACCGGCAGGTCCTTCACGGGAAGGTCCTTGACCGGCAGCTGCCCGGCCACCGGCAGCCCGCCCAGCATCCCGCCGGCACCGTCCGCCACGGCGGCGGCGGGGGCGGCGGCCGGGACGGCCTCGGTGGCGGCGGCGGGGACGGCCCCGGTCACGGCGCCCGCCGCGTCGGTGGCGGCGGAGGCGTCCGGCGCGGTGAGGGCGCCCAGCTGCGGCACGGACTCCAGGCCCGCGGCACTGGCCGCGCCGGCCGCACCGACCACGGGAGCGGTTCCGGCTGCGAGGAGAAGCGCGGCGCGGGCGATCCGACGGGTCAGGGGGAGGGACATGATGCTCCTAAGCGGTAGCGGCTGAGTACGCCGTGTACAACCGCTGCCGGGGTGGGTGGAGTTGCGGACCCGGCGGGTAAAGGATCAGTAACGCATCGTTTAATCGGCTTCCGCGACAAACGCATTGGATGCGCGCCCACCAGGCCTTCCGTCCGCTTCCGGGCCACCCGGCCCGGCCGGCCGGCCACCCCCGCACGGGTGAGGTCCCGTACGTACGGGCGGTCCCCGGGTCAGCCCCGGCGGGCCACGAAGATCCGCACCTCGTCCGGCGCCGGGTCGTACGGGTCCGTCCCGCCCGCGCTCCGCGGGCGCCAGGCGCCCCCTTCGTCGCCCGCCGTCCAACGGGAGGTGCCGTACGAGACCCGGGCGATCCCCAGCTCGTTCGAACGGGCCACCGCCCAGTGGGCCATCGCCCGGCCCCGGCGCGCCTCGCCCGGCCCGCCGTCCTTCCGCAGCCGCAGGGAGACCTCGGCCTCCGGGACCGTGCCCGGCCTCGTGCGGCCCGCCGTGGCGCCGCCGTGGGCGCCGCCCAGGGCCTCCTTGCCGAAGGCCCGGGTCAGCTCCGCGCGGACCCTCTCGGGGTCGCCCGGCTGCGGGGCCGGGCCCGAGCAGGTCAATGTGGCCGGCGTGCCGCTCTCGCCGAAGGCGGCCGTCAGGACCGTGGCGTCCGGCTCGTGCTTCGCGTAGGCCTGCGGGAAGCCGCTGAGCTGCACCTTCTGCGCGGCCACCGTCAGCGGCAGCCGCGTGTACCCCTTGATCTCGGCGAGCCGGTCGTAGAAGATCCCCGCCGAGTACACCGGGTCCATGATCTGCTGCGGGGTGCCCCAGCCCTGCGAGGGCCGCTGCTGGAACAGGCCCAGCGAGTCCCGGTCGCCGTGGTCGAGGTTGCGCAGCGCCGACTCCTGCATCGCGGTCGCCAGCGCGATGGTCACCGCCCGGTCCGGCAGTCCCTTGGAGATCCCGACGGCGGCTATGGTCGCCGCGTTGGCGGCCTGTTCGGGAGTCATCTCGTACGTCTGCACGGTGCCCGGGGAGGCTGCGCCCGCCCCGGTCGCCGTGACCGTGCAGTACGGAGCGCCACCACCGGTGGAGGACCGCTGCGCGGCGAAGTACCCGGCCACCGCGAGCAGGACGGCCAGACCCAGGGCCACGCGGAGCGGCCTGCGGCGGCGGGGACGGGAGCGATCGGTCTCGGACACGCGGCCCACCGTACTTGAGGCGTTCGACGCGTCCAGTGACCGGACGGACCCCGTTCCGGCGCATCCCGGGGCGTTAGGGTCGGGTCCATGTCCGAATCCGAGCTGGACCTCACCCTGGACGCTGCCGAGCTGACCGCCCGGCTCGTCGACATCCCATCCGTGAGCGGCGACGAGAAGGCACTCGCCGACCTCGTGGAGAACGCGCTGCGCGGCCTCGCGCACCTGACCGTCGACCGCCACGGCAACAACGTCGTCGCCCGTACGCACCTCGGCCGCGGCGAGCGCGTCGTACTCGCCGGCCACCTCGACACCGTGCCGATCGCCGACAACGTGCCGTCCCGCCTGGACGAGAACGACGTCCTGTGGGGCTGCGGCACCACGGACATGAAGTCCGGCGTCGCCGTGCAGCTGAGGATCGCGGCGACCGTCCCCGAGCCCAACCGCGACCTCACCTTCGTCTTCTACGACCAGGAAGAGGTCGCCGCCGACCTCAACGGCCTCGGCAAGGTCGCCGCGGCCCACCCCGACTGGCTGACCGGCGACTTCGCCGTCCTGCTGGAGCCCTCCAACGCCGAGGTCGAGGGCGGCTGCCAGGGCACCCTGCGCGTCCTGCTCCGCACCAAGGGCGAGCGCGCGCACTCCGCCCGCAGCTGGATGGGCGCCAACGCCATCCACGCAGCGGGCCCGATCCTGGCGAAGCTGGCCGCGTACGAGCCCCGCAGGCCGGTCATCGACGGCCTGGAGTTCCACGAGGGCCTCAACGCGGTCCGGATCGAGGGCGGCGTCGCCAACAACGTCATCCCCGACGGCTGCACGGTGACGGTGAACTTCCGCTACGCCCCCGACCGCAGCGAGGCCGACGCGCTGGCCCACGTACGGGAGGTCTTCGCAGACTGCGGGATCGACGAGTTCGTCGTCGACGACTCGTCCCCCGGCGCCCTCCCCGGCCTCTCCCACCCGGCCGCCGCGGCCTTCATGGAGGCCGTCGGAGGCCACGCCATGCCCAAGTTCGGCTGGACGGACGTGTCGCGCTTCAGCGCGCTCGGCGTCCCGGCGGTGAACTACGGTCCGGGCGACGCCCTGCTGGCCCACAAGGTCGACGAACGCGTCGAGACGAAGGCGATCCTGCACTGCGAGGAACGACTCCGCGCCTGGCTGACCTCCTGAATTCCACCTCCCTTCACCTTCGTGCGCCTAACCTGATCCAACGATCAGCAGGAGGGAGCACATCATGGGCAACCCTGAAGGTTCGTCCCGTCGCAAGCCGGAGGAGCAGCAGCTCGGGCCGGTGCTGCGCAGGCGGGGACAGGTCCAGGCGGGCAGTACGACGGACCAGCGGCTGCTGGACTCGGCCGGACCCTCCGAGTGGGTGCACACCGATCCCTGGCGGGTCCTGCGCATCCAGTCGGAGTTCATCGAGGGCTTCGGCACGCTCGCCGAGCTGCCGCCCGCGATCAGCGTGTTCGGGTCGGCCCGTACTCCGGTGGGCTCGCCGGAGTACGAGGCGGGCGTACGGATCGGGCGCGCGCTCGTGGACGCCGGCTTCGCCGTCATCACCGGCGGCGGCCCCGGTGCGATGGAGGCGGCCAACAAGGGCGCCCGCGAGGCGAACGGCATCTCCGTCGGCCTGGGCATCGAGCTCCCCTTCGAGCAGGGGCTCAACCAGCACGTCGATCTCGGTCTGAACTTCCGGTACTTCTTCGTCCGCAAGACGATGTTCGTGAAGTACAGCCAGGGGTTCGTGGTGCTGCCGGGCGGTCTCGGCACGCTGGACGAGATGTTCGAGGCCCTGACCCTGGTGCAGACCCAGAAGATCACCCGGTTCCCGATCGTGCTGTTCGGCACGGAGTACTGGAGCGGTCTGATCGACTGGCTGCGCAACACGGTCATCGCGCAGGGCAAGGCCTCGGAGAAGGACCTCTACCTCTTCCACGTCACGGACGACGTGGACGAGGCGATCGCGCTGGTGACGAAGGAAGTCGGGAAGTAGCTCCCGAACCGTCCCCGGGCGGGAGACCGCACGGGGACGGCCCGGCCGCGGCGGCCCCCGGGCCGGGCCTTCCTCAGGCCAGGCCGCGGCGGGCGACGGCCGGCGGGCGGTGGCCCTGGATCGAGGCCACCATGTCGAGGACCTGCTTGGTCTCCGCGACCTCGTGGACGCGGTAGACCCGGGCGCCGAGCCAGGCCGACACGGCCGTGGTGGCCAGCGTTCCCAGCAGGCGTTCCTTGACCGGCTTGTCGAGGGTCTCGCCGACGAAGTCCTTGTTCGACAGGGAGACCAGCACCGGCCAGCCGGTGTCGGTCATCTCCGACAGCCGGCGGGTCGCCTCCAGCGAGTGCCGGGTGTTCTTCCCGAAGTCGTGACCCGGGTCGATCATGATCGACTCCCGGGGGACGCCCAGCGCCGCCGCCCGCTCCGCGAGCCCGACCGTGACGCGCAGGATGTCCTCCATGACGTCCTCGTACGAGGTCCGGTGCGGCCGGGTCCGCGGCTCGACCCCGCCCGCGTGGGTGCAGACGATGCCCGCCCCGTGACGTGCGGCGACCTCCGCCAGCCTGGGGTCCACCCCGCCCCACGCGTCGTTCAGCACGTCCGCCCCGGCCTCGCACACGGCCTCGCCGACCTCGTGGCGCCAGGTGTCCACGCTGATCACCACGTCCGGGTGGCGGCGGCGCACCTCCGCGACGAAGCCGACCGTGCGCCGGGCCTCCTCGGCGGCGTCCACGTGTTCGCCGGGACCGGCCTTGACCCCGCCGATGTCGATGATCGCGGCGCCCTCGGCCACGGCCCGCTCGACGCGGTCCAGCGCGGGCTCGTCGCGGAAGGTCGCGCCCTGGTCGTAGAAGGAGTCCGGGGTCCGGTTCACGATGGCCATGATCACCGGCTCGTGGGGGTCGAACTCGCGCCTGCCCAGTCGCAGCATCCTGCTCTTTCCTCCTTCGGCGACCCTCGCGCCTCGTCTGCGACCTTAACCTGGTGGCCGGAGTCTCTCAGGGGAGTTGATCGTGTTCTGGTTCTTGCTGATCGCGCTGGTCGTGGTCGTGGCCGCGGTCACCCTCGCGGTGGTCGGCGGAGGCGCGGAAGCCGTACTGCCCGACGCCGAACCGGACCGGGTGGCCGACGGGCTCCCGGAGAGCCGGCCGGTGGTGCGGGCCGACATCGAAGCCCTGCGGCTGCCGGTCGGACCGCGCGGCTACCGGATGGCCGAGGTGGACGACGTACTGGACCGGCTCGGGGCCGAGCTGGCCGAGCGGGACGCCAGGATCGCCGAGCTGACGGCCGCCGCCGCGCCGCACGGGCCGGCCGGCGCCCCGGAGCCCGCCGGCCGGATCGACCTCACCAAGGACGACCGGTGAGCGGCGGCGGCCCGGTCGCCGGGCCCGACGGCGGACTGCGCTGCCCGTGGGGGCTGTCCACGGAGGACTACGTGGCCTACCACGACACCGAGTGGGGCAAGCCGGTGCACGGGGACGACGCCCTCTACGAGCGGCTGTGCCTGGAGGCCTTCCAGTCCGGGCTGTCCTGGCTGACGATCCTGCGCCGGCGCGAGGGGTTCCGTAAGGCCTTCGCGGACTTCGAGATCGCGGCGGTCGCCCGCTTCGGGCCCCGGGACGCCGAACGGCTCCTCGCCGACGAGGGCATCATCCGCAACCGGGCCAAGATCGAGGCCACCCTCGCCAACGCCAAGGTCCTGGCCGGGTGGCGGCCGGGGGAGCTGGACGCGCTGATCTGGTCCCACGCCCCGGAGAAGCCGGGCCCGGCCCCGGAGAGCACCGCCGACGTGCCGGCGGTGACCCCCGAGTCCACGGCCCTGGCCAAGGCGCTCAAGAAGGCGGGCATCCGGTTCGTCGGACCGACCACCGCCTACGCGCTGATGCAGGCGTGCGGCCTGGTCGACGACCACCTCGCGGGCTGCGTCTCCCGCGGGGCGTAGCCGGCCGCCGCCGTGGGGCCGGCGGTCAGCGGCCCAGGTACCGCGGCGGCTGCTTGGCGAGGAAGGCCTGGACGGCGATGGAGTGGTCCTCGGAGGCACCCGCGCGGGTCTGGAGCGCGTCCTCGCGCTCCAGGGCCTCGGGGAGCGAGACGGCGGCCCCGTACGCCAGGGACTCCTTCAGGGCCGCGTAGGCCACCGTGGGGCCCGCGGCGAGGGCACGGGCGACGGCCTCCGCCTCCGCGTGGAGGGACTCCGCCGGGACGAGCCGGTTCGCGATGCCCAGCTCGAGCGCCTCCTGCGCCTTCACCGAGCGGGGGAACAGGAGCAGATCGGAGGCGCGGGAGGCGCCGATCAGGCGGGGGAGGGTCCAGGAGACCCCGGAGTCGGCGGTCAGGGCCACCCCGGCGAAGGAGGTGTTGAAGGAGGCCGTGTCCGCGACGACGCGGAAGTCCGCCGCCAGCGCGAAGCCGAAGCCGGCCCCGGCCGCGACCCCGTTCACGCCCGCCACCACCGGCTTGGGCATCTCGGTGATGGCCCGCACGATCGGGTTGTAGTGCTCGGCGACGGTGCTCATCGTCAGGGAGGAGCCGTGCTCGCGGTCCGCCGCGAGGTTGCCGATGTGCTCCTTGAGGTCCTGGCCCACGCAGAAGGCCCGGGTCCCGGCGGCGGTCAGCAGGACCGCCCGTACCGCGGTGTCGGAGCCGGCCGCCCGGAGCGCGTCGCGCAGGGCGACCTTCGTCTCCGTGTTCATGGCGTTCATCGCGTCGGGCCGGTTGATCGTGACGGTCGCTAGTCCGTCGGTCACTTCGTAGAGCACGCTGTCGGCCATGGCGGGGGTCCCCCTTCGTCGCGGGCTTGGCTACCGGCCGGTACCGGCCGGTCCAAGGGTCAGCATGGCGGACGCGGCCGGGGGCGGGCATGTGATGTGCGTCAAACAAAGCGGAGCCCGTCCGCCGGGAGCAGCGGCGAAGTATCGCAGGCGGATCCCCGAAATGAGTGGTTTTGGTCGAGCGCGTTGCGCAAGCGTTCCCGACCGATGTTGGTCATCGGGTCCTGACATGCGGGATAATGGCTGGGAAGCAATGTGTTCGATGCCGGGTACTAGGCGCCTGAACGGGGCCGTCGGCTGACGATGAGCTGGTTTCAGGAAGGGGAACGAGCATGGCGGCCATGAAGCCGCGGACGGGCGACGGCCCGCTCGAGGTCACCAAGGAGGGGCGGGGCATCGTCATGCGCGTACCGCTTGAGGGCGGCGGTCGGCTCGTCGTCGAGCTGACTCCCGACGAAGCGGACGCCCTGGGTGACGCCCTGAAGAAGGTCGTCGGCTGAAGCGTCGGCACCATCTGATCTCTGCACCGCCCCGGCCGCTCCGCGCGACCGGGGCGGTGTTGCGTCCGGCCTTCTCCGACGGGCCCCTCGACGCGTCCCTCGACGAGCCCTTCGACGCGCCGGACCCCGCCGGCCCGCGGTGCGGGCGGGGCGTCCCGGAGCGGGCCCGCCGGTGGTGCCGGGGCGAAGGTCAGCGGCGGACCGCGCAGAGGAGGCCGTCGCCGACCGGAAGGAGCGCCGCCTCCAGGGCCGGGCTCTCCCGGACGCTGCGCAGCAGCTCGCGCACCCGGATGACCTCCACCGGCTGGGCGGCGGAGTCGACCGTACGGCCGTCGGAGAAGACGCCCTCGAAGCAGACCAGGCCGCCGGGGCGGAGCAGACGCAACGATTCCGCGAGGTAGTCGAGGGACTCGGAGGGGTCCCCGTCGCAGAAGACCAGGTCGTAGCCGCCGTCGGCGAGCCTGGGCAGCACGTCGAGCGCGCGGCCCGGGATGAACCGGGCGCGGTTGCCCGCGAAGCCGGCGGCGCGGAAGGCCTGGCGGGCGAAGGCCTGCCGGTCCGGCTCGGGATCCACCGTGGTCAGGACCCCGTCGGGGCGCATCCCGTGGAGCAGGTGGATGCCGGAGACACCGGTGCCGGTGCCGATCTCGGCGACCGCCTTGGCGTCCGCGGTGGCGGCCAGCAGGCGCAGCGCGGCCCCGGTCCCGGGGGAGACGGACCGCAGGCCCGCTTCCCTGGACCGGTCGCGGGCCCATCGCAGAGCGTCGTCCTCGGCGACAAACGCGTCGGCGAACGCCCAGCTCGTCTGCCGGTTGCCGCTAATGACCCTCTCCTGTCCCCATAGTTGGCGCAACGGTGACTGTATCCGCTGGCGTCGGGAACCCGCAGATGGGACCGGGCGTTGGGAGTAGCAGAGGCGGGATAGAGGGGACGGCAGCGGGCAGATCGGCGGCCCGGGACCCAGGACCCGTGCAAAGTTACTGCAAAAATGCTTATCCAGAGCTGACGGGAGGGGTGGCTATGGTAGGGGCTCCACTGGACACCACCAGAGCCGATAGGGGAGGTGCGGCTGCGCCTGTGGATCGTGGAGGCGTACTGAGACGTCTCTTCTGGTCGGCGGGTGAGCCGAAATCCGTGACCGACATTGCTGACCGCTTCCACACCGCCACCACCGCAACCTTTGCCGCCGATGCGGGCTCCCAGGCGTGGACCCCTCCCACGTGGGAGGAGATCGTCAGCACGCACAGCGCGCGGGTCTACCGCCTCGCCTACCGCCTCACCGGCAACCAGCACGACGCGGAGGACCTGACGCAGGAGGTCTTCGTCCGCGTCTTCCGCTCGCTGTCCACGTACACGCCCGGCACCTTCGAGGGCTGGCTGCACCGCATCACCACGAACCTCTTCCTGGACATGGTGCGCCGCAAGCAGCGGATCCGCTTCGACGCCCTCGGCGACGACGCCGCCGAGCGGCTCCCGAGCAGGGAGCCGTCCCCGCAGCAGGTGCTCCACGACACCCACTTCGACGCGGACGTGCAGCAGGCGCTGGACACCCTCGCCCCGGAGTTCCGGGCGGCCGTGGTCCTGTGTGACATCGAGGGCCTGTCGTACGAGGAGATCGCCGCCACCCTCGGCGTGAAGCTCGGTACCGTCCGCAGCCGCATCCACCGCGGCCGTTCGCACCTGCGCAAGGCGCTCAAGCACCGGTCTCCCGAGGCCCGTGCCGAGCAGCGGGCCCTGGCGGGCGTCGCGGTGGGCGCCCCGGGCGCCGGGGGAGAGGGCGGAGCCGAGTGAGCGGAGTCAGTCCGTCCCCCGCCGAGCAGCACCTGGGCGACCGGCTCGCCGCCCTGGTGGACGGGGAGTTGAAGCACGATGCGCGCGAGCGGGTGCTGGCGCACCTGGCGACCTGCGCCAAGTGCAAGGCCGAGGCCGACGCGCAGCGCCGGCTGAAGACCCTGTTCGTGGAGAGCGCCCCGCCGCCCCTGTCCGCCGGACTGCTGGCGCGCCTGCAGGGCCTGCCGGGCGGAGATCCCGACGGGGCCGCCGGGCCGCCGGGCGGTGGCCCGGGTGGTCCGCTGGGCGCCGGTTCGCCGGGTGCCGATCCCTTCGCCTCGTTCGGGTACGCCGCCCCGGCCGCCCCGCGCGAGGGTTTCCGCATCCACGAGGTCGGCCGTCCCCGGCGCCGCTTCGCCTTCGTCGCGGCGGGAGCCGTGTCGCTGGCCGCGATCGCGCTCGGGGGGTCGCTGCCGCTGGACTCGGTCGAGCCGAACGTGCGGGGCGACGCCCCCGCCACCCGCCCCGGCCCGTCGGTCCCGCTGACCGACGCCTTCGTGCGCGACCGGCTGCCCAGCCCCGGCGGCGTCCCCCGCCCGGGCCCGGCCGGACAGTTCCCCACGCCGACTCCCAGCGCCCCGGCGACCGCGGTCCCGGCGACCGCCGTCCCGGCCTCGCTCGCCCGCTGAGCGGTCGCGGCGGAGCCCCGGCGGGAGCCGGGGCTCCGCCGGCGCGCGGCACCTGGTTGAATCTCCGGCAGATGCGCCGCCGTGCGGTGCGCCAGGCCCGCGGGGAGCGTTCATGTCCGACAGTCGCGACAGTCAGCGGAGCGGTCCGGTTCCGTCCTGGTGGAGCCGGCCCGCCGACCCGGCGCCGTCCGCTCCGGTGGACGGCCCCGCCCCGCAGGCACCGTCATCCGAGGCGGACTTCGCGACGCTCCCCGGGCCCGGGGAGCCGGACGCCGACCCCGCACCGCGCTACGACCCCTGGGCCGACCGGCCCCTCCAGGTGGTGGACCACGGGCAGGCGCGCCGTGCCCCCGGGATCCTGCGGCTGGTGGTCTTCGGCGCGGTGATCGCCCTCCTCGCCGGGGGCGTCGGCGGCTACCTCGGCATCCTCGCCGAGCGGCGCACCGGCACCCGCCTGGAGCTCCCGCAGTCCGCCGTCGACCACAAGGACCGGGCCCCGGAGAGCGTGGCGGGCATCGCGGCCACGGCCCTGCCCGGCGTGGTCACCCTGCACGTCAGCGGCAGCGGCGGGGGCGGCACCGGGACCGGTTTCGTCCTGGACGAGCAGGGCCACATCCTGACGAACAACCACGTCGTCGCCGACGCCAAGAACATAACGGTCACCTTCAGCACCGGCGAGAGCGTCGCCGCCGAGCTGGTCGGCCGAGACGGCGGCTACGACCTGGCGGTCGTCAAGGTGACCGGCGTGCGCGGCCTGCGCCCGCTGGCCCTGGGCAACTCGGAGAACGTCCGGGTCGGGGACCCGGTCGTGGCCATCGGGGCCCCCTTCGACCTCTCCAACACCGTCACGGCGGGCATCATCAGCGCCACCGGACGCCCCATCACCGCGGGCGGCGACAAGGGCGACGGCAGCGACATCAGCTACGTCGACGCCCTCCAGACCGACGCCCCCATCAACCCCGGCAACTCCGGCGGCCCGCTCCTGGACTCCCGCGCCCGCGTCATCGGCATCAACAGCGCGATCCGCGGCGCCGACAAGGGCGAAGACGGCGACAGCACCCGCCAGAGCGGCAGCATCGGCCTCGGCTTCGCCATCCCCGTCAACCAGGGGAAGCGGGTCGCCGAGGAGCTCATCCGCACCGGCCGCGCCACCCACCCCGTCATCGGCGTCACCCTGGACATGCACTACAGGGGGGACGGAGCGCGTGTGGACTCCAAGGGCGAGGCCGGGAAGCCGTCGGTGGTCGCCGACGGCCCGGGAGCCCGCGCCGGGATCAAGGCCGCAGACGTGATCACCAAGGTCGACGGGGTCCGCGTGCACGGCGGGGACGAGCTGATCATCAAGATCAGGGCCCACCGCCCCGGGGACCGCCTCACCCTGACCGTGCTGCGCGACGGCACGGAGCGCACGCTGGAAGTGCAGCTCGGCTCGGCGAGCGGTTCCTGACACGAATACCGCATGACGCCCGGGTGAATCCGGGAAGAGGGCCGCACCGACGTAGGGACCCGCAAGGAAGGCCGGGTACCGTTGTCCGGGCCCGATGTGGAGAGAGCCGAGGAGCGGCAAGGTGTTCAACGACATAGGCGCACTCGAACTGGTCACGATCGTGGTGCTCGCCATCCTCATCTTCGGCCCGGA
Organism: Streptomyces sp. NPDC031479; assembly: GCF_055581065.1. Lineage (NCBI taxonomy): Bacteria > Bacillati > Actinomycetota > Actinomycetes > Kitasatosporales > Streptomycetaceae > Streptomyces > Streptomyces sp. NPDC031479. Next base: position 29,229 of record NZ_JBVIKC010000055.1, read on the forward strand.
CAAGCTGCCGAAGGTGATCCAGGACGTCTCCGGCATGATCCGCAAGCTCCGCTCGTTCTCCGACAGCGCCAAGCAGGACATCCGCTCGGAGCTGGGGCCGGAGTTCAAGGACTTCGAGTTCGAGGACCTGAACCCGAAGACCTTCATCCGCAAGCAGCTGACCGAGAACGAGGACCTCAAGGAGATCCGCAGCAGTTTCGACCTGCGCAAGGAGCTCAACGACGTCACCGACGCGGTCAACAGCAAGGAGGCGGCCGCCGCCCCGGCCGCCCCCGCCACGCCCGCCGTCGGCACCGGTCCCGACCTGCTGAAGAAGCCTTCCGCCCCGGCCCCCGAGGCACGCACCCCCTTCGACGCCGACGCCACCTGAGCCCCGGCCTGCCCGTCGATCCGGGGCCGGATGGCTATCCTCCATCTGTCCGGACCGAAGACGCCCGAGGGAGGGGGTCCCCCCAGCGCAGCGAGGGGGAGGGCCGTTCCGGACCCCACGGAACGAGAGGCCGCCCAGATGGAGACGACGCGCAGCAGCAGCCGGGTGGGCGTGCAGCCCGCAGAAGCCCCCGCCGCGCCCCCGCAGACCGAAGAAGCGACCCCGGGGCAGCCACCGGAGCCCGGCGTGCCGGTCCCGGCGGCCCGCCGGGCGGCCGCCGGCTACCTGAAGGCCGACTTCCCCTGGTACGGGCTGGACGACGCCTTCACCGGCCCCCGCTGGCTCATGCAGGTCGGCACCGGTGCGGACGGCACCGTGGAGCACGGATCGACCGGCCACGGCGACGAGCCGTCCGCCCGGGGTGAGATCGCCACCGGCGAGAAGGAGCGGTTCGCGGTGGTGGTCACCGTGGCCAGCAACCCGCTGCGCCGCAGCGGCGACGGCACCGGCGTCCTGGAGGCCACCTCGGTCTCCTCCGCGGCCTGGCTGGCCGGCTCCGGCCTGCTGGCCTACAGCTGGCCGCAGCAGATGGACCACACCCTGCGCGACGACTGGCTCGACCAGCAGACCGAGGCGGCGTGGATCCTCGCCGACGACCTCGCGGGGCCGGACTGGTCGACGCTCTCGCTGCCCGTGGACGGGCAGCCGACGCCCTTCCACTACCGCGAGTCGGAGTTCGGCTGGGTGCTGGCCGGCTCCACCGGGAGCGGGGTCCACCTGGGCGCGTACGGACGCGGGATGAGCGCGTACGGGCTCGGTTTCTCGGCGATCGGCGACCTGGCCGCGTACGAGTAGACGGCGCGGCGGACGCACCGCACGACGAAGGGCACGACGAAGGGCACCGCCGTCCGGCGGTGCCCTTCGTCGTGCGCGGCCCCTTGGCGGGCCGTCTGCGGGGTCAGAACTTGTTGCGCGGGGTGATCCCCAGCGACATGCCCGACAGGCCGCGGGCGCGGCCGCCCAGCTTGCCCGCGATCGCGCGCAGCGCGGCGCCCGCCGGGGAGTCCGGGTCGGACAGGACCACGGGCTTGCCGTCGTCGCCGCCCTCGCGCAGCCGTACGTCGATCGGGATGGTGCCGAGGACCGGCACGGACGCGCCGACCGTCTTGGTGAGCCCGTCGGCGACCTTCTGGCCGCCGCCGGAGCCGAAGACGTCGACCATCTCGTCGCAGTGCGGGCAGGGCAGGCCCGACATGTTCTCGACGACACCGACGATCTTCTGGTGGGTCTGCACGGCGATCGAGCCGGCCCGCTCCGCGACCTCGGCCGCCGCCTGCTGCGGGGTGGTCACGACGAGGATCTCGGCGTTCGGCACCAGCTGGGCGACGGAGATCGCGATGTCGCCGGTGCCCGGCGGCAGGTCGAGCAGCAGGACGTCCAGGTCGCCCCAGAAGACGTCGGCGAGGAACTGCTGGAGCGCGCGGTGCAGCATCGGCCCGCGCCACACGACCGGGGCGTTGCCCGGGGTGAACATGCCGATCGAGATGACCTTCACGCCGTTCGCGGACGGCGGCATGATCATGTTCTCGACCTGGGTGGGACGGCCCTCGACGCCGAGCATGCGCGGCACGCTGTGGCCGTAGATGTCCGCGTCGACCACGCCGACCTTCAGGCCGTCGGCGGCCATCGCCGCGGCGAGGTTGACGGTGACGGAGGACTTGCCGACACCGCCCTTGCCGGACGCGACCGCGTAGACGCGGGTCAGGGAGCCGGGCTTGGCGAAGGGGACCTCGCGCTCGGCGGTGCCGCCGCGCAGCGTGGCCGCCAGGTCCTTGCGCTGCTCGTCGCTCATCACGTCGAGGGTGACGGCGACGGAGCTGACGCCCGCGACCTTCTCGACGGCCTCGGTGACGTTCTTGGTGATCGTCTCGCGCATGGGGCAGCCCGACACCGTCAGGTAGACCGTGACGGCGACGGCGCCGCCCTCGCCGATCTCCACCGATTTCACCATGCCGAGCTCGGTGATCGGACGGTGGATCTCGGGGTCGTTCACCGTCGACAGCGCGTCCAGGATCGCGTCCTGCTCGGGCGCGGCGGCGTCGGCGGCGGAGCTTGTGTCGGTAGCCATGCCCCGATGGTACGGCTCGGTAGCACGGCTCAGGAAAGGCCGTCAGCGGTCGCCTTCGTCACTTTCGCCGGTGAACAGCCGCCGCTCGTCCATCTCCTTGATCAGGTCCTGGAACTCGGACCTGATCCAGTCGCGCGTGGCGACCTCGCCCAGGCCCATGCGCAGCGCCGCGATCTCGCGGGTCAGGTACTCGGTGTCCGCGATGGACCGCTCGTTCTGCTTGCGGTCCTGCTCCAGGTTGACCCGGTCCCGGTCGTCCTGCCGGTTCTGCGCGAGCAGGATCAGCGGGGCGGCGTAGGAGGCCTGGAGGGACAGCATCAGCGTCAGGAAGATGAACGGGTACTCGTCGAACCGCAGGTGCGCGGGCGCGAAGATGTTCCACAGCACCCACACGATGATGACCAGCGTCATATAGACGATGAACCGGCCCGTGCCGAGGAACCTCGCCACCCGCTCCGACAGCCGCCCGAAGGCCTCCGGGTCGTACTCGGGCAGCAGCCTGCGGCGCGCCGGGCGCGGCTGGTCCAGCCGTACGCGCGGACGCGCCAGAGCGCTCGCGCCCAGGGCGACGCTGGCCTTCGCCCGCTCGGAGGAACGTTCCGGCCGCTCGTTGCGCAGCCGCTCCGCCGCCTCCTCCAGCCGGTCCGAGAGCCCGTCCCGGGCATGCTCGCGCCGCTCCCGGCGCCGTTCGCGCGCCGCGTCCCCGCGGCCCCGCTCAGTGGCCACGCACGGCCTCCTCGGAGTGGAAGTCCGTCTCCCGCCAGTCGTCCGGCAGCAGGTGGTCCAGCACGTCGTCGACCGTGACGGCGCCCAGCAGCGAGCCGCTCTCGTCCACGACGGGCGCCGCGACCATGTTGTACGCGGCCAGGTAGCTCGTCACGGCGGGCAGCGAGGCGTCCGGCCGCAGCGGCGGCAGGTCGGTGTCCACGATCGAGCTGACCAGGGTGAACGGAGGGTCCCGCAGCAGCCGCTGGAAGTGCACCGTCCCCAGGTACTTGCCCGTGGGCGTCTCGTCCGGCGGACGGCAGACGTACACCTGCGCCGCCAGCGCCGGCGACAGGTCCGACTGGCGCACGCGGGCCAGCGCGTCGGCGACCGTGGCGTCCGGCCGCAGCACGATCGGCTCGGTCGTCATCAGACCGCCCGCGGTGTTCTCCTCGTACGACAGCAGGCGCCGCACGTCGGCCGCGTCGTCGGGCTGCATCAGGGTCAGCAGCCGCTCCTTCTCCTCCTCCGGCAGCTCGGAGAGCAGGTCGGCGGCGTCGTCCGGGTCCATGGCCTCCAGGACGTCGGCGGCGCGCTCCTCCTTCAGCTTGCCGAGGATCTCCACCTGGTCGTCCTCGGGGAGCTCCTCCAGGACGTCGGCGAGGCGGTCGTCGTCGAGGGCGTTGGCCACCTCGGCGCGCCGCTTCGGCGTCAGGTGGTGCAGGACGTTCGCCAGGTCGGCGGGGCGCATCTGCTCGAAGGTGGCGACCAGGCTCTCGGCGCCCTGCCCGTGCTCCTCCAGCGAGAAGCCGGTCACCGCCGACCACTCGACGGTGAGGGCCTCACCGCGGCGGCGCAGCGCGCCCCCCTTGCCCTTGCGCACGAAGATCCGGTCGATCTCCCAGTCGCGGCGGGCCGGGAGCTGCTGGATGGCCACGTCCAGGACGGTGGCCTCCTCGCCGGTGGCCACGAGCGTCACCCGGCGGTCCAGCAGTTCGCCGAGGACCAGCCGCTCGGTCGGGCGCTGTTCGAAGCGCCGCATGTTGATCACGCCGGTGGTGATGACCTGTCCGGACTCCACGCCGGTCACCCGGGTCATGGGCAGGAAGATCCGGCGGCGGCTGACGACCTCGACCACCAGTCCCAGCAGCCGGGGCGGCCTGCCGCCCACGCGCAGCATCGCGACGAGGTCGCGGACGCGGCCCACCTGGTCGCCGTTGGGATCGAAGACGGGCACACCCGAGAGATGCGAGACGAAGATCCGCGGGGCGCCTGCAGCCATCCGAGCGCCTCCTAGAGCGTCCATCACCGGTCCTGCCGTGCCTCAGGCTAGCCCGTGCCGCAGGAAGGCGTCCTGGTGGGGCCGTCCGCCCGGGGGTCCCGTGGGGGTGCGCCCGGCGGCGGGTACGCTGCCTGCTGCCCGCAGACCCCCGAGGAGAGGCACCTGCCAGTGACCCCCTACACCCCCGCCGCACGACTGCGCCGGGCCGCCTTCGCCGGTGCCCTGTGCGCGGGTCTCGCCGTCACCGCGACGGGCTGCGGCGGCAAGGCGGAGGACCCCGACAAGGGCACGAACGGGATCGGCAAGCTCGGCGCGGACAAGATCGAGGGCCAGTCGAAGGCGGCCGCCACCGCCGCGGCCTCGGTGCACCTCTCCGGGAGCCTGGTCACCGGGGGCAAGACCTTCACCGTGGACATGCGGCTGAAGGCCGACGGCGGCTCCGGCGAGGTGAAGTCCAAGAACGACACCTTCCAGCTGCTGCGGGTCGGCGAGCAGCTCTACCTGAAGGCCGGCGCGGCCTTCTGGGGGAAGTCGGACTCGGCGGGCAAGCTCGGCGACAAGTACGTCAAGGTGCCCGAGAACGACCCCTCGTACAAGCAGTTCCGCGGGTTCACCGACATGCACGTGCTGCTGGACGGTCTGCTCGGTCTGCAGGGCAAGCTCACCAAGGGCGCCTACACCACGGTCGGGCAGACCCGCGCGGTGCCGATCTCGGCGGACGCGGGCAAGAGCGGCAAGCTGACGGTGTCCCTGGAGGGGACCCCGTACCCGCTGCTGATGGAACGCGCGGGCGGCGCGGGCCGGGTGGAGCTCTCCGAATGGGGCAAGCCCTTCCCGCTGGAGGCGCCCACGCAGGACCAGACCGTGGACTACGGCTCGCAGCTGCCGACCACCAAGGACGGCAAGGACACGGGAACCGGTACGGGCAAGGGCACCGGCTCGGGGACCGGCTCGGGCTCGGGAACCGCGAGCGGCACCGGCGGCGCCCCGTCCCCTACGAAGAGCCAGGGCTCGGGCCAGGGCTCCGACCCGGGCTCCGGCTGAGCCCGCTCTCGGTACCGGGCCCGCCCTCAGTACCGGGCCCGCTTCAGCGCTTGGCCTTCTTCCGCTTCAGCAGCAGCTTCGGCAGCCCCGCCGGGACGGGCCTGCGCGTGACCGCCGGGGAGGGCAGCGGAGCCGCGGCCAGCGACCCGTCGGGCAGCCCGTCGGCGACGGCCACGGGCTCCAGGCGCAGCAGCCGGCACTCGCGGGCCCAGCGCTCGGTCATCCGCTCCGAGTCGGGCGCGTTCAGCCGCTTGCCCTTCAGCTCGGCGACGGCGGCCTCCCACGACGTGCTGCCGGGTACGAGCTCCCGTACGGCCGCCGTCCAGGCGACGAGCCGGCCGCCCTTGTCCTTGCTGCGCACCGTCACCTCGGCGGCGGCGCCGTCGGTGAGACCCGGGAAGGGCTGCTCGCCGGGGCCGTCACCGAGCACGTGCGCCGCGCCGTCCACCCAGGCGTGCCACAGGGCCCGGTCGGCGCCCGCGCCGCGGACCCAGATCAGGCCGGACTTCTTGGAGGCCTCCTCGACGAGGGCCAGGTCGAGTGCGCTGAGAGTCATGCGCACAGGTTAGGGGGTCCGCCCCGGGGTGCCTACAGCCAGCCGTTGCGGCGGAGTGTCCGGTGGATGGCGAAGCAGCTGCCGACGATCGCGACCATCACCATCGGGTATCCGTAGCGCCAGTGCAGCTCCGGCATGTGCTCGAAGTTCATCCCGTACACCCCGCAGATCATCGTCGGCACGGCGATGATCGCCGCCCACGAGGTGATCTTGCGCATGTCCTCGTTCTGGGCGACGGAGGCCTGCGCCAGGTTCGCCTGGAGGATCGAGTTCAGCAGCTCGTCGAACCCGATGACCTGCTCGTGGACCCGCGCGAGGTGGTCCGCCACGTCGCGGAAGTACTTCTGGATGTCCGGGTCCACCAGCCGCATCGGCCTCTCGCTCAGCAGCTCCATCGGCCGCAGCAGCGGGGAGACCGCCCGCTTGAACTCCAGCACCTCGCGCTTGAGCTGGTAGATCCGGCCCGCGTCGCCGCCCCGGCTGACGCCCTTGGCGGGGGCGGCGAAGACCGCGCTCTCCACCTCGTCGATGTCGTCCTGGACCGCCGCCGCCACCGCGATGTAGCCGTCGACCACGTGGTCGGCGATCGAGTGGAGCACGGCCGACGGGCCCCGCGAGAGCAGCTCCGGGTCGTCCTGGAGACGGTGGCGCAGGCTCCGCAGGGACCCCTGGCCGCCGTGCCGGACGGTGATGACGAAGTCGGGTCCGGTGAAGCACATGACCTCGCCGGTCTCCACCACCTCGCTCGTGGCGGTGAGTTCGGCGTGCTCCACGTAGTGGATCGTCTTGAAGACGGTGAAGAGCGTGTCGTCGTAGCGCTCCAGCTTCGGCCGCTGGTGCGCGTGCACCGCGTCCTCCACGGCCAGGGGGTGCAGGCCGAAGGTGGCGGCGATCCCCGCGAACTCCGCCTCGGTGGGCTCGTGCAGTCCGATCCAGGCGAAACCGCCGCCCTCGCGGACCCGGCGCATCGCCTCACGCGGCGTCAGACAGCCGCGGCCCGGCTCCAGGGGGTCGCGCCGGCCGTCTCGGTACACGGCGCAGTCGACCACCGCACTGCTGGCGGAGGGGTCGCGGGTGGCGTCGTAGCCGGGCTGGACGGGCGTGGACCGGCGCAGGGCCGGACGGACGGCGGCACGGAGGTAGGGCAGCATCGACATGGCAGGCTCCTTCGCGCGCACGGCTGCGGACCGTACGGGTGGGAGGCCCTCCGGGCGCGGGCGGGCAGACCCGGGCGGACGGAGGGAAACAGGACGGAGGACAGAAGTTCTGCCGTCGCTCTTCTGCTGATCAGAAGATCAAAAGGGGCGGGACGCGCCCTGCACAGAAGCGGAAGAGCGATCGGTACTGCACGATCGACTTCGATCCATCGCAGCCCCACCTCCTCCGGCCGGTCCCCCGTGAGGGACGTCCTGTCGCCGGAGCACCGAAACAACGCTTCTGCGTGCGGCCCCGACCAGCTGTCAACACTATCAGCCGACGGATGGTCAAGACCCGCCCTTTACCCGGGGGATAGGAGTTCTATGCTCGCTCCATGGCAGAAATTCTGGCCCTCGTCGAGGCCCGGCTGCGCAACGCGTTCGGCGAACCCGACGCCCGCGCCGCCGTCACCTTCCTGGGCACCGATCGCATCGAGGTACTCCGCTTCGCCGAGGGCGACCTCGTCCGGTACGCGACCCTCGGGATGTCCGCACACCCGATGACCGACCCGACCGCCGTGGTCGCCGACCCGGTGCGCGGCCCGCGCGCCGAGCTGGTGCTCACCGTACGGGCGGGCCTGGCCCCGACCGACAAACTCCTGCGCCCGCTCGCGGTCCTGGCGGCCTCCCCGATGGTGGAGGGGCTGATCGTGGCCCCCGGCGCCTCCCTGGACGTGGGCGAACCGCTGTGGGAGGGGGCCGCGTTCAGCTCGGTCCTCGTCGCGGAGCCGGGCGGACTCGTCGAGGACCTCGAACTGGACGAGCCCATGGACCCCGTCCGCTTCCTCCCCCTCCTCCCCATGACGGCGAACGAGGCCGCCTGGAAGCGGGTGCACGGCGCGGCGGCCCTCCAGGAGCGCTGGCTCGCGCGCGGCACCGATCTGCGGGACCCTCTGCGTACGGCCGTCGCACTGGACTGACCGGCGCGCCCGCGGGTACGGATGACATCCGGACGGGTGATCGTGTCTTGACGGCGCGCCGGGCGGGGAGGAGCGTGCTTCTTATGAGGGGCGAACCGAGTTGCCCGAAGTGCGGTGGCCGGGTCCGAGCGCCCGGTCTTTTCGCCGACTCCTGGCAGTGCGCGGTGCACGGCGCCGTCCATCCGCTGCAGCCTGTCATCCCACCGAGCGTCGAGGGTCTCGGCGTGGTGGTGAACCGGGCCCAGGTGCCCGTCTGGATGCCGTGGCCACTGCCCGTGGGGTGGCTCTTCACCGGGGTCGCGACCGCCGGTGACGACCGCAGCGGGGGCCGGGCCACCGCCGTGGCCTGCTCCGGGCCGGGGCCGCTGGGCGGCATCGGCGAGCTGCTGCTGATCGCGGAGGAACTGGGCGTGGGGCTGGGCTCCCGCTTCGCGGGCATCGACGCCCCCGACCCGGGCCCGTACATGAAGGTCTCCGCCCCGCCGCACACCAAGGTTGTCGCCGCGGGGCGGCCGACGCCGCTGTGGCACGTCAGCGGGGCGCCGGACGACCGGGCGGTGTTCGCGGGCGAGGCGCGGGGGCTGTGGCTGTGGGCCATCGTCTGGCCGGAGCAGTCGGGACTCCTCATGTACGACGAACTCGTCCTCACCGACCTCCGCGACGCGGGCTCCGAGGTCGAACTCCTGCCGTGCGGAGCCCTGACGCCCCGCATTCTTTCCTGAACGCGCCGCTCGCGCGTCTCGGCCCTGGGGGGCCTCTCCGGCCCCGTGCCGCTGCCCTGGCCGGGCGGGGCCGCGGCCCGTGGCCGGTGCCGGGCTGTCGTCCGCGGCCCGGTGGCCGCTGCGCGGGGCCTGTCCCCTACCCACCCTTCCACCGTTCCCGCCTCAGACGCCGGCGCGGCTGAAGGACCCGGGCGCGGTTCCCGACACGGCGCTCCGCGCCCGCGCCTCAAACGCCGGCGGGGCTGGATGCCCGCAGGGCATATCCAGCCCCGCCGGCGTTTGAGGCGCGGGGGTCCGGGGGCGGAGCCCCCGAAGGGTCCGGGCGGAGCCCGGGGAACGGTGGAAGGGCGGGTAGGGGACAGCCCCGCGCAGCGGCCACCCACCCGCACCCGGCACGGGACCGGCACCCGGTACGGGACCGGCCAGAGCCACCGGACACCGCCCGGCCAGGGCACGGGTACCCTGGAGTGTCCCCGTCCGTCAAAACCCTGGAGCTCGGCTGTGCGCATCGACCTGCACACCCACTCCACGGCCTCCGACGGCACCGACACCCCCGCCGAGCTGGTCGCCAACGCCGCCGCGGCCGGGCTGGACGTCGTCGCGCTGACCGATCACGACACCGTCGGGGGATACGCCGAGGCCCTCGCGGCCCTGCCGCCCGGTCTCACCCTCGTGACCGGCGCCGAGTTGTCCTGCCGTCTCGACGGGGTCGGGATGCACATGCTCGCGTACCTCTTCGACCCGCAGGAGCCCGAACTCTCCCGTGAGCGCGAGCTCGTGCGCGACGACCGCACCCCCCGCGCGCAGGCCATGGTCGGCAAGCTCCGGGCGCTCGGCGTGGACGTCACCTGGGAGCAGGTGGCCCGGATCGCCGGTGCCGGCTCCGTGGGGCGCCCGCACATAGCCACCGCCATGGTCGAGCTCGGCGTGGTGCCCACCGTCTCCGACGCGTTCACCGCGGACTGGCTCGCCGACGGCGGCCGCGCCTACGCCGAGAAGCGCGAGCTCGACCCCTTCGACGCCATCCGCCTGGTCAAGGCGGCCGGCGGGGTCACCGTCTTCGCGCACCCCGCCGCCGTCAAGCGCGGCGAGTGCGTGCCCGAGTCGGCGATCGCCGCCCTCGCGGCCGCCGGTCTGGACGGCATCGAGGTGGACCACATGGACCACGACGACGCCACCCGCGACCGGCTGCGCGGCCTCGCGGCCGACCTCGGCCTGCTGACCACCGGGTCCAGCGACTACCACGGCAGCCGCAAGACCTGCCGCCTCGGGGAGTACACGACCGACCCCGAGATCTACGGCGAGATCACGCGCCGCGCCACCGGGGCCTTCCCCGTTCCGGGCGCCGGCGGATCCGCCGCCCGCGCCTGAGCGGCGCGCGGCCCCCTCCCCACACCCTCTTCTCGTAACACCCCTCACCTGCAAGGCATCACTGTGTTTGATTTCGCCGTCTTCGGATCCCTTTTTCTCACGCTTTTTGTGATTATGGACCCCCCGGGGATCACGCCGATCTTCCTCGCCCTGACCTCGGGGCGCGCCGCCAAGGTCCAGCGCCGCATGGCCTGGCAGGCCGTCTGCGTGGCCTTCGGGGTCATCGCCGTCTTCGGCGTCTGCGGCCAGCAGATCCTGGACTACCTGCACGTCTCCGTCCCGGCGCTGATGATCGCGGGCGGTCTGCTGCTCCTGCTCATCGCGCTCGACCTGCTCACGGGCAAGACGGACGAGCCCAAGCAGACCAAGGACGTCAACGTCGCCCTCGTCCCGCTGGGCATGCCGCTGCTGGCCGGTCCCGGTGCGATCGTGTCCGTGATCCTGGCCGTGCAGAAGGCCGACGGGTTCACCGGCCAGGTCTCCGTGTGGTGCGCGATCATCGCCATGCACGTGGTGCTGTGGCTGACCATGCGCTACTCGCTCGTGATCATCCGGATCATCAAGGACGGCGGCGTCGTCCTGGTCACCCGCCTCGCGGGCATGATGCTGTCGGCCATCGCCGTCCAGCAGATCATCAACGGCGTGCTCCAGGTCGTCCACGGAGCCTGAGACCGCATGCGAACGCCCCCGCACCGTCCTCGGTGCGGGGGCGTCTTCGGAAGCATCAGGAGGACGCCGTCTCGGCCGGTCGGATGAGGATGCGCTGGCCCACCGCGGCGGCCTGCTGCACGATCCGGTTGACGGAGGCCGCGTCCACGACGGTGCTGTCCACGGCGGACCCGTCGACGTCGTTCAGGCGCAGAATCTCGAAGCGCATGGCTTCTCCCTTCGTCGGTGTTCTCCTTGCGAAGGGTTCAACGGGCGGCGCACCAGAAACATTCCCTACGCTAAGGAAATTTTTTCCTTAGCTAACTACCGAGCACTCAAGGATCGCCAAAAGATCACTAGAGAATCGGCTGTGACCTGCGGGTTCTCGGCGTTCGGCGAGTGCTCGGCGGCCTCCACCAGGACCCGGGAAGCGCCCAGCCGGACGGCCATCTCGTCCATCAGCGGCACCGGCCAGGCGTAGTCGACCGTCCCCGACAGCACCAGCTTCGGCAGCGGCACCGCCGCCAGCTCCGCCACCCGGTCCGGCTCCGAGACCAGCACCCGCCCCGTGCCGATCAGCTGCTCCGGCACGGTGCCCAGCCAGCGCTCGCGCAGGAACTCCGCCAGCTCAGGGGCATCGGGGACCGCGTCCTCGGGATCGTGGGCCCGCATCGCCTCCCACACCCCCGGCATGTCCTCCCGCATCGCCTCCAGAGCCGCGACCAGCAGCTTCGTGCGCGCCCGCTGCTCCTCGGCGATCGCCCCCGGCCCGCTGCTCATCAGCGTGAGGGAGGCGAAGGGGGAGGCGTCGCGCAGCACCGCCGCGCGGGCGACGAGCCCGCCCAGGGAGTGGCCGACCAGGTGCAGCGGCCCACCGCCGAGCGCCGCGGCCTGCGCCAGCACGTCCCGGCCCAGCTCCTCCAGCCCGTACGCGGACTCCTCGCGCGGCCCGGGGCTCTGGTACTGGCCGCGCCCGTCGACGGCGACGACCCGGTAGCCGGCCACGGCCAGGGGCTCCAGCAGGGCGATGAAGTCCTCCTTGCTGCCGGTGAACCCGGGGAGCAGGAGGACGGTGCCGCGCAGGGGCTCACCGGCCTCGTGCACGGCGAACTCGCCGCGGGCGGTCGTCAGGCGGTACGCGCGGGCGGCGGGCGGCAGGGTGAGGCGCGGCGGCTTGCTCATGGCCCCGAGGTTACCGGCCCGTACGTCCGGGTACGAGGACGGCCCCGGCCCCCTGGGAAGGGGGCCGGGGCCGTCGTACGGGTGTGAGCCCTACGCCTCCGGGGCGGTCTCCGCGACCTTGCGGGTCCGGGTGCGCTTCGGCTTCGCGGGAGCCTCGGCGGCGGCCTCGGCGACCGGAGCGGCCTCGGCGGCCTTGCGGGTCCGGGTGCGCTTCGGCTTGGCGGGGGCCTCCTCGGTCACCGCGGCGGCGGGCGCCTCGGCGGCCTTGCGGGGGGCCCGGGTGCGGCGGGCCTTGACGGGCTCCACCGGCGGGGCCATCTGGAAGTCCGGCTCGTCCACGGCGGGAGCGGCGGCCTTGCGGGGACGACGCACCTTCACCGGCGCCTCCTCCACCACGAGGGTGGCGGTGGCGAGCGGCGCGACCGGGGTCTGGGTGGGCTTGCGGGTCCGGGTGCGCTTCGGCTTGACCGGCGTCTCCTCGGACACGGCCGGGGCCGGGACCTCGACGACGGCCGGAACCACGGGGGCCTCGACCACGGGGGCCTGGACCACGACGGCCTGGGCCACGGGGGCCTCGACCACGGCGGCCTCGGCCGCCACGGCGGCCCGGGTGCGGCGGCGGCGCGGGCGGCGCGGCTCGTCGGCGGCGGGTGCGGCAGGAGCGGAGGGCGCCTCGGCGGCCGGAGCCACCGCGGACACGGCCACGGCCGCCTCGTCCAGCTCCGCGCCGCCACGGGTGCGGCGGCGCTGCCGCGGCGTACGGGTACGCGCGGGACGCTCCTCGGTGACCACCGCGGCGGCGGCGGGGCCGCGGCCGCCACGGCCACCGCGTCCGCCGGTCTCGCCGAGGTCTTCGAGCTGCTCGGCCTTCAGGCCGGCCCGCACGCGCTCGGCGCGCGGCAGGATGCCCTTGGTGCCGGCCGGGATGTTCAGCTGCTCGTACAGGTGCGGCGACGTGGAGTACGTCTCCTCGGGCTCGTGGAATTCGAGCTCCAGCGCCTTGTTGATGAGCTGCCAGCGCGGGATGTCGTCCCAGTCGACCAGGGTGACGGCGGTGCCCTTGTTGCCCGCGCGGCCGGTGCGGCCCACGCGGTGCAGGAAGGTCTTCTCGTCCTCGGGCGTCTGGTAGTTGATGACGTGGGTCACGCCCTCGACGTCGATGCCGCGCGCGGCGACGTCGGTGCACACCAGTACGTCGACCTTGCCGTTGCGGAACGCGCGCAGGGCCTGCTCGCGCGCGCCCTGGCCCAGGTCGCCGTGGACGGCGCCGGAGGCGAAGCCGCGCTTCTCCAGCTGCTCGGCGATGTCGGCCGCCGTGCGCTTGGTGCGGCAGAAGATCATGGCCAGGCCGCGGCCCTCGGCCTGCAGGATGCGGGAGACGAGCTCCGGCTTGTCCATGTTGTGCGCACGGAAGACGTGCTGCTTGATGTTGGCGACGGTCGCGCCCTCGCCGTCCTCGGAGACGGCGCGGATGTGCGTCGGCTGGGTCATGTACCGGCGGGCCAGTCCGATGACGGCGCCCGGCATGGTGGCCGAGAACAGCATCGTCTGACGCTTCGCGGGCAGGTAGCCCATGATCTTCTCGACGTCGGGCAGGAAGCCCAGGTCGAGCATCTCGTCGGCCTCGTCGAGGACGAGGGCCTTGACGCGGGAGAGGTCGAGCTTCTTCTGCCCGGCCAGGTCCAGGAGGCGGCCCGGGGTGCCGACGATCACGTCGACGCCCTTCTTGAGCGCCTCGACCTGGGGCTCGTACGCGCGGCCGCCGTATATGGCGAGGACGCGGACGTTGCGGACCTTGCCCGCGGTCAGGAGGTCGTTGGTGACCTGGGTGCACAGCTCGCGGGTGGGAACCACCACGAGGGCCTGCGGAGCGTCGGTCAGCTGCTCGGGCGTGGCCCGGCCGGCCTCGACGTCCGCGGGGACGACGACCCGCTCCAGCAGGGGGAGGCCGAAGCCCAGCGTCTTGCCGGTGCCGGTCTTGGCCTGGCCGATGACGTCCGTGCCGGAGAGGGCGACGGGGAGGGTCATCTCCTGGATCGGGAAGGGGGACACGATGCCGACGGCCTCAAGGGCCTCGGCCGTCTCGGGAAAGATCCCGAGGTCTCGGAACGTAGTCAGGGTGCTGCCTCTTCTGTGAGACGCGGCGCGAGGCGGCGAGGGGGGTCGTACCGTGCCGGGCTTGCAGTACTGCGCCCACCCAGGTTCGGGCGGGTCGTACGAAGCTGCGCGGGACCACTAGCCTTCGCTCAAGCGCTCGTGCCGCTGAGGGGGCCCCTCGTGCGGAGGTGGTACGCATGGACGTACACACCGCACAGAGGGCGGTCGGGTTGGAGCCGATCGGGCCACCGACCGGGCATCCTCATTCGGATGGCCCGCCGAGTATTCCGGCAGGCGCATTACCACTGTACCCCGGAATCGCGCAGGTGTGTCGGGTGAATTCACCGGGTAGGCGCGTTTACGTGGACTGAGCAGGTGGTTCGTGCCGCCTTTCGGCGGGCTATTGTGCGGAGCATGTCGACCGTAGAAAACGCATCTCCCGCCGACGACGGCGCGTCCGACGGCGCGCAGGGCATCGCCGCCCAGGACTGGGCGACCGCCTCGGCTTCGCCCCAGTACCGCGCCGCCGTGGTGGACCTGCTCGGCGCGCTGGCGTACGGGGAACTCGCGGCCTTCGAGCGTCTCGCCGAGGACGCGAAGCTCGCGCCCACCCTGGGCGACAAGGCCGAGCTCGCGAAGATGGCCTCCGCCGAATTCCACCACTTCGAGCGGCTGCGCGACCGGCTCTCGGCGATCGACGCCGAGCCGACCGCGGCGATGGAGCCCTTCGCCAAGGGCGTGGACGACTTCCACCGCCAGACCGCGCCCTCCGACTGGCTGGAGGGTCTGGTCAAGGCCTACGTCGGCGACTCCATCGCCAGCGACTTCTACCGCGAGGTCGCCAGCCACCTCGACACCGACACCCGCGCCCTGGTCGTCGGCGTCCTCGACGACACCGGCCACGGCGGCTTCGCCGTCGAGAAGGTCCGCGCCGCGATCGAGGCCGACCCGCGCTGCGGCGGCCGGCTCGCGCTGTGGGCCCGCCGCCTGATGGGCGAGGCCCTCTCGCAGGCCCAGCGCGTGGTCGCCGAGCGCGACGCGCTCTCCACCATGCTGGTCGGCGGCGTCGACGGGATGGCGGCCGGCTTCGACCTGGCGGCCGTCGGCGAGATGTTCACCCGCATCACCAAGGCGCACACCAAGCGGATGGCGGCCCTCGGCCTCGCGGCCTGACCCCCGCCCCGCCCGTCCGTACACGGCACCGGCCCCGGCCGCGGAACCCCCCGCGGCCGGGGCCGGCGCGCGTGCGGGGCCCCGGTCAGGCTCCAGCGCCGCTCAACCCCGCGACGGGAGCGAAAACGGAGGCCTGCGGGACCTTCTTCCGGAGCCCGCCGCCGGCCGCAGGAGCAGTGAGAGCACGACGGCCGACACACCGAGCCCGCCGAGGAAGGTCGCGAGCAGGGTGTTGTGCCACGGACCCAGCGCCGTGTGCGTGAGGTACGCCCCGAACAGGGCCCCCGCCACGCCGCTGACCAGCACTGTTCTGGTGGACGGAAGCCGCTTCGCGAGTACGCGCACGGCGGCGCCCGCCAGGGCGAGGCCCAGCAGGCCGGAGCCGATCGCCTCCAACAGCAGCATCAGGTCACTCCCATACGTCAGGGCAAACCGGGTCACTGCGGTCCTACCCGAAGCGGAAGAAACGGAAACGGCCCGGCGGTATCAACCGCCGGGCCGTTCCCCTCAGTTCCCGGTGCCTCAGAGAGCTCCGAAACCGACCTTGCGCACGCTCGGCTCGCCCAGGTCGACGTACGACAGGCGGTCGGACGGCACGAGGACCTTGCGGCCCTTGACGTCGGTCAGGCTCAGCAGCGGCGCCGTGCCGGACAGCGCGGCGGCGACGATGCTCTCCAGCTCCTCGGCGCTCAGGTCGCTCTCCAGCACGATCTCCCGGGGTGCGTGCTGCACGCCGATCTTGACCTCCACGGCTATGTCCCTCCGACGGTCCGTTTCGCGCGATCAGCCGCGCCGTACCCGGTCCACATTAGCCCGGTGAGGGGACACGATCGGCTCGCGGCGGACACGCTCGCAGCGAACAGCGGCCGGTCAGGGCCCGCCGCCGGCGCCCGCCGGACCCGCCCGCTCAGCCCTCGGTGCCGTGCAGCGGGAAGCCGGCGATGCCGCGCCAGGCGAGCGAGGTCAGCAGCCCCACCGCGGTGTCACGGGGGACCGGGCTCTCGCTGGACAGCCAGTACCGGGCCACCACCTGCGAAACGCCGCCCAGGCCCACGGCCAGCAGCATCGACTCGTCCTTCGACAGGCCCGTGTCCTCGGCGATGACGTCCGAGATGGCCTCCGCGCACTGGAGCGAGACCCGGTCGACGCGCTCGCGCACCGCGGGCTCGTTCGTCAGGTCGGACTCGAACACCAGCCGGAACGCGCCACCCTCGTCCTCGACGTACGCGAAGTACGCGTCCATCGTCGCGGCGACGCGCAGCTTGTTGTCGCTGGTGGACCCCAGTGCCGTGCGCACCGCCACCAGCAGCGCCTCGCAGTGCTGGTCCAGCAGCGCCAGGTACAGGTCGAGCTTGCCGGGGAAGTGCTGGTACAGCACCGGCTTGCTGACGCCGGCGCGCTCGGCGATGTCGTCCATCGCGGCGGCGTGGTAGCCCTGCGCGACGAACACCTCCTGGGCCGCGCCCAGCAGCTGGTTGCGCCGGGCACGGCGCGGCAGTCGCGTGCCCCGCGGACGCGCTGCCTCGGTCTGCTCGATGGCTGTCACGCCGCCTCCCACTTTCTTCAAGAACACAGTGCGCTCTGCGCCGCGCCGCCATCGTACTTTTCGGTAACCGAATCTGGTGGGTTCAAGCCGAGTTTTCTCGCGGTACGGACCACCCGGACACACCCCTGACACGCTGGTCAGCGCCCGTCAGCGGTAGTCGTCCTCGTCCAGCGGGACCACCCGTGCCTGCTCCGCGGCATCCGCCTCCGGGGCCTCCAGGGGCTCCAGGTCGGTGAGCGAATCGTCCTCCTGCGGCTCGATCTCGATGTACTGCTCCGCGGTGTCCGCCTCCGGAGCCTCGGTGTTGAGTGCTTCCCGGAGTTCCTTGCGGAAGGTCTCCGGCTCCGCGGGATCGACTGTCATCGCGCTCCCCTCGCCTTCCCTCGTCCTCCTCCCTACGAGCCTAGGAGGATCGCCGGTCCGCCGCCAGACGATCCTGTGACCGCCAACACAAGCGATGACACGGGGGTGGGCGTGATCGTCTCGTAACATTGGCCCATGTCTTCGACCGAGCTGCCGGGTGTGCGGTCCACCGTCGAGCCGACCTCCCAGGTGGGGGCCGCGCGGGTGGCCGAGGGGGAGCAGCTGCGCACCGTCGCGCTGCCGGGCCTGGAGATGAACGTACGTTTCCGGCCACCGGTGCGGGAAGGCCTGCCGCCCGCGCTCTTCGTGCACGGACTCGGCGGTTCCTCACAGAACTGGTCGGAGCTCATGGAGCGGCTGGCCGGCAGCGTCGACGGCGAGGCCGTGGACCTGCCCGGCTTCGGCTGGTCGCCGCCGCCCGCCGACCGGGACTACTCCGTCACCGGGCTCGCCCGCGCGGTCATCCGCCACCTCGACGCCGCCGGGCGCGGCCCCGTCCACCTCTTCGGCAACTCCCTCGGCGGCGCCGTCTCCACCCGCGTCGCCGCGGTCCGGCCCGACCTCGTGCGCACCCTGACCCTGGTCTCGCCCGCGCTGCCGGAGCTGCGCGTGCAGTGGTCGGCGGTGCCCACCGCCCTGCTCGCCGTACCGGGCGCGGCACCCCTCCTCGTCCGGCTCACCCGGGGCCTGAGCGCCGAACAGCGCACCCTGGGGGTGACGGCCCTCTGTTACGGAGACCCCTCACGGGTGACAGAGGAAGGCTTCCGGGGCGCCGTCGAGGAGATGCGGCGCCGGATGGAGCTGCCGTACTTCTGGGAGGCGATGACGCGCTCCTCGCGCGGGATCGTCGACGCCTACACCCTCGGTGGCCAGCACGGACTGTGGCGCCAGGCCGGGCGCGTGCTCGCGCCGACGCTGCTGGTCTACGGCGGCCGGGACCAGTTGGTCTCGTACCGGATGGCGCGCAGGGCCGCCGCGGCCTTCCGCGGATCGAGGCTGCTGAGTCTGCCCGAGGCCGGCCACGTGGCGATGATGGAGTACCCCGAGGTGGTGGCCGCCGCCTTCCGGGAGCTGCTGCACGACACCGACCGGAACACCGAAGACAGCAAGGGCTGAGGACCGTGGGACGACATAGTCGCAAGGACTCCGCCCCCGCCCGTCCGCGGCCGGAGGCGGCGCCCCGGGAGCCGGAGCCGGAGCCGGAGCCGGAGCCCTTCACACCCGGGCCGGCGTTCCGGGGCGCGCCCGGAGCGCGCCGCGACACCCGGGCCACCGTCAGCCACCGGGGCTACGCCGACCCGACCCGCCCCGCCCCGCCCGGCGCCCGCCCCGGCGGGCACCCCGAGCAGCGCGAGCCCGGCGGGGCCTGGGGGGCGCACCCCGCCCCCGAAGCCGCCGGCGTCTACGGCGACTGGCGCGGCGCCCCCCGGGCCACCGTGCACACCCCGCCCGCGCATGCCGGCGACACGCCCGTGCGCGACACTGACACCCCGGCCTTCGGCACCCCCGCCGTCGGGTTCCCCCGGGTCACGGTGGCGC
Organism: Streptomyces sp. NPDC031479; assembly: GCF_055581065.1. Taxonomy (NCBI): domain Bacteria; kingdom Bacillati; phylum Actinomycetota; class Actinomycetes; order Kitasatosporales; family Streptomycetaceae; genus Streptomyces; species Streptomyces sp. NPDC031479. The sequence goes on from NZ_JBVIKC010000055.1 coordinate 48,071, forward strand.
CCCCGCCGCCCGCGCCCGACCCCTTCACCTCCACCGGCTCCCACCGCCGCGTGCCCGGTCCGCGCCGGCCCGAAGCGCCCGCGACCCCGGTGGGCTCCGGGGCCGCCGAGCCGCCCGTCGCGGGCCGGGGCACGCGGATCCGTACGTACACCGGGATGGCCGCGGCGGCCGTCACCACCGTGCTGGCCGTCGTGGTCGCCGGCCAGGTGGTCGCCGATGGCGACTCCGCCCCCGGCAACGCGCACGCCGCCGGGGACGACGCCCCCGAACGCTCCCTGAGCGGCCAGTCCGCCGCCTCCCGCTCCGACGGCCGCGCCACCCCGGCCAACCCGCCCGCCGCCGCCCAGCCGCAGACCTACGAACAGCAGATGGCGCTGCAGCTGCCCATCGACGCGAAGCTCGCCGGTCCGGGCACCTTCGACACCGTCCCCGGGTTCGCCAAGGCGCCGGGCAAGGGGAAGGTGGTGCGCTACCGCGTCGACGTCGAGCAGGGGCTGGGCCTGGACCCGCAGCTGTTCGCCGAGGCCGTGCAGCGCACCCTCAACGACCCGCGCAGCTGGGGCCACGGCGGGGCGATGACCTTCGAGCGGGTACCGGCCGGCGAGGCCGACTTCGTGATCACCCTGGCCAGCCCCGGGACCACCGGCACCTGGTGCGCGAAGTCCGGCCTCGACACCACCGTGGACAACGTCTCCTGCGACTCCGCCGCCACCGAACGCGTGATGATCAACGCCTTCCGGTGGGCGCAGGGCTCACCGACCTACGGCCCGGACCAGATGCTCGCGTACCGGCAGATGCTCATCAACCACGAGGTCGGCCACCGGCTCGGCCACGGGCACGTGAGCTGCCAGACCCCGGGCTCGCTCGCGCCGATCATGCAGCAGCAGACCAAGTCCCTCGACATCGACAACATCCACTGCCTGCCCAACCCCTGGGTCTTTCCCGGGAGTTGACCGAAGAGCGACGGCCGGACGGCCGGATCGGCGTTGACAGCCCGTCCGGTGATCGGTAATTGTTCTCCGCATGTCGCACCGCCACACCACCGCCGCGAGCGCCGCCATAGAGCTGGCGCTCCTCGGTGTGGCCGCGCACAGCGTGGCCGACATCTCCTGTCGCTGACGCCCGCCTGAGCGCGCGACCCGTTTTCGAACCGTCTCGCCGCGCCCGGGCATTCCTGCCCGCGGGCGCGGCGTCCTCCTCCTCGGTGCGCATTCCACCGGTGATCCCGAACGCCGCCTCCCGCCGGGCCGCTTCCGCATCCCGTACACGCATCCCGCAGCCGCGGCAGTCACCGTGCAGCTGCCCGCCGAGAGGTCCCTTTTCCCATGCGCCAGTCCCAGATATCGCGCCGTGTGGCCGCGGTCGCCGTCAGCCTCGCACTGGCCGGAGGCGCCGCCGCCTGCGGGCCCGAGGACGCCGCGGACAAGGCCTCCGCCGGCGGCGGGCCGGGCGCCTCCGGGTCCGCCCCGCAGAAGGGCGGCACCCTGACCGTCCTCAACAACGAGCCGCAGAGCGACTTCGACCCGGCCCGCCTCTACACCTCGGGCGGCGGCAACGTTCCCTCGCTGGTGTTCCGCACGCTCACCACCCGCAACCGCGAGGACGGTCCGGCCGGCGCCAAGGTCGTCCCCGACCTGGCCACCGACCTCGGCAAACCCAACGCCGACGCCACCGAGTGGACGTACACCCTCAAGGACGGGCTGAAGTACGAGGACGGCAGCCCGATCACCACCGCCGACATCAAGTACGGCATCGAGCGCTCCTTCGCCGCCGAACTGTCGGGCGGTGCCCCCTACCTGCGGGACTGGCTGGTCGGCGGGGAGACCTACGAGGGCCCGTACAAGGACGGCGGAAAGGGCCTCGACTCCATCGCGGTGCCCGACGCCAAGACCATCGTCTTCAAACTCCGCAAGCCCGAGGGCGAGTTCCCCTTCCTCGCCACCCAGACGCAGTTCGCCCCCGTGCCCAGGGCCAAGGACACCGGCGTCAAGTACGAGGAGCACCCGGTCTCCTCCGGCCCGTACAAGGTCGTCAAGAACACCGGCGACGGCGAGACCCTGCTGCTGGAGCGCAACGAGAACTGGGACCCGAAGACCGACGAGGAGCGCAAGGCCTACCCGGACCGGATCGACGTCCGCTCCGGCCTCGACGCGGCCGTCGTCAACCAGCGGCTGTCCACCGGCTCCGGAGCCGACGCCGCCGCCGTCACCACCGACACCAACCTCGGCCCCGCCGAACTCGCGCAGATCGGCGACGACAAGCAGCTCGCCTCCCGCGTCGGCACCGGCCACTTCGGCTACGTCAACTACCTGGCCTTCAACCCGAAGGTGGCCCCCTTCGACAACCCGAAGGTCCGCCAGGCCATCTCCTACGCGGTCAACCGCACCAGCGTCGTCAACGCGGCCGGCGGCTCCGCGCTGGCCGAACCGGCCACCACCTTCCTGCCCGAGCGCGAGGCCTTCGGGTACAGCGCCTACGACCACTTCCCGGCGGGCAGGACCGGCAACCCGGCCAAGGCCAGGGAACTGCTCAAGGAGGCGGGCTTCCCCGACGGGCTCACCGTCACCCTCACCCACTCCAACGCCCAGAACCGCCAGACCAGCCCGGAGATCGCCACGGCCGTCCAGCAGGCCCTCGCGGCCGCGGGCATCACCGTCAGGCTCGAAGGCCTGGAGACCAACGCCTTCAACGAGCGGCGCTGGGACGCCAGGAACACCCCCGGCTTCTTCCTCTCCCGCTGGGGCGCCGACTGGCCCTCCGGCGGCCCCTTCCTCGCGCCGATCTTCGACGGCCGGCAGATCGTCACCAACGGTTCCAACTACAACCACGCCCAGCTGAACGACCCCGCCGTGAACACCGAGATCGACGAGATCGCCAAGCTCACCGACCTCGCGGCGGCCGGCAAGCGCTGGGGCGCCCTCGACAAGAAGATCGGCGAGCAGGCCCTGGACGTCCCGCTCTTCCACCCCGTCTACAAGCGGCTCGTCGGCAAGGACGTCAAGAACGTCGTGATCAGCGACTGGACCGGCGTCCTCGACATCTCCCAGGTCGCCGTCAAGTGAGCACCCTGACCAACGGGCCGGTGCCCGCGGCCGGGGTCGCCACCCCGGCCGCGGGCACCGGCCGCCAGGTCCGGCGGCGGCTGCGCGGACGCCCGTCCGCCGTCACCGCCGCCGCGGTCCTGGCCCTCCTCGTCCTCCTCGCCCTCGCCGCCCCGCTGTTCGCCCAGCTCACCGGCCAGGATCCGAACGCCTACCACGACGACCTCGTCGACTCCGCCCGCGGCGGCGTACCCCTCGGCCCCTTCGGCGGGATCTCCGCCGACCACTGGCTCGGCGTCGAACCCGGCAGCGGCCGCGACCTGTTCACCCGGCTGCTCTACGGGGCCCGGATCTCCCTGCTCGTCGCCGTCGGCGCCACCACCGTGCAGGTCCTCGTCGGCGTCGCCGCCGGACTCGCCGCCGGACTCGGCCACCGCGTCGCCGGAGCGCTCGTCGCCCGGCTCACCGACGTGATGATCGCCCTGCCCCTGCTGGTGCTCGCCGTCGCCCTCACCGCCGTCGTCCCGCCGGGCTTCCCGCGCCCGCTGCTGCTCGTCCTGGCCATCGGCCTGCTCGGCTGGGGCACCACCGCCCGCATGGTGCGGGCGCAGACGCTCACCCTGCGCGGCCTGGACTTCGTCGAAGCCGCCCGGCTCTCCGGCAACGGCACCCTGCGGATCGCCCGCCGGGAACTGCTGCCCTCACTGGCCGCACCCGTCATCACCTACGCCGCGATCCTCGTCCCGGGCAACATCGTCGTCGAGGCCTCGCTCTCCTTCCTCGGCATCGGCGTGAAGCCCCCCACCCCCTCCTGGGGCCAGATGCTCTCCAGTGCCCAGACCTGGTTCCGCGCCGACCCCGCCTACGTCCTGCTCCCCGCCGGGCTGCTCTTCGTCACCGTGCTGGCCTTCACCGTCCTCGGCGACGCCCTGCGCACGGCCCTCGACCCGCGCGAGGCCTCCCGCCTGCGGGTCGGCACCGGAAAGGAACGCACGACGTGACCCGCTTCGTGCTCAACCGGCTCGGCGGGGCGGTCCTGGTACTGCTCGCCCTGTCCGTCGCCGTCTACGCCCTCTTCTACGTCGCCCCCGGCGACCCCGCCCGCCTCGCCTGCGGGGAGCGGTGCAACCCGGCGCAGATCGCCCAGGTGCGCGCGCAGCTCGGGCTCGACGACTCCGTCGTCGTCCAGTACCTGCGCTTCCTCCGGGGGCTGGTGGCCGGCCGCGACTACCCGGGCGGTGCCGGACTCCTCCTGCACTGCGACGCGCCCTGCCTCGGGTTCTCGTACCAGAACGACCGGCAGGTCACCGAGCTGCTCCTGGAACGCCTGCCCGCCACCTTCTCCCTGGCGCTGGGCGCACTGGTGATCTGGCTCGTCCTCGGCGTCGGCACCGGACTGCTGTCCGCGCTGCGCCGCGGAGGGTTCACCGAACGCGCGCTGACCGTGATCACCCTCGCCGCCACCGGCACCCCCGTCTTCATCCTCGGCCTGCTCCTGCTCATGGCCGTCTGCGCCCACCTGCGGTGGCTGCCCTTCCCGACCTACGTGCCCTTCGGCGAGGACCCGGAGCAGTGGGCCTGGAACCTGCTGCTGCCCTGGATCACGCTCGGCTTCTTCGAGAGCGCCAAGTACGCCCGCGTCACCCGCAGTTCCACCCTGGAGACGCTCGCCGACGACCACATCCGCACCTTCCGCGCCTACGGGGTGGGGGAGCGTGCGCTGGTCACCCGGCACGCGGTGCGCGGGGCCGTCGCGCCCGTGATCGCCCTCAGCGCGGTGGACTTCGGCACGATGATCGGCGGCGCGGTGCTGACCGAGTCCCTGTTCGGCATCCCCGGCCTCGGCAAGACCCTCATCGACGGGGTGCGGGTCGTGGACCTGCCGGTGGTCGTCGGCGTCGTCCTCGCCATCGGCGCGGCCGTCGTGATCGCCGGCGCCGTCGCCGACCTGCTGTACGCCGTAGCGGACCGAAGGGTGGCCCTGACATGACCGAACCCCTCGTGGACGTCCGCGACCTGGTGGTGGACTTCCCCGTCGGCGCGCCGGGGGAGTACCTGCGCGCCGTGGACGGGCTGTCCTTCACCCTGGAACCCGGCCGCGCCCTGGCCCTCGTGGGCGAGTCCGGCAGCGGCAAGTCCACCGTGGCGGCCGCCCTGCTCGGACTCCACCGCGGTACGGGCGCCCGGCTCGGCGGCACCGTACGGGTCGGCGGCACCGACGTGGGCACCGCCCCGACACGGCAACTGCGCGCCCTGCGCGGGGGCACCGCGGCGATGGTGTTCCAGGACCCGCTCGGCTCCCTCGACCCGTACCACTGCGTCGGCGACCAGATCGCCGAGGTGTACCGGATCCACACCACCGCCTCCCGGCGCGCAGCCCGCGCCCGCGCCGTCGAGGTCCTCGACCGGGTCGGCATCCCCGACGCGGCCCGCCGCGCCCGCTCCCGCCCGCACGAGTTCAGCGGAGGCATGCGCCAACGGGCCCTGATCGCCATGGCGTTGGCGTGCGAACCCCGGCTGCTGATCGCCGACGAACCCACCACCGCCCTCGACGTCACCGTCCAGGCCCGGATCCTCGACCTGCTCCACGGCCTGCGCGAGGAACGGGGCCTGGGGCTGTTGCTGGTCACGCACGACGTGGGCGTGGCGGCCGGGAGCGTCGACGAGCTGCTGGTGATGCGCGGCGGCTCCGCCGTGGAGCGGGGCCCCGTGGGCCGGGTGCTGTCCGCCCCCGGGGCCCCGTACACCCGCGAGCTGCTGGCGGCCGTCCCGCGGCTCGACGGTCCGCGCGCCCCCCGGCTGCGCCCGGTCCCCGACGCGCACGGGCCCGTCGTCGAAGCCTTCGGCCTGCGCCGGGAGTTCGGCCGCGGGAAGCGGCGCGTCGTCGCCGTCGGCGGACCGGACCGGGCCGACGGGGTCTCGCTCGCGGTGCGCCGCGGGGAGACGCTCGGCATCGTGGGGGAGTCCGGCAGCGGCAAGAGCACCCTCGGGCGGATGCTCGTCGGGCTGCTGGCACCCGGCTCCGGCCGGATCCACCACGAGGGCCGGGAGACCCGGGGCATCGCGCCCGGCGCCCAGATGGTGTTCCAGGACCCGGTGTCCTCCCTCAACCCCCGCCGCTCCGTCGGCGAGTCCATCGCCGACCCGCTGCGCGCGGCGGGCCGGCGCGACGGGGCCGCGATCCGGGCCCGGGTGGAGGAACTCCTGACCCGCGTCGGCCTGGAGGCCGGGCACTACGACCGCTACCCGCACGAGTTCAGCGGCGGCCAGCGCCAGCGCGTCGGCATCGCCCGCGCCCTGGCCCCGCAACCCACGCTGATCGTCTGCGACGAACCGGTGTCCGCCCTCGACGTCACCACCCAGGCACAGGTCACCGCCCTGCTGGCGGAACTCCAGCGGGAGCTGGGGATCGCGCTCGTCTTCATCGCGCACGACCTCGCGGTGGTCCGGCAGGTCAGCGACCGGGTCGCGGTCATGCACGGCGGCCTGATCGTCGAGGAGGGCCCGGTCGACGAGGTCTACGAACGCCCCGCCCACCCCTATACCCGGCAGCTGCTGGACGCCGTACCGGCCCTCGACCCGGGCCTGGCGGCACGGCGGCGGTCCGCGCGGCAGAAGGTGTCCGCGCGGCAGGAGATGTTCGCGTAGGCCCGCACGGGAGCGGGCCCCTTTCTAGCGTGCTCGAACGCGAACCGTACGGGAAAGTTACGACTCTTCACCCCTTCCGGTGGGGGGGGGGGGGAGAGGGGGGGGGGGGGGGGGGAGACCCCATTTTGTTTTTCTTTTTTCTATTTGGGGGGGACCAGGGAAA
>NZ_JBVIKC010000056.1:0-54684 GCF_055581065.1 Streptomyces sp. NPDC031479
CCCTGCTTCATCCCGGCGCCGTTGCGGGAGACCAGCTGGCGGTACGCGGTCGAGTTGACCAGGCCCGGGGACGCGGCCTCCTCCCAGCTGAGGTGGTCCGGCTTGGGCATCAGCTGGTTCGACTTGACCAGGGCGATCTCGGCGAGGCCGCCGAAGTTGGTCTCGAAGCCCCAGATGCGCTGCTCGGGGTCGAGCATCGTGTCGTTGTGGCCGTCCGAGGACTCCAGCTCGACCGAGAGGCAGTGCGCGACGACCTCGTCGCCCGGCTTCCAGGCGTTGACGCCGGGACCGGTGCGCAGCACGACGCCCGCGAGGTCGGAGCCGATGACGTGGTACGGGAGGTCGTGGCGCTTGGTGAGCTCCGAGAGGCGCCCGTAGCGCTCCAGGAAGCTGAAGGTGGACACCGGCTCGAAGATCGAGGTCCACACGGAGTTGTAGTTGACCGAGGAGGCCATGACGGCGACCAGGGCCTCGCCCGGCCCGAGTTCGGGGACCGGGACCTGGTCGAGGTGCAGGGACTTGCGGGGGTCCTTCTCGCGGGTGGTGAGCCCGGCGAACATCTCCGCCTCGTCCTTGTGCACGGTGATCGCGCGGTACGAGTCGGGGAGCGGCAGGGCCGCGAAGTCGGCGGCCGTAGCGGCCTGCGACTGGATCGCGTCCAGGATGTCCTTCACGGTATTGCCTCCGGCTGAGCGCTGATGAGGGTGCGCTGAGGGATACGCGTTGCGTGCGTGGGAGCGGGTGGGGGTGCTGCGAGTGCCGTCGGTCCGGCGGAGCGGTGGTGCTGGCGCACCCGTGGTGAGGTGCGCGGGGCCTGGTGACGCAGGCATCCGGGGCGCGTTCCGTGCCGAGTGGGCGTGGGCCGCGGGGACATCCGGACGAGATTCAACGTATGGCACCCCGTGTCACTCAGCAAGGCACCGCGTGCCAAAACTTTCTCTCATTTGCCTATTGACCTGCGCAGATGAGCGATGATCGATCAGAGTTACCGGCGAGTAGGGGCAACCCGGACAAACGAAAGTGGCCGCCCCCGAATCGGGAGCGGCCACTGTGACGAGCGTGACTACTTGTTCCTGAGTGCCTCTTCGATGGTCCTCATGACCTCGTCGAGCGGAGCGTCGGTCCGGGCCACCGCGACCAGCACCTCGCCCTCGGTGCGGACGGCCGCCTGCGGAGCCGGGTCCGGGGCGCCCGCGACGGCCGTGCGGCCCGCGCCGATCCCGGAGCCGAAGGTCTTGCGGACGATCGAGAAGGCGTGGTCCAGCTGCGCCTCCACGTCCCCCTGCCCGCCGGCCCGCAGCCAGCGCCGCAGCACGTGGTTGTGGGCGGTGACCACCGCCGAGGCGGCCACCTCGGCCAGCAGCGGATCGTCGTTGCCGTCGTGGTGGTCCTGCTCGTCGAAGTGGGCCAGCAGGTAGCGCGTGAACAGCCGCTCGTACCGGGCCACCGAGGCGATCTCCCGCTCCCGCAGCGCCGGCACCTCGCGGGTCAGCCGGTAGCGCTCCACCGACACCGCCGGCGAGGCGGCGTACATCTTCATGACTTCCTTGATCCCCCGGCACACCGTGTCGAGCGGGTGCTCGTGCGCCGGGGCCACGTCCAGGACCGCCTCGGCACGGATCAGGGTGTCGTCGTGGTCCGGGAAGATCGCCTCTTCCTTGGAGCGGAAGTGCCGGAAGAAGGTCCGGCGGGCCACCCCGGCGGTCGCGGCGATCTCGTCGACCGTGGTGGCCTCGTACCCCTTCGTCGCGAAGAGCTCCATGGCGGCCGCGGCGAGCTCGCGGCGCATCTTGAGCCGCTGGGCGGCGGCCCGCGTGCCGGCCGCGCTCTCCGGGGCGTCGGAGGCCGAGGAGGCGCGGGGTGAGGTCTTGGCGGGCTGGGACATAGAGCGAAAGTACTTCATTCGCGCGGGCGAGCGCGCCTGTGGGGGGTCGGACAGGGGTGGATGCGGGGGAGGGCCCGCACTGGGCCCGGGAGGGTTCGTCCGCCGTGAGGGTCCGGCGGACCCGAGCAGCCCTCCCCACGCATCCTGCTCGTGGACCGCCGGATCGGGGGGAGTCCCCTTACCGGCGGGCGTACTCACGGAATCCGCGGCCCGTCTTCCGGCCCAGGCAGCCCGCCGCGACCAGGTGCTCCAGCAGCGGGGAGGGGGCCAGGCCGGGGTCGCGGAACTCCTGGTGGAGGACCTTCTCGATGGCGAGCGACACGTCCAGGCCGACGACGTCGAGCAGCTCGAAGGGCCCCATCGGGTACCCGCCGCCCAGCTTCATCGCGGCGTCGATGTCGTCGATGCCGGCGTAGTGCTGCTCGACCATCTTGATCGCGTTGTTCAGGTACGGGAACAGCAGCGCGTTCACGATGAAGCCCGCCCGGTCCCCGCAGTCCACCGGGTGCTTGCGCACCTTCGCGCAGACCTCGCGGACGGTGGCGTGCACGTCGTCGGCCGTCAGGACGGTCCGGACCACCTCGACCAGCTTCATGGCCGGGGCCGGGTTGAAGAAGTGCATGCCGATCACGTCCTGGGGACGCGCCGTGGCCCGCGCGACGGCGATCACCGGGAGCGAGGAGGTGGTGGTGGCCAGGACCGCGCCCGGCTTGCACACCTTGTCCAGGCCCGCGAAGAGCTCCTGCTTGACGGCCAGGTCCTCGGCGACGGCCTCCACCGCCAGGTCCACCTCGGCGAAGGCCTCCAGCGAACCGGCCGGGGTGATCCGGCCGAGGGTCTGCGCGGCGGCCTCCTCGGTCAGGCGGCCCTTGGACACCGCACGGCCCAAGGACTTCCCGATCGCGGCCTTCGCGGCCTCGGCCTTCTCCTGGCTGCGGGCCGCCAGCACCACGTCGTAGCCGGCCTGCGCGAAGACCTGGGCGATGCCGCTCGCCATGGTCCCCGAGCCGGCCACGCCCACCGAGGAGACCGGACGGCCCGTGCCCAGCAGGGACCCGTCCAGCGGGGTCTGCAGGTCGCGGACGACCACCGCGCTGCCCGGTGCCTCGTAGGTGTAGAACCCGCGGCCCGACTTCTGGCCGGTCAGTCCGGCCTCGGCGAGGTGGCCGAGGATCGGGGCCGGGGCGTGCAGCCGGTCGCCGGAGGAGGCGTACATGGCCTCCAGCACGGTGCGCGCGGTGTCCACGCCGATCAGGTCGAGGAGCGCCAGGGGCCCCATCGGCAGCCCGCAGCCCAGCCGCATCGCCGCGTCGATGTCCTCGCGGGAGGCGTACTTCGCCTCGTACATGGCGGCGGCCTGGTTGAGGTAGCCGAAGAGCAGGCCGTCGGCGACGAAACCGGGCCGGTCACCGACCGCGACGGGCTGCTTGCCCAGCTCGCGGGCCAGCTCGGTGACCGCCTCGACGGCGGGCGGCGCGGTCAGCACGCAGGAGACGATCTCCACGAGCTTCATCGCCGGGGCCGGGTTGAAGAAGTGCAGGCCGAGCACCCGCTCGGGGCGCAGCGACTCGGCGGCGAGCCGGGTCACCGACAGGGCGTTGGTGCCGGTGGCCAGGATCGTGTCGGGGCGCACGATCGCGTCGAGCTCGTCGAAGAGGCGGTGCTTGAGCTCGTAGTCCTCCGGGACCACCTCGATGACGAGGTCGGCGTCGGCCGCGGCGCCGAGGTCGGTGAAGGTGCGGAAGCGGGCCAGGACCCCCTCGCGCTCCTGCTCGGTGAGGCGCTCCTTGGCGACGGAGCGGGCCGTGGCGGCGGCGAGGGAGGCGGTGGCCCGGCGGGCGGCGGCCTCGCTGACGTCGATGCCGATGACCTCGCGGCCGGCCCGGGCGAGGACCTCGGCGATGCCGGTGCCCATCGTGCCGAGGCCGACGACGGCGACGGTGCGCGGACTGCTGGACGGGGTGGACTGACTGGACGTGGACGGAAGGTCCATCGCGGGACTCCAGTGGAATGAGGGTGACGACTGGGAAGCGCGCGCGGTGCACGGTGCGCGCGGGGTGCCGTACGGCGAAGGGGTGCGGAGAAGTGCGGAAACGCGGTGCGGGGACGCCGTGCGTCGACGCGGTGCGCGCAGAGCCGTACGGGCGTGCCGTGCGGGGTGGGCCCGCGGTGCTCGCGTCCGGGGAGGCCGGATGCGGCGGGCCCGGGCGGCACGACCCTGTCCCGGGGTCCTGCCGTGCGTGTGGGTGGTGCGGTGAACCGACTGGCACGGGAGGCTGCGTCACCAGGCCGGTCCCGTGCGTGTGGGATCGACAGTAACCCGGTGGTAACTGGCGCGCCAGAGCACGGAGATGTGACCTGTACCGCCCAAATGTACCGATCATCGATGATCGATCAACCGGGTCCTGCGGAACTCCGCCGAACGGGGCGTGGCGAGGCCCGCCCGGCCCTAGGGTGGCCGTGTGAACGACGTGCTGGAGCGCCTGCGGGCCGAGGCGGACGGATCGCCGGAGTACGAGGAACTGCTCGTGGCGGGTCCCGACGCGCTGGCCGCGTCGCTGACCTCCGCCGGGCGGCACCTGTGGGCGCGCGAACTGGCGGCCTACCGGCTCGGCTTGGCCCGGGACCGGCGCGCCTTCGAGCCGCTGGTCCTGCTGCTCAACCACCGGGACCCGGCGCGCTGCGAGGCCGCCGCGCAGGCGCTCGCCGTCCTCGGGGACCCGCGCACCGCCCGCGCGGCGGCGGCGCTCGCGACGAACGCCCTGCGCACCGCCTACGCCCTGCACCCGGTCCGGCTGCTGGCCGCGCTGCGGGCCCCCGAGTCGGCCCCGGCGCTGATGGCCACCCTGTCGAGGCTGCTCGCGCCGCACGACCCGTACTGGCGGGTGGCCCTCGCCTGCGTCGAGGGGCTCGGGGCGCTGGCCGACCCGCGCGCCCGCGACGTCCTGGTCCGGGCCCAGGCGCACCCCCGGCTGGCGGCGGCGGCCACCGACGCCCTGGGCCGGCTGCTGGCCGGCCACCCGGACGCGTAACCGGGTCCCGCCGGCCGCCCGGCGCGGCGGCCGTCCCCCGGCGGCCGCCCTTCAGCCCGCTCCTCTTCCGCGGCCGCCCTTCCGCGGGCGCCCCTCAGCGGCCGCCCGTCTCCGGGACGATCGCGAAGGCCTCGATCTCCATGAGCAGCTCGGGCCGGAACAGGGCCGAGACCACCACCGCCGAGGAGGCCGGCAGCAGGTGCGGGGGGATCACCGCGTCGCGGGCGGCCCGGACGGCCGGGAAGTGGGCCGTGTCCGTCATGAAGTAGGTCAGCTTCACCACGTCCTCGAACCCGGCCCCGGCCGCGGCCAGGCACCGTCGCAGGTTCTCGAACACCTGCCGGGCCTGGGCCGCCGGGTCGCCCTCGCCGACCACCTCGCCCTTCTCGTCGAGCGCGCACTGCCCGGAGACGGCCACGAAACGCCCCGTCCCCCAGACGACGTGCTGGTAGCCGTGGCCGGGGGCGACCCCCTCGGGCGCCGTGATCCGGGTGAGCGCGCCGCCGTCGTTCTCAGAAATGGTCATGGACACGATCTTGCCGGGTACGGGTCAGCCGCGGAACCCCAGCAGTCCGTGCAGGGCGGCTCCCCCGGCCGACGGCGGCACCGCGCGCGTCGCGGCGGCCGGCTTCGGGGCGGGCTGGGCCGGGCAGGTGGCGTCCGCGGCCTGACCCGTCCTCAGGTACGCGGCGAGCTTCTCGTCCAGGCACTTGTTCCCGCTCAGGGCGACGCCGTGGTTGCCGCCGCCCTCCTCCACCACCAGCGCCGAGCCGGCCAGCTTGTCGCGCATGGTCACCGCGCCCTCGAAGGGGGTCGCCGCGTCCTCGGTCGCCTGGAACAGCAGCGCCGGGGGCAGGTCGTGGTTCGTCACGTCCGGAGCCTGGAGCGGCTCCGTCTTCCAGAACGCGCACGGGGCGTTGTACCAGGCGTTGTTCCAGGTCATGAAGGGCGCCTTGGCGTGCGTGCGCCACATGTCGGCCCGCCACCGGTTCCAGTCCCGGGGCCAGGCCGAGTCCCGGCACTGCACCGCCGTGTACACGCTGTAGCTGTTGCCCGCCGAGGGCTCCACCGCCGCGAACCGTTCGTACGCCGCCACGAGCGGCTTCGGGTCCTCGCGCACCGCGTACGAGGCGAAGGCCTCGGCGAGGGCCGGCCAGTAGCCGTTGTAGTAGCCGCCCGGCATGTAGGTGTCCTCCAGCTCCGCCGGCCCCACCTTCCCGCCCGCCGGAGCGGACCGCAGCGCCGTGCGCATCGCGTACCAGCGCTCCTCGACCGCGGCCGGGTCGGTGCCCAGGTGGTAGGTGGCGTCGTACTGGGCCACCCAGGCCAGGAAGGACTTGTGGCGGGCGTCGAAGGCCTGGTCCTGGGCGAGGTTGTCCTCGTACCAGACCCCGCCCGGGTCGACCACGGAGTCCAGCACCAGGCGGTGCACCCGGTCCGGGTGCAGGCGGGCGTAGACCGCGCCCAGGTAGGTCCCGTAGGAGTAGCCGAAGTAGCTGAGCCGCTCGGCGCCCAGGGCCGTGCGCAGGACCTCCAGGTCGCGGGCGGCCGAGACGGTGCCCACGTACGGGAGGACGTCCGCGTGCTTGGTCTGGCAGGACTCGGCGAAGGACCGCACCCGCTCCAGGTTGGCCTGCTCGGTCGCCGGGTCGAGGGGTACGGAGTCGGGGCGGACCGGCTTGAAGTGACCGGCCCCGCAGTCCAGGACGGGCTCGCTCTTGCCCACGCCCCGGGGGTCGAAGCCGATCACGTCGTACTGGCCGGCCACGTCCTTGGGCAGAGCGGAGGCGACGAAACCGGCCAGGGTGCGCCCGCTGCCGCCCGGGCCGCCGGGGTTGACCAGCAGGGGGCCCTGGGAGGTGGCGGCGGTGTGCGGGACCCGGGTCAGGGCCAGGGAGATCTGCCGCCCGGCGGGGTGGTCGTGGTCGAGCGGGACCTTCAGGGAGGCGCACTGCAGCGTCGGGTAGCGGGGCGTCGCGCAGCCGCTCCAGCGCAGGGTGGCGGCGGCCGGGGCGGGTGCGGGCGCCGCGGCGGGCGCCGGAGCGGCGACGACCGGGCTCGCGAGGGCGGCGGCGATGGCGGAGAGCGACAGCAGTACGGCGGCGCGCTTCTTCGACGGATGCGGAACGGGGTGCAGCATGGGGCCTCCCAGCCGAGGGTTCTGGGCGGAATCGTCCCGGAAACCGTCGCGGGAAGACGGGATTGGGCAGCCTATTGGCCCGATGTGATGACCCCTCGGCAGGCGCGCGCGGCCATCGGGGTGATCGCCGGAGGGCCGGCCGGGCCGGCCCCGCGGGGGGCGGGGCCCCCGGAACGCTCCGGGACGGGTGCGGCTCGCGCCGCCCGCGGTCCTGACGGGCCGGTGCCGAATTCGGCACCGGGTCGGCGGACTTGGCGCGCGCCCCCGTGCCGGCGACCGGCCGGCGCGCGCGGCCCGCCCCGTACACGCGTGCGCGGCGCTCGACCGGGTGGGGGTGGCGCCCCCCGGTCCGGGCCGCGAACCGCTCGCGCGGTCCGGGCCGCAGATGGAGTACCGGGGGTGTCGCGGGCGTCGCCCCCGGCGCGGCGACGGCCCAGGTCGTCCGCCCCGGGGGGCGCGGAGCCGGGATGCCGGGCCGTCCGGTCCGCCCCGCGCGCGGACCCCTCCGGGCCGGCCCGCCCGCCCGGAGGGGCACGGACGTTCCCGTGAGCACGCGGGGGCGCTTCCCCGGGCCCCGGATTTGGGCGCCCGCCCCGGAGGTGGTTGGCTTGCCGCCGACGAGCGAGAACGACTGCTGGAGGAACAGGTATGGCGCAGGTCGAGGCCACCACGGAGCGCATCATCGGGGCCGACGCGGAGACCGTGTTCGACACGCTCGCGGACTACACCGGCAGCCGTTCCAAGCTGCTCCCCGAGCACTTCAGCGAGTACGAGGTCCGCGAGGGCGGCGACGGCGAGGGCACCCTGGTCCACTGGAAGCTCCAGGCCACCAGCAAGCGCGTACGGGACTGCCTGCTGGAGGTCACCGAGCCCACCGACGGCCAGCTCGTGGAGAAGGACCGCAACTCCTCCATGGTCACCACCTGGACCGTGACCCCCGCGGGCGAGGGCAAGTCCAAGGCCGTGGTCAGCACCGTCTGGAACGGCGCGGGCGGCATCGGCGGCTTCTTCGAGCGCACCTTCGCGCCCAAGGGCCTCGGCCGCATCTACGACACCGTCCTCGCGAACCTCGCGCAGGAAGTCGAGTCCTGAGCAAGGCCGTTGCCGCGGCACCCCGGGAACCGGCTCACCGGTTCGGGTGGTTTTCCGCGCCGCGGTGAGCCGCCCGGCGCCCCGGCCGGGCGCCCCGGCCGGGTCCCGGCCCGCTACCGGGCCCGAGGGCCGGCCCGCCCGGCGCCGCCCCCCGGGCGTGGCCCCCGGGACCGGAGGGGGGCGGGCGGCTAGGGTGGGGCCCTCCGCGACCCGACCCACCGGGGGCACGATGAAGATCCTCATCTCCGCCGACATGGAAGGCGCCACCGGCGTCACCTGGCCCGCCGACGTACTGCCCGGGACCGCCCAGTGGGAGCGCTGCCGGGCCATGTTCACCTCCGACGTGAACGCCGCCGTGCTCGGCCTCTACGACGGCGGCGCCGACCGGGTCCTCGTCAACGAGGCCCACTGGACCATGCGCAACCTGCTGCTGGAGCGGCTCGACGCACGGGCCGAGATGCTCACCGGCCGTCACAAGTCCCTCTCCATGGTCGAGGGCGTGCAGCACGGGGACGTCGACGGCGTCGCCTTCGTCGGCTACCACACGGGCGCCGGCGCCGAGGGGGTCCTCGCCCACACCTACCTCGCCAACTCCATCACCGGGGTCTGGCTCAACGGCCTGCGCGCCAGCGAGGGACTGCTCAACGCCCACGTCGTCGCCGAGTACGGGGTCCCCGTCATCCTGGTCACCGGCGACGACCTGACCTGCGCCGACGCCGCCGCCTACGCCCCCGACGCGCGCACCGTCGCCGTCAAGGACCACGTCTCGCGCTACGCGGCCGTCTGCCGCACCCCGGCCCGCACCGCCGCCGACATCCGGGCCGCCGCCGCCGAGGCGGTCGCCCTCGCCGTCCGCCACGAGCCGGTACGGGGCGGCCCGTTCGCGGTGGAGGTGGAGTTCGACGCCGAACACCTGTCGATGGCCGCCACCGTGGTCCCCGGGGTCGAACGCTGCGCCGAACGCCGGATCGCCTACACCAGTGGGACCATGTACGAGGGGATCCGGACCTTCAAAGCCGTCACGACGGTCGTCTCCGCGGCCGTGGAGGAGCAGTATGGCTGACATGCGATGGGTGGACGGCGAAAACGGCGCGCTCGACGCGACGGCCTTCGAGGAGGCCGTCGGCTTCACCTCCGACCTGATCCGGATCGACACCAGCAACCGGGGCGGCGGCGACTGCCGCGAGCGGCCCGCCGCCGAGTACGTGGCGGAACGTCTCGCCGGCGCCGGACTGGAGCCGGCCCTGCTGGAACGCACCCCGGGCCGGACCAACGTGGTGGCCCGCGTCGAGGGCACCGACCCCACCGCGCCCGCCCTCCTCGTCCACGGCCACCTCGACGTGGTCCCCGCCGACGCCGCCGACTGGAGCGTGGACCCCTTCTCCGGGGAGGTCCGCGACGGCGTCGTCTGGGGCCGCGGGGCGGTCGACATGAAGAACATGGACGCGATGGTGCTGGCCGTCGTACGGGCCTGGGCGCGCCACGGCGTACGGCCGCGCCGGGACATCGTGATCGCCTACACCGCCGACGAGGAGGACAGCGCCGTCGACGGATCGGGCTTCCTCGCCGACCACCACCCGCACCTCTTCGAGGGATGCACGGAGGGCATCAGCGAGTCCGGAGCCTTCACCCTGCACACCGGGCCGGGCCGGTCCCTCTACCCCATCGCGGCCGGCGAACGCGGCACCGCCTGGCTGAAGCTCACCGCGCACGGCACCACCGGACACGGCTCCAAGCCCAACAAGGCCAACGCCGTCAGTCGGCTCGCCGCCGCCGTCGCCCGGATCGGCGAACACGAGTGGCCGGTCCGGCTCACCGGCACGGTCGCCGCCTGCATCACCGAACTCGCGGCCCTCCAGGGCCTGTCGGTGGATCCGCGCGCCCCCGGCTTCGACCTCGACGCCGTCCTCGGCAAGCTGGGCCCGGCCGGCGCACTGGTGGAGGCCACGGTCCGCAACAGCGCCAACCCGACGATGCTGGAAGCCGGTTACAAGCTCAACGTGGTCCCCGGACGCGCCACCGGGTACGTCGACGGGCGCACGCTGCCCGGCGGCGAAGCCGAGTTCGCCGCCACCCTCGACGCGCTCACCGGGCCCGAGGTCCACTGGGAGTTCCACCACCGCGAGGTCGCCCTCGAAGCCCCCGTGGACGGGCGGACCTACGGGATCCTGCGCGAGGCCGTCGAACACTTCGACCCCGACGGGCACGTGGTCCCCTTCTGCATGGCCGGCGGCACCGACGCCAAACAGTTCTCCCGCCTCGGCATCACCGGCTACGGCTTCTCCCCGCTCAAGCTGCCGCCCGGCTTCGACTACTGGGCCCTCTTCCACGGCGTCGACGAGCGGGTCCCGGTCGACGCCCTCCACTTCGGCGTCCGCGTCCTCGACCGCGCGCTGCGGACCCTGTGAGGGGCACCCGTTGATGGATCCGCCCGCCTCCGACGGCCCCTACGGCAGCTGGCCCTCGCCGATCGACGCCGCCCTCGCCGCCGCCCACGACGGCCGCCCCGAGTACCTGGGGACCGTCGGCGACGAGGTGTGGTGGACCGAGCCCCGCCCCGGCGAGGGCGGCCGCCGGACCCTGGTGCGCCGGCCCGCCGACGGCCGCGCCGCCCGCTCGGTGCTGCCCGCGCCGTGGAACGTGCGCAGCCGCCTCACCGAGTACGGGGGCCTGCCCTGGGCGGGTGCCCAACAGCCCTCGGGGGGACCGCTCGTGGTGTTCGTCCACCACGGCGACCAGCGGCTGTACGCGTACGAGCCCGACGCGCCCGCAAGCCCGGACCCCCGTCCCCTCACCCCCCTCTCCCCGGTCGGCGGCGGCCTGCGCTGGGCCGACCCGGTGCTGCGGGGCGCCGAGGTCTGGTGCGTGCTGGAGGAGTTCACCGGCCCCGCGCCCACCGACGTCCGCCGGGTCACGGCCGCCGTCCCGCTCGACGGATCGGCCGCCGGGGACCGGGCCGCCGTACGGGAACTCACCGACGACCGCCACCGTTTCCGGACCGGCCCCAGGCTCTCCCCGGACGGCCGGCGGGCGGCCTGGCTGGTGTGGGACCACCCCCGGATGCCCTGGGACGGCACCGAACTGCAGCTCGCCGACATCACCCCCGACGGCACCCTCACCGCCCCCCGCACCGTCCTCGGCGGCCCCGAGGAGGCCGTGGCCCAGGTGGCGTGGGCGGCCGACGGGACCCTGCTCGCGGTGAGCGACCGCAGCGGCTGGTGGAACCCGTACCGGGTGGACCCGGACGGCGGAGAGGCCGTCAACCTCTGCCCCCGCGAGGAGGAGTTCGGCGGCGCGCTGTGGAAACCCGGGCTGAGCTGGATCGCCCCGCTGCCCGACCGGCTGATCGCCGTCCTGCACGGCCAGGGCGCCGCCGTCCTCGGCATCCTCGACCCGGAGAGCGGCCACCTGGTCGACGCGGCCGGTCCCTGGACCGCCTGGCAGCCCGCGCTGGCCGTCAGCGGCACCCGCGTCTACGGGGTCGCGGCGAGTCCCCGCAGCGGCTACGAGATCGTCGAACTCGACACCGCGACCGGCCACACCCGGGTGGCCGGCGCCCGCGCCACCGACCCGGTCGACCCCGCCCACTACCCGGAACCGCAGACCAGGACCTTCCCCGGCCCCGGCGGCCGGGAGATCCACGCCCACGTCTACCCGCCGCACCACCCCGCCCGGCGGGCCCCCGCCGACGAACTGCCCCCGTACGTGGTGTGGGCGCACGGCGGCCCCACCGACCACGTGCCGCCCGTGCTCGACCTGCACATCGCCTACTTCACCTCGCGCGGCATCGGCGTCGTCGAGGTCAACTACGGCGGCTCCACCGGCTACGGCCGCGCCTACCGCGAGCGGCTGCGCGAGCAGTGGGGCGTCGTCGACGTCGAGGACTGCGCCGCCGTCGCCCGCGCCCTGGCCGCCGAGGGCACCGCCGACCCCGGCCGGCTCGCCATCCGGGGCGGCAGCGCGGGCGGCTGGACGGCGGCGGCCTCGCTGGCCGCCACCGACCTGTACGCGTGCGCGGCGATCATCTACCCCGTCCTGGACCTGCGGGGCTTCGCCGCCGAGACCCACGACCTGGAATCGCGCTACGTGGACGGTCTCGCCGGACCGCCGCCGACCCTGGCCGTGCGCTGCCGCGAGCGCTCCCCGGTGGCCCGAGCCGACCGGATCGCCGCGCCCTTCGTGCTGCTCCAGGGCCTCGACGACCCGGTCTGCCCGCCCGCCCAGGCCGAACGGCTGCTGGCCGCGCTGCGCGGGCGCGGCGTGCCGCACGCGTACGTCGCCTTCGAGGGCGAGGGGCACGGCTTCCGGCGCGCGGAGACGATGGTGCGGGCGCTGGAGGCGGAGCTGTCCCTGTACGCGCAGGTCTTCGGGTTCGTGCGGGACGACGTCCCCCGTCTGGCCCTGCACGGCTGACCCCCGCGGCCGGTGCGGGCGGTCACGGGGCCACGGCCCGCCCGCCGGCGCCGCCCGTAGGCCCGGCGGGTGCCGCCCGGGGGCCCGGCGGGGACCGTGGCCGGCACCCGCCGGATCAGGCGGTGTGCAGCCAGACGCGCAGCGGGCCGATCGGGGTGAACCCGGCGCGCACGGCCGCGTCGAGGTCCTCCCCCTGCTCGTACCCCACCACCGGCAGGCCGGGCCAGCGGGCCGCGACGGCCTCCAGGACGGCCGCCCAGGCCGCGTCGACCGCCGCGGCCGCCCCGTCCGGGTCGGAGCCCGCCCCGTGCGCCCCGTCCACCGTGAAGAGGTTGGACACGCCGACGACGCCGCCCCCGGCGCTCGCGACGGCCCCCGCCACGATCCGCCCTCCCGAGCGGCCCGCGAGGAAGACGAGGTCCCGGGCGAGCAGGTCCGCGTGGAACAGCCCGGTGCTCGCCGCACCGTCCCAGGCCGCCTCCCAGGCGTCCAGCTCGGCGGCGGTCCGGACCTCGGACCACTGCGTGCCCGGGGCCGGCCGCCCGGCCGGCCCCGCCGGGCGGTGGATCCACTGCGCCTCGAACAGCACCTCGAAGCCGGCCGGGGCCAGGTCCAGCGAGGCGAAGCTGTCCTTGACCGAGCAGCCGGGGGAGCCGGTGTCGATCCCGGCCACCACCTCCTGCGCCGAGGCCTCCGGGGTGAGGGAGACCGCGTCGGGGTAGAGCGGCGGGGTGCGCCGCGCGCTGCTCCACACGGAGCCGGAGAAGGCTCCGTCGCGGCAGACGGCCGCGACCCACTCGGCGTTGTTGCGGGCCGCCGCGAGCACCAGGGTCGCGGTGCCGACGGTTTCGGAATTCCGGGGGGTGATGATCACACCGGAATGCTGCCACGCCTCGTAGCCTGGGACGATGCCATTTCCTCCGTACCTCGTGACGGGCCCCCGGGTCGGCCTCGCCCCCTACCGCCCCGCCGACGGACCCGAGTTCACCGCCCGCGCCCGCGAGAGCCGCGACCTGCACGAGCCCTGGCTGTTCCCGCCCACCACGGTGGAGGAGTACGAGCCCTACGCCGCCCGGCTGGCCGGGGGCGAGGGGCGGGCCGGGTTCCTCGTCCGCGAACGCGCCACCGGGGACCTCGCGGGCTTCGTCAACATCAACAACATCGTTCTCGGCGCCTTCCGCTGCGGCGCCCTGGGCTACGGGGCCTTCGCGCACGCCGCCGGCCGCGGACTCCTGGGCGAGGCCCTCGACCTGGTCCTCGCCCACGCCTTCGCCCCGCAGGAGGGCGGCGGCCTCGGGCTGCACCGCCTGGAGGCGAACGTCCAGCCGGGCAACGCCGCCTCCATCGCCCTCGTCCGGGGGCGCGGCTTCCGTCTGGAGGGGCTCTCGCCGGACTTCCTCCACGTGGCCGGAGCCTGGCGGGACCACGAACGCTGGGCCGTGACGGCGGACATGTGTACGACCCCGCGGCCCGCCGGACCGGCCACGGGCTCCTTTGCGTAATCCTGACCGGTGGTGATGCGCGGAACCCCTGTGCACCGGCCGGGACGGCGTGTTCCATTTCCTCATGGCCACCACCGTCCGACGTGCCCTACTGACCCTCCCGGCAGCCCCGTTGGGACCCGACAACCCCCTCCCCGCCCTGCGCGCGCCCGAAGCGGTGCACGAACTGGACGAGCGCTCGCGCCACGGACTGCCGCGCGACATGGCCCGCCAGGTCGGCCACGAACCGCTGCGCTCGCTGCTTCCGGTGCACCTCCGCGACGGCTACGGACGCGAGCGCGCGGAGCGGGAGTTCGAGGCGGTCGTCATCGACAACGGCCGCCTGCGCGTCACGGTGCTGCCGGGGCTGGGCGGGCGGGTCCACTCCCTCGTCCACCTCCCCACCGGACGCGAACTCCTCTACCGCAACCCGGTGTTCCAGCCCGCCAACTTCGCCCTCAACGGCGCCTGGTTCTCCGGCGGCATCGAGTGGAACATCGGCGCCACCGGACACACCACCCTGTCCTGCGCCCCCCTGCACGCCGCGCTCGTCCCCGCCCCCGACGGCGGCGTGATGGTGCGGCTGTGGGAGTGGGAGCGGCTGCGCGACCTGCCCTTCCAGGTGGACCTGTGGCTGCCCGCCGACTCGGACTTCCTCCACGTCGGCGTCCGCGTGCGCAACCCGCACGAGCGGCCCGTCCCCGTGTACTGGTGGTCCAACACCGCCGTCCCGGAGGAGCCGGGCCGCCGCGTGCTCGCCCCCGCCGAGGAGGCCTGGCACTTCGGGTACGAGCGTGCGCTGCGCCGGATCCCCGTGCCGCGCTGGGAGGACGCCGACCGCACGTACCCGCTCAACAGCGCCCACCCGGCGGACTTCTTCTACGAGGTCCAGGACGCGGACCGGCCCTGGATCGCCTCCCTCGACGCGGAGGGGCACGGCCTGGCGCAGGCCTCCACCGGGCGGCTGCGCGGCCGCAAGCTGTTCGTGTGGGGCGCCGGCGCGGGCGGCCGGCGCTGGCAGGAATGGCTCACCGCCCCGGGCACCGGCGGCTACGCCGAGATCCAGGCCGGGCTGGCCCGGACCCAGCTGGAACACGTACGTCTGGAGGCCGGGGCGGAGTTCGCCTGGATGGAGGCGTACGGGCCGCTCTCGGCGGAGCCGTCGGCCGTCCACGGCGCCGACTGGGCGGCGGCCCGCGGTGCGGCCTCGGCGGCCCTCGACACCGCGCTGCCGGCCGAGGCGCTGGAGGCCGCCTACGGGGCGTGGCGCGGGCACGCCGACACCGAACCGGGGGAGCGGCTGGCCGAAGGCTCCGGCTGGGGCGCGCTGGAGGTGCTGTGCGGGGGCTTCAAGCTCCCCGGCACCCCCTTCCCGGAGTCCACCCTGGGGGAGGACCAGCGGCCCTGGCTGGAGCTGTGGCGCAGCGGGGTCTTCCCCACCCCGCGCAAGGTGGTGCCGCCGGGGCCGGCGCTGGTCGCGCCGCACTGGCGGGACATGCTGGAGACCGCCCCGGCCGACCCGCTGACCGAGTACCACCTGGGCGTGGCCCAGTGGCACGCGGGCGACACCGCCCAGGCCGTGCGCAGCTGGGAGCGCGGGCTGGCGCTGGCGCCCTCCCGCTGGCCGCTGCTGCGCGCCCTCGCGGTGGCCGACGCGCTGGCCGGGGACCGGGAACGGTCCGCCGACCGGTACGCGGAGGCCTTCGAGGACCTGGCGGGGGAGAGCCGGGGCGGCGAACGCTGGGAGGCCGCCGAGTCCGCGCTGGGGCGGGAGGCGATGACCGCGCTGCTCGCCGCCGGACGCCTGGCGGCGGCCCGCGCGGTCTGGGACCGGCTGCGGCCCGTGCTGCGGGAGCAGGGGCGGTTCCGGCTGCTCGCCGCGCGGCTGCTGGCGGCCGAAGGGCACGTGGGCGCCGCCCGCCGGGTCTTCGAGGACGGCTTCGAACTGCCCGACCTGCGGGAGGGCGAGGAGACCCTCTCGGAGATCTGGTCCACCCTCACGGACGCCCCGCTGCCCCCGGCCTACGACTTCCGCATGCGGCCGCCGGGGTAGCCGGGTGGCCGGGTCAGCGGCCGGCGGCGGCGATCGAGTCGATGGTGCCACGCCAGGTCCGGCGGTACCCCTCGCGCAGGGGCCCGCCGGTCAGGCCGAGGACCTCCCACGCCGCCTCGGCGAGCGGGGCCGGATCACCCTCCCCGGCTGCGCGCAGGTGCCCGTCGAGGAGGGCCGCCCCGAGCCGCGGGTCCGCCCGGAGCAGGCGCCTGGGCAGCCACTTCCCGGTGCCGGTCCAGGCGCGGCGGTGGTCGAGGAGCAGGTCGGCCGCGGCGTCGAACACGACGCCGGCCACCGTGAGGCGTTCGCTCCGGTCGCCCGCGTCGGCGAGGTCGTCCAGGGCGTCCGTCAGCCCGTACCGCTTGGTCTCGACCGTCGCCGGGTCCAGCGCGGGAGGCCCCGCGCGCAGGTCCGCCTCGGCGCGGGCACGGGCCCGCCCGGCCGCGCCGTCCGTGTCGGCGAGTACGAGACCGGTGGCGTACATGCTCTGCAGTACCGCGCGGCGGGCGGCGACGTCCGCCGCGAAGAGCTCCGCGAGGCCGGTGGGGGTGTGGACGAAGAGCTCCACGACCCGGCCCTCGAAGCGGAGCGTCTCGCGGTAGGTCTCGCCCCCGTCCCCGATCAGTACGGCGATGTCGAGGTCGCTGAGCGCGGTGGCCCGCCCGGACGCCGTGGACCCGGCGAGGACGACGGCCGTCGCGTCGGGGAAGAGGTCACGGGTCAGACGTCGCGCCTGGGCGAGGGGGTCGGTGGTCACGGCACTCACGGTGTCACGGCCCGCGCACCCCGATCAACGGAGTTCCGCACCGCACCGCGGCGACCGGCTCCGCGGCGACCGGCTCCGCGGCGCCGGCCCCGGGACCGGCCCCCGGACCGGCACCCGTCAGACCCGGCACAGCAGTTCGCCGTTCAGAACGGAGAACCAGGCGTCGGGGTGGGCCCCCCAGGCGTGCCAGGCCTCGGCGATGGAGGCCAGGCCGGAGGCCGTCGCGTGGCCGCCCCGGACCGCGACGTCCGCGTACGCGGAGGCCGTCGTACGGTCCGCCCACAGCGCCGACCACCAGGCGGTCTCCTCCGGAGTCGCGTAGCACCAGGCCGTGGCCGAGCAGGTCAGGTCCGTGAACCCCGCCTCCCGCGCCCAGGCGCGCAGCCGCCGCCCGGCGTCCGGTTCCCCGCCGTTGGCACGGGCGACCCGGCGGTACAGGGCCTGCCATTCGTCCAGGACCGGGGAGGCCGGGTACCAGGTCATCGCCGCGTAGTCGGCGTCGCGCACGGCCACGATCCCGCCGGGGCGGCAGACCCGCCGCATCTCGCGCAGGGCCCGTACCGGATCGCCGACGTGCTGCAGCACCTGGTGGGCGTGGACCACGTCGAAGGAGTCGTCGGGGAAGTCCAGCGCGTGGACGTCCGCGACGGCGAAGTCGACGGACCCGGCCGGCCCGTGTTCGCGCACGTGGGCGCCCGCCTGCTCCAGGACGCCCGCCGCCGCGTCGACCGCCGTGACCCGGCCGCCCGGGGCCACCAGCAGCGCCAGGTCCGCCGTGATGGTGCCCGGTCCGCAGCCCACGTCCAGGACGTGCATGCCCGGACGCAGTTCGGGGATCAGGTAGGCCGCCGAGTTGGCCGCCGTGCGCCAGCGGTGGGAGCGCAGGACCGACTCGTGGTGGCCGTGCGTGTAGACGGCGCGCTCGTGGGGCTTGCAGGGCTCGTGCGGCTCGTGGGCTTCGTGGGTCCCGTGCGTGTCGTTCATGGCTGCACTCCTCTTCGTTCGAAGCGTGATGATCACGGTAGCGGTTCGATCGGAATCTGAGATGGCCGTTTTGACATGTGGACACCATCCTTGATTTCCAAGGGGATTGGGCGGGTCGGTGGCAGGGAAAGGCAGGGGCGAGGACAGTGGGCCCCAGGGGGACCCGACCGCGGAGGACGGTGAGACCCATGCCGGAGACGCTGCTCGAACAGCACGCCGCGGCGCTGCGGCTGTTCGGCGAGCGCGTACGGGAGGTCGCGGACGCGCAGTGGGACGCGCCGACCCCCTGCACCGAATGGAACGTGCGGGACCTGGTCAACCACGTCACCGGCGAGCAGCGCTGGATCCCGCCCCTGCTCACCGAGGGCCGCACGGTCGCGGAGGTCGGCGACGCGCTCGCCGGGGACCTGCTCGGCGCGGACCCGGTGGCCTCCTGGGACCGGGCGGCGGCCGGAGCGAGCGCCGCCTTCGCCGCGCCGGGTGCGCTGGAACGGACCGTCGCGCTCTCCTACGGGCCCACGCGCGGGTCGGCGTACTGCTCGGAGCTGATCACCGACTGCGTCGTGCACACCTGGGACCTCGCGCGGGCGATCGGCGCGGACGACCGGCTGCCGGACGGGCTGGTGGAGTTCGCGATCAAGGAGGTCATGCCCTACGTGGACAGCCTCGCGGCGAGCGGCATGTTCGCCGCGCCGCTGGACGTGCCCGCCGGGGCGGACGCGCAGACCCGGTTGCTGGCCATGACCGGGAGGCGCGGATGAGGGCGCGCGGCCGACCGGGCACGCGGTCGGCGGGCATAGTGGGGCGAATAATCGTATAAAGGTCGGAGCTGATCGTTCAGCGGCGACGGCGACGGCATGGGTGTCGGTGGCAGCGGCGGGAGGCGGACACGTGGTGGGGATGGCGGACGGGCCGGCCGGGGTGCCCGGGGTGTCCGGGGACTGGCGCTCGGGCGCGCGGGGACGCGGTCCGGTCCGCTACGGTCCCCCCGCGCCGCAGCCCGGCCTGCCCGTCCTGCCGGAGCTGACCGCCGTGCTCGCGGACGCGGCCGGCCGGGCCGCCCCCGAACCCCCGGGCGGCGGCGGGGCCGTCCGCGAGGCGGCCTGCCGGCACTGGGGCCGGCGCGGGCTCGCCACCGCCCCCGAGAACGTGGCCGCCGGGCCCGGCGCCCCCGCCCTGCTGCTGGCCCTGCTCGGCGCGTACGGCGGCGATGTCATGCTGCCCCGGCCGTGTCCCGCCTGGTGGACTCCGCAGGTCCGGCTGCTGGGACGCCGGGCCTACCACGTGCCCACCCCCGCGGAGTGCGGCGGCATCCCCGACCCCTACGCGCTGCTGGAGACCGTCCGACGGGTCCGGGCCGAGGGCGGGGACCCGCGCGTCCTGCTGCTGTCGGTGGCCGACGACCCCACCGCGACGGTGCCTCCGCCCGAGATGGTGCGGGAGGCCTGCGAGGCGGCGGAGTCGGCCGGGCTGTTCGTGGTGAGCGACGAGAGCTGGCGCGACACCGTGCACCGGCCGTACGACACCCTGGTGCTCAGCCCCGCCGAGATGCTCCCCGAACAGGCCGCCGTCCTGGTGGACCTGGCCGGATCGCTGCTGCCGGCCGGCTGGCCCGCCGCCGTGCTCCGTTTCCCCGGCACCCCGAGGGGCACCTGGCTCAGGGCCCGCACCCTCGACGTCCTCACGGCCACGGGAGCCCTGGTCGCCGGGCCGGTCGCGGGGGCCGCCGCGCACGCGCTCGACGAACCCGACGCCGTCGCCGGGCGGGCGTACGCGGCCGCCGCGATGCACGGCGCGGTCGCCGCCGCCGCACACCGGGAACTGCTGGCCGTAGGCGCGCTCGCCCGGCCCCCGCAGGCCGGGCGGCACCTGTACGCGGACCTGAACCCGCTGCGGGCCGGGCTGGCCCGGCACGGTGTCGGCGACGCGATGGAGCTGGAGGACTGGCTCGGCGCCCGGCTGGGCGCGCCGACACCCGGCGGGCAGCGGTTCGCGGACGACCTGGGCGCGCTGCGCGTGCGGCTGTCGACCGGACCGCTGCTGGGGGCCACCCCGGAGGAACGGCTCGCCACGCTCGGCGCCCGCGACCCGCTGGGGCTGCCGCACGTCCGGGGCGCGCTGGACCGGCTCGGGTCGGTGCTCGCCGGGCTGGCCGACTGACCTTCCCCCGCTCGATCCGGCCGCGCTGAACGGAGACTCCTCGATGAGGGACCAGACGGACGCCCCCGCGCCGCCCGCCCCCACACCCCCACCCGCCCCGCCCCCGGCCGTCCCCGCGTCCCCGCTCCCGTCGGGTTCGGCGCCCGCCGACGCGGCCCCCGCGCCCCGGACGGCCGCCGACGGGTGCTCCGACACCCCCGGGCCGGGCCCCGCCCCCGCGCCGGCGGGCGGCCGCGCGGGCAGGCCGCCCGGTGAACGGCGGGCGTGGCCGCGTTCGTTCGCGGACCGGCTGACGACCCCGCTCCCCGGTGTCCGGGCCTTCGCCCGGCTGGCCCGCGAGGGCGCCTTCCGCCCCGGCCCCGACGGGCTGAGCGGTATCCCCGACCTGCCGTACGCCCCCGCCCCGCTGCCCCCCGCCGCCCCCGGCGGCGTCTGCGTCACCTGGGCCGGACACGCCAGCTGGGTGCTGCGGACCGGCGGGCTGACCGTGCTCACCGACCCCGTCTGGTCCCGCCGGATCCTGGGAACCCCGGCCCGGATGACGCCCGTCGGGGTGCGCTGGGAGGAACTGCCGCCCGGCGACGCGGTGGTGATCAGCCACAACCACTACGACCACCTCGACGCCCCGACCCTCAAGCGGCTGCCCCGCGACACCGCCCTGTTCGTCCCGGCCGGCCTCGCCCGATGGTGCCGCCGCCGGGGCTTCACCCGGGTGACCGAGCTCGACTGGTGGGAGTCCGCCGAACTGGGCCGCGTACGGTTCGACTTCGTTCCCGCCCACCACTGGTCCAGGCGCTCGCTGCTGGACACCTGCCGCACCCTGTGGGGAGGCTGGGTGCTGACCGACGCGGCGAGCGGCCGGAAGGTCTACTTCGCGGGGGACACCGGCTACGGCCACTGGTTCGCCGAGATCGGCCGCCGCCACCCGGGGATCGACCTCGCGCTCCTGCCCATCGGGGCCTACGCCCCGCGCTGGTGGCTGCGCGACGTGCACGCCGACCCGGAGGAGGCCGTCCGGGCCTGCCTCGACCTCGGGGCCCGCCGCATGGCCCCGATGCACTGGGCCACCTTCGTCCTCTCCGCGGAACCGGTCATGGAGCCCCTGCACCGCGCCCGCGCCGCCTGGGCCCGCGCGGGGCTGCCCCGCCGGGACCTCTGGGACCTCCCCGTCGGAGGCTCCCGCACCCTCGGCCCCCCACCGCCGTGCCCCGACGCCCCGGCTCCCGCCCTCCGGAGCGGAGCGTAGGACCCCAACAGCGGTCGTGGACGGATCGGTTGGGGTCCGTACCGATAGGATCACCTGTTCATGGACCTCGGTACGGGCATCAAGATGATCTCCATTCCCGGCGGGCGGGTGACCCTCTCCGACCGGCGGACGCAGCGCAGCTGGCAGGTCGCACTCGAACCCTGCCGGCTCTCCGCCCTGCCCGTCACCCAGGGGCTGTACGCGCGGGTCACCGGTCTGCGCCCGAGCACCGTCCACGGGGACCGGCTGCCCGTCGAGGGCGTCTCCTGGTGGGACGCGGTCCGTTTCTGCAACGCCCTCTCCCTGCGCGAGGGCCTCGCCCCCGCCTACCGCCTCGACGGCGAGAGCGCCGCATGGGACACCTCCGCCGACGGCTACCGGCTGCCCACCGAGGCCGAATGGGAACACGCCTGCCGCGCCGGCACCGACGGCCCGCGCCACGGCCCGCTCGACGACATCGCCTGGTACCGCGGCAACTCGGACGGGACCCTCCACGAGGCGGGCGGCAAACTCCCCAACGCGTGGGGCCTGCACGACATGCTCGGCAACGTCTGGGACTGGTGCTGGGACCTCTACGACCCCGAGGTCTACGGCACCTACCGGGTGCTGCGCGGCGGCGGCTGGTTCGACGAGCACTGGAGCTGCCGTGCCTCGGCCCGCCGCCGCAGCCACCCCACCTTCCGCGTCGACGACGTCGGCTTCCGCCTCGCCCGCTCCGGCGCGGCCTGAACCCGCCGCGCCGGCCCCGTCGACCCCCTGTCGCACCCGGCCCCGCCTGGCATACCGTGCCGGTTCCGGCACACAACCCACCGTGAGGGGCGCGTACGTGGACGACGGCGAACTGCTGTTCCTGGGGGCGGCCCGGCAGGCCGACCTCGTACGGTCCGGGAAGGTCACCGCGCGGGCGCTGACCGAGGCCGCGCTCCGGCGGACCGAACGCCTGGACCCCCGGCTCGGGGCGTTCCGCACGGTCCTCGCCGGGCCGGCCCTCGCAGAGGCCGACGCCCGCGACGCGGCCCGCGCGGCCGGCGAGGGGGACCTGCCCCTGCTCGGGGTGCCCGTCGCCGTCAAGGACGAGCTCGACGTCGCCGGTGAGGTCACCACGTTCGGCGGCGCCGCCCACCGCGTCCCGGCCGCCAAGGACTCCGAGGCGGTCCGCCGGCTGCGGGCGGCCGGCGCCGTGATCATCGGCAAGACCGCGATGCCGGAGTACGGCCAGTGGCCGTTCACGGAGTCGTCCGCGCACGGCTACGCCCGCAACCCCTGGGACACGGCCCGCACCACCGGCGGCTCCAGCGGCGGCAGCGCCGCCGCCGTCGCCGCCGGACTGGCCGGCGCCGCGCTCGGCGGGGACGGAGGCGGATCCCTGCGCATCCCGGCCGCCTGCTGCGGGCTCTTCGCCCTCAAACCGCAGCGCGGCCGCGTCTCCACGGCCCCGCACCCCCACCTCTGGTACGCCCTCGGCACCATCGGACCGCTCACCCGCTCCGTGCTCGACAGCGCCCTGCTCTACGACGTCCTCGCCGGCCCGGCCCCCGGCGACCGCTGGGCGGCCCGGCCCGCCACGACGAGCTTCGTGCGGGCGGCCTCCACCGAGCCCGGCCGGCTGCGGATCGGCTGGTCGGACACCCCCGCGGTACCCGGCGTGCGCCCCCACCCCGAACACGCGGCGGCCCTGCGGCGGACGGTGGCGGCCCTGCGCGAACTGGGCCACGACGTAAGGGAGGTCGACCCCCGCTACCCCGACACCACGGCCGCGTTCCTGCCGCAGTTCTGCGGGGGCGTCCGCGCGGAGGCCCGCACCGCCGACCGGCCCGACCTGCTCGAACGCCGCACCCGGCAGACCCTGCGGTTCGCCCGGCTGGTACCCGAGGCGGCCGTGGAGCGGGCCGTGCGCGCGGGGGAGCGGATGGCGGTACGGGCCAACCGCGTCTTCGACCGCGCCGACCTGCTGCTCACCCCGACGCTCGCCCGGCGGCCGCGCCGGGTGGGTGTCCTGGACGGCGCGGGCATGACGGGGGCGATGCTGCGCTCCCTCCCGATGATCGCCTACACGGCCCTGTGGAACGTCACCGGCAACCCCGCCGCCTCCCTCCCGGCCGGCTTCGGTACGGACGGACTGCCGCTCGCCGTCCAGCTGGTGGGCCGGCAGCACGACGAGGCGACCGTCCTGAAGGTCTGTGCCCAGCTCGAAGCCGCCCGCCCGTGGGCCCACCGCATCCCCGGCCTGGCCCTCTGACGGACCCGCCGGGGGCGCGGGCCCGGCGTCGACTCGGGGCGCGGGCCCGGCGTCGCCGCAGGCCCGGCCGGACGCGCTCAGGGACCCGCCGGGTCCGCCCCGTCCGGCCGGTCCGCCCCGCCCGGCCCGTCCGGCCCCTTCCCCCGGTCCGGCCCGTACGGGCCCTCGGGCCGCAGCCGTCGCCACACCGCCGGGACCGCGCTGATCAGCAGCGTCAGGCCCACCGCCAGGACCACGCCCTTCCACGGCTCGGAGAACAGCGAGCCGCCCAGGATCCCGATCAGCGCGTACGTCGCCGCCCAGGCCAGACAAGCCGGCGCGTCCCCCCGCACGAACCGCCGCAGCGGCACCCCGCCCAGCAGGCAGGCCAGCATCACCGGGATCCGCCCCGCCGGGACCAGCCGCGACAGCACCAGCACCAGCACCCCGTGCTCGTCCAGCTTCGCCTGCGCGCGTTCCAGCCGCTCCGGCGTGGCCCGCCCCCGCAGGGATTCGAGCCGTCGCGAGCCGCCCCGCGAACGCACCCCCCGCTGCCCGAGCCAGTACAGGGCGACGTCACCGCAGAAGGCCGCGACCGCCGCCACCGCGAACACCCCCAACACCCCGAACGGCAATGCCTGCTGATGGAAGGCCACCACGGCCGCCGAACTCACCAGCGCCCCCGTGGGGACCACCGGTACCAGCGCCCCCAGGGCCACCAGCACGAACAGCGCCGGGTACCCCACCGCCCGCTGCGTGGTCTCCGGCGGCACCCGGCCGACGACCTCCGCCGCCTCCCACCACGGCGTCACGGCAGCCGCACCCGCTCCCCGTGCCCCGGGACCCGTACGGTCACCTTCGGCGCGAGCCGCAGCGCGCACCGGGCGAACTCCTCGCCCGGCGAGTGGAACTCGTGCGGCCGCACCGCGTCCATGCCGATCGGCCAGTACGTCCCGTAGTGGACCGGCACCGCCGCCGTCGGACCCAGCAGCGCCGCCGCCCGCGCCGCCCGCTCCGGATCCAGGTGCCCCGGCCCCAGACAGGGGCCCCAGCCGCCGACCGGCAGCAGGGCCACGTCCACCGGCCCGACCTCCTCGGCCATGGCCTCGAACAGCCCGGTGTCCCCGGCGAAGTACGTGCGGGCCGCGCCCTGGACCACGTACCCCAGGGCCGGTGCCCGCTGCGGCCCGAACGGCAGCCGCCGCCCGTCGTGCCGGGCGCTGACCGCCCGTACCCGTACGCCCTCGCGCACCGCGACCTCGTCCCCCGGGGCCACCTCCGTCACCGTCAGCCGACGGATCCGTGCCAGCCGGGCCAGCCCCGGCACCGCCCGGCACGCCCCGCGCGGCACCACCAGCCGGCTGCCCACCGGCAGCCGGGCCAGCGACGGCAGGTGCAGGTGGTCGGCGTGCAGGTGCGACACCAGCACCACGTCCGCCTCCGCCGCCTCCGGCGGGGGCACCGCACCGCGGCGCCGCCGCAGGTGCGCGAACCGCCGGGCGAACAACGGGTCCGTCAGCACCCGTACCCCCGAATCCCGCACCGTGCACGTGGCATGACCCCACCAGGTGATCTCCACCGGCACCCCGGCACTCCCTCCCTCGGACCCCCACGGTCCACCGAGCGTAGGTCTTCCCCCGCCGATCCGCGCGCAAGGCGGTCGCGGACAACCGGAACCCGACGGCCCCCTCCTCCCGGAGCCCACAACGGAGTAGGGTCGGGCGCCATGGAAGAGCTGCGCGTGGCCGCGATCGCCAGCCTGGCCCCGCTCGAGGAACTCGACGCCGACCCCTTCGCCGTGGACACCCGCGGCCAGCACGCCATGTGCGCGCGCTGGGCCGCCGAGCAGGGCTACGTGGTCACCCGCCACCTGCTCTTCTACGGGCTGCGGGCCGACCACTGCGGGCTCTGGTGCGACGTGGACGCCGGGCAGGTCGACCTGTTCGTCGCCCCCAACCGGCGCGTCCTCGCCCGCGCGCTGCGCTCCGTCGAGGAGTTCACCGCCGAGTGCGCGCGCCGCGGGGTCCGCCTGGAGACCACCGGACTCGACGAACCGCACTACACCACCGCCATGAAGGCCGAGGTGCACCGCCGCCTGTCCATGCCCACCGCCGGATACGACGGCACGTAGGCCGCCCCTTCCGCACACCCCTTCCGCACGCCCGTGGCCCGCGTCCGTGCGCCACCCGTGTCGACCGGCCGGGTCCACGGCCCTGTGCGACGCTGGCGAGGGGACCGCGGGCGGGGCGCGGACCGTGGAGCGAGGCGGGTGCGGCGTGAGGCGAGGGCGGTGGCGGGCCGCGGGCGGCGCGCTGGTACGGGTGCTCGTCGTGTGGGCGGTGTCCACCCTCACCATGCTCGCGCTCGCCGCGCTCCTGCCCGATTTCCGCCTCCAGTCGGCCGACGGCGACAGCGTCACCCGGGTCGGGCTGACCGCCGCCTGGGCCGCCGGGGCCTTCGGCCTGCTGAGCGCCCTGGTCTGGCCCGCCCTCGTCCGCGCCCTGCTGCTCGTGCCCGCCCTGGTGCTCGGACTGCTGGTGTTCTTCCTCAACGGTTCCCTGCTGCTGATGGCGTTGAACCTGATCCCCGGGGAGCGGGGCGCCGAGGTCGCGCCCGACACCGCGGTGGTCGTCGCGGCGGTGATGTCCGCCGTCGCCTCGGCCACCTCCACCGCCCTCGCGGTACGCGACGACGAGGCCTACCGGCGCCGCCTGTACCGGCTCGCCGACCGCCGCCGGCGCCGCTACGGGACGCCGCGGGGAGGCAGCCCCGGACTGCTGTGCGTCCAGCTCGACGGGGTCGGCTTCGAGGTGCTGCGCCGCGCCGCGGCCGAGGGCCTGATGCCGACGGTGGCGGACTGGCTGGAGCGCAGCCACCGCGTGACGTCCTGGCGCACCGACTGGTCCAGCCAGACCGGCGCGAGCCAGCTCGGCATCCTGCACGGCTCCAACTTCGACGTCCCGGCCTTCCGCTGGTACGAGAAGGACTCCCGCGAGGTGATGGTCTGCAACCGGCCCACCAGCGCGGCCGAACTCCAGCGCCGCGCCGTCGAGCGCACCGGCGACGGCGGTCTGCTCACCCTCGACGGCGCCAGCCGCGGCAACCTGTTCGGCGGGGGCGCCGACCAGCTGGCCCTGGTGCTGTCGGTCGCGGCCCGCCGGGGCCCCGCCCACCGTTCCCGCTCCGGGTACTTCGCCTACTTCTCCGACCCGGCCAACGCGGTGCGCACCACCCTGTCCCTGGCCGCCGAGGTGGTCCGGGAGATCGGCCAGTCGCTGCGCGCCCGTGCCCGGAAGGTGGCGCCCCGGGTCTCCCGCGGTGGCCTGTACCCGCTGATCAGGGCCTTCGCGACGGTCATCGAACGCGACGTGGTCGTCTACGCGGTGCTCGGGGACATGCTCGCGGGCCGCGCCTGCGTCTACGCCGACCTGGTCGCCTACGACGAGGTCGCGCACCACTCGGGACCGCACGGCCGCGACACCGACCAGGTGCTGGCCCGCCTCGACCGGAGCCTGGCGCTGATCGCCCGGGTCGCCGAGCACGCGCCGCGGGAGTACCGGTTCGTCCTGCTGTCGGACCACGGACAGAGCCCCGGGGAGACCTTCCTCGGCCGTTACGGCCTGAGCCTGAAGGACCTGGTCCGGGCAGGCTGCGGGCTGCCCGTCCCGCGCCGGGCCGGCCGGACCCGCAGCGGCGCCGAGGCACGCGCGGCCGTACGGGCCGCCCTGCACCGGCCGGTGGAGGAGGCGGACGAGGAGGCCCGCCCGGAGCCCGGACCGGATCCGCTGGTGCTGGCCTCGGGCAACCTCGGGCTGATCTCCTTCCCCGACGTGCCGGGGCGTGCCTCACGGCAGTGGATCGAACGGGCGCACCCCGCCCTGCTGCCCACCCTGGCGAACCATCCCGGCGTGGGCTTCCTCCTGGTGGACGGGGAGGTGCTCGGGCCGGCCGGGGCGGCGGCCCGGCTGGACGTGCCCGGCGCGGCGGAGGAGCTGCTGGCGGCCTTCGGCCCGGGCGCGGCCGACGCGGTCCGCCGGACGGACTCGTTCCCGCACGTGGCGGACATCATGGTCAACTCCGCGTACGACCCGGAGAGCGGGGCCGTGCACGCCTTCGAGGAGCAGATCGGCTCGCACGGGGGCCTCGGCGGGGAGCAGGGCCGCCCCTTCCTGATGTGGCCGACGGAGCTGTCGGAGCCCGGTCGGGAGCTGGTCGGCGCCGAGGCCGTGCACCACGTGCTGCGCCGCTGGCTGCGCGAGGCGGACGGGCCGCAGGTCCCGCTGACCGGCACCGGCCGGGGTCCGGAGGATCACCGGCCGGACGGCCCGCCGGGCGGAACCCTTCCTTCCGCAGGGGTGTCCGCACCGGACGAAAACCGGTGATTTGGTGCAGTCCCCGGCGTGGTCAACCATGTGCTGACCTGCCCACCATGTGAGACATTCCGAGGCGCACCACCGATGAGCAGCACCGCAGCCCCGCCGACCGAGGTCGACCGGGCCTCCGAAGCCCCCGCGGCCCCCGGGTCCGCCGCCGTCCCGCCGGGCGACCGCCCCGGGGACCGGCACACCCGCCGCTTCGGCCTCCCGATCGCCATCTGCCTGGTCATGGGCAACATCATCGGCGGCGGGATCTTCCTGCTCCCCGCCTCGGTGGCACCCTTCGGCACGGTCAGCCTCGTGGCCTTCGCCGTCCTCACCGCCGGCGCGATCGCCCTGGCCCTGGTCTTCGGCCGCCTCGCCGAGCGCCACCCGCAGACCGGCGGGCCGTACGTGTACGTCCGCGCCGCATTCGGGGACTTCGCGGGATTCCTCGCCGCCTACAGCTACTGGATCACCACCTGGGTCTCCAACGCCGCCCTCGCGGTCGCGGCGGTCGGCTACCTCGGGGTGCTCTTCCCCGCGGTCGGCGCCCACCGGTGGTCCATGTGCCTGGCCGCCCTGGCCGTCCAGTGGCTGCCCGCCCTCGCCAACCTCGCCGGCACCCGGTACGTGGGCGCCGTCCAGCTCGTCGCGACCGTCCTGAAGCTGGCCCCGCTGCTGCTGGTGGCCATCGGCGGACTGTTCTTCTTCGACCCCGCGAACCTCGGCCCGTTCCGGACCACCGACCAGAGCCCCGTCGGGGCCGTGTCGGCCTCCGCCGCGATCCTGCTCTTCAGCTACCTCGGCGTGGAATCCGCCGCGGTGAGCGCGGGCGAGGTCCGCGACCCCGCCCGCAACGTCGGCCGGGCCACCATCCTGGGCACGGCGGGCGCCGCGGTCGTCTACCTCCTCGGCACCCTCTCCGTCTTCGGGCTGGTCGCCCACGAGAAGCTGGTCTCCTCCCAGGCCCCCTTCTCGGACGCCGTCAACGCGATGTTCGGCGGCACCTGGGGCGGCACGGCCGTCGCCTGCGCCGCGGTGATCTCGATGGTCGGCGCGCTCAACGGCTGGACCCTGCTCAGCGCGCAGACCCCGTACGCCGCCGCCCGGGACGGGCTCTTCCCGAAGGTCTTCGAGACGAGGAAGCGCGGGGTCCCGGTGGTCGGCGTCCTGGTCACGGCCGTGCTGGCCTCCGCGCTGACCGTCTACAACTACACGGCCGGCTCCGCGGGCGTCTTCGAGATGCTGGTGCTGGTCACCACCTTCACGGCCACCGTCCCCTACCTGCTGTCCACCGCCGCACAGCTCTACTTCCTGGCCTCCGGCCGGAGCGAGCGGGTCCGGCGCGGGCAGCTGGTGCGCGACGCCGTCCTCGCCGGTCTGGCCTTCGCCTTCTCGATGTGGCTGGTCGCCGGATCCGGCTACGCGGCCGTCTACCAGGGCGTGCTCTTCCTCTTCGCGGGCGTCCTGCTCTATGCGCTGATGGCCGCCCGCAAACACCGGGCCCCTGCCTGACCTGCGGAGTAGCGTGGTCGGAGGGGACCGCCAGGGGGTCGAAAGGGGGTCGCCATGTCGGCGATCAGGGAGACCATCGACATCTCCCGCAGCCCGGCCGAGGTCTACTCCTACGTGACGGACCCGACGCGCCTGCCGGAATGGCAGGGCAGCGCGGTGTCGGTCCACCCGCTGGGCGACATGCCGGTCCACGTCGGCTCCCGGGTCGAGGTCACCCGGCGGATCGGCAAGCGGGAGTTCCCCACGACCATCGAGTTCCTGGAACTGGACCCGCCCAGGAGCTGGCACCTGCACGGGATCGACGGCCCCGTG
This sequence comes from Streptomyces sp. NPDC031479, assembly GCF_055581065.1. Classification (NCBI taxonomy): domain Bacteria; kingdom Bacillati; phylum Actinomycetota; class Actinomycetes; order Kitasatosporales; family Streptomycetaceae; genus Streptomyces; species Streptomyces sp. NPDC031479. The sequence goes on from NZ_JBVIKC010000056.1 coordinate 29,656, forward strand.
CGGCCCGACGTGCGGGGCACCATCGAACCCCTCGGCGACGGCCGGCGCTCCCGGGTGACCCTCGCCATGGACTTCGAGGGCCACGGCATCGGCCGGGCCCTCGTACCGCTCCTCGTGCGGCCCTTCGCCCGCAAGGAGATGCCCCGGGGCGAGGAGAAGCTGAAGCACATGCTCGAACACCCGGCCGCCTGAGGAACGCGGAAGCCCGCGCCGTACGAACGGCGCGGGCTTCCGCGTTCCGCCGCCGGGCCCGCGGGCCCGGCGGCCGACTCAGTCGAGGTAGTCGCGCAGCACCTGCGAACGCGACGGGTGGCGCAGCTTCGACATGGTCTTGGACTCGATCTGGCGGATGCGCTCACGGGTGACCCCGTACACGCGGCCGATCTCGTCCAGGGTCTTCGGCTGGCCGTCGTTCAGGCCGTAACGCATCGAGACGACGCCCGCCTCACGCTCCGAGAGCGTGCCCAGGATCGACTGCAGCTGCTCCTGGAGGAACGTGAACGACACGGCGTCGGCCGGGACGACCGCCTCGGAGTCCTCGATGAGGTCACCGAACTCGCTGTCGCCCTCCTCACCCAGCGGGGTGTGCAGGGAGATCGGCTCGCGGCCGTACTTCTGGACCTCGATGACCTTCTCGGGGGTCATGTCGAGTTCCTTGCCCAGCTCCTCCGGAGTGGGCTCCCGGCCGAGGTCCTGGAGCATCTGGCGCTGCACGCGCGCCAGCTTGTTGATGATCTCGACCATGTGGACGGGGATGCGGATCGTGCGCGACTGGTCGGCCATGGCACGCGTGATCGCCTGCCGGATCCACCAGGTCGCGTACGTGGAGAACTTGAAGCCCTTGGTGTAGTCGAACTTCTCCACGGCGCGGATCAGACCGACGTTGCCCTCCTGGATCAGGTCCAGGAAGAGCATGCCGCGGCCCGTGTAGCGCTTGGCCAGCGAGACCACGAGGCGGAGGTTGGCCTCCAGCAGGTGGTTCTTGGCCCGGCGGCCGTCCTCGACGAGGATCTCCAGCTCGCGCTTGAACGCGGGCTTGTGGTCCTCCTCCTCTTCGAGCTTGTACTCGGAGAAGAGACCCGCCTCGATGCGCTTGGCGAGCTCGACCTCCTGCTCGGCGTTGAGCAGCGGCACCTTGCCGATCAGCTTCAGGTAGTCCTTGACGGGGTCGGCGGTGGCGCCGGCGACCATGACGGTCTGCGCCGGGGCGTCGTCCTCGTCGTCGTCGGACAGCACGAAGCCCTGGGTTCCGGCCGCCTTGGGCGTCTCCTCCTCGGCCTCGTCGGCGAGGTCCTCGACGGCCCAGTCCTCGCCCTCGGCGCCCGGGTTCTCGGCGTCGTCCGCGTCCTTGGCGCCGGCCTTCTTGGTGGCGGCGGTCTTCTTGGTGGCCGTGGCCTTCTTGGCCGCGGTCTTCTTGACCGTGCGCTTCTTCGGCTCGGCGGCGGCCTCGGCCGTCGCCTCGTCCCCGGTGGCGGCGGCCGACGGAGCGGATATCGCCGCCGCGGTGGCGGGGGCCGTGGCCGAGGTCTTGCGCGCGCCGATGGGGCGCGGCGGGGCGGCCTTCTTCGTCACGGTGCGGGCGGGGGCGGCGGCCGCCTTGCGGGGCTTCTTGGCGGCGGCCTTGGTGGCGGGGGCGGCGCTGACGTGGAGGGCGACACCCTCCTCGTCCAGGACCTGGTTCAGGCTGCGCAGGACCCGCTTCCACTGGTCCACCGGGATGCGGCCGGCCTCGAAGGCCTGGCGCACATCGTCACCGTTGATGTGACCCTGCTCGCGGCCGCGCTCGACGAGCGCGACGAGGGCCTCCGATTCGGCGATCTCCGGAGGGAACGTACGGGACGGGCTGAGCGACACAAGGAGCCTCTCGTTGCGAACAGATAAGGGGTGGGCGGGACATCATCGCGCGAACTCGGGAAACAGACCCGAGGGGGGTCTGTATTCCGGGGCCGCGCGAGGACACCTGTCGGTTCATCGCATGCCCGAGTCGATTCGTTACGCGCTGAATTGAGTGACCTGCGCCACGCTGTGGCCGCGCAACCGATTCCGCGTGGATCCGTCCGCGCCGGATCCACGCCTTCCGCCGGTCCGACCTCAGTCCGTTTTGCGAGCTTCGATCAGGAAACGGGCGGTGTGCGCGACGAACGGGCCCTCGCGCTCGATCCGTTCGTGGAGCTCGCGCAGCCGGTCCCGGTACTGCCCGACCGTGAAGCCGGGCACCATCCAGATCACCTTCCGGAGAAAGTAGATCACGGCTCCGATGTCGTGGAACTCCGTCCGCAGCCGCTCGGAGCGCAGATCGACCACTTCCAGGCCCGCCTTCGTGGCGTCGGCGACCGCGTCGTCGGGGTGGCGGGCGCGGCGCACCTCCTCCGGCTGCGGGCCCAGGAAGTACTCGACGAGCTCGAACACGCTGGCCGGTCCGACCTGCTGCGAGAGGTACGTCCCGCCCGGTGTCAGCACCCGCGCGATCTCCTCCCACCAGATGGTCACCGGGTGCCTGCTCGCGACCAGCTCGAAGGCCTCGTCGCCGAAGGGCAGCGGCGGCTCGTCGGCGTCGGCCACCACCACCGCGCCGAGCGGGTGCAGCAGCCGGGTCGCCCTGTCGATGTTCGGCGGCCAGGACTCCGTGGCCGCCGTCAGCGCGGGAAGGGGGCCCGCGCCCGCCAGCACCTCGCCCCCGCCGGTCTGGATGTCGAGGGCGGACCGGACCCGTGCCAGCCGATCGGCCAGCAGCCGCTGGTACCCCCAGGAGGGCCGCTGCTCGGTGGCCCGGCCGTCCAGCCAGGAGAAGTCCCAGCCGTCCACGGAGACGGTCTCGGCTTCGGCGACGAGATGGTCGAAAGTGCGCGTCATGCCCCGATCGTCCCAGGCCGGGCCCAGGCCGACCACCGGATATGTCGACTAGACTGTGCGACGGGCCGTGACTGGCGTTCGGGTGGATCACCACCGGGGAGCGGCCCGGCGTGCCCACCTCCGTACGTCGACTGCCGCGCGCCTGGGCGATCCGCGATCCGCAGCGACGTTCAGGAGACCCCATGACGACCGCCACCGCCCAGCTGATGGACGGCACCGCCCTCGCCCGCCGCATCTCCGAGCAGACCGCCGCCCTCGCGGCGAAGATCACCGAGCGCACCGGTACCGCGCCCTGCCTCGCCACCGTCCTCGTCGGCGAGGACCCCGCGTCCGTCACCTACGTACGCATGAAGCAGAACCGTTGCGCCAAGGCCGGGATCACCTCCCGCCACGTGGAGCTGCCCGCCTCGACCACCACGGAGGAGCTGGTGGCCGCCCTCACCGAGCTCTCCGAGGACCCGGAGATCAGCGGCATCCTGCTCCAGCACCCCGTTCCGCACCACATCGACGAGCGCGCCGCCTTCGAGGCCATCGCCCCGGGCAAGGACGTCGACGGGGTCACCATGCACTCCTTCGCCGCCATGGGCTTCGGGCTGCCGGGCTTCGTCTCCTGCACCCCCGGCGGCATCATGCGCCTCCTGGAGGCCTACGACGTCGACCTCACCGGCAAGCACGCCGTCGTCGTCGGCCGCAGCGCCATCCTGGGCAAGCCGGCCGGCATGCTGCTGCTGGAGCGCAACGCCACGGTCACCTACTGTCACTCCCGCACCGTGGACCTGCCCTCGATCGTGCGCCAGGCCGACGTGCTCGTCGCCGCCGTGGGCAAGGCCGAGTTCATCCGCGGCGAGGACATCAAGCCGGGCGCGGTCGTGCTCGACGCCGGCTACAACGAGGGCAACGTCGGCGACGTCCACTTCGAGTCGGCCGCCGCCCGCGCCTCCCTGATCACCCCGGTGCCCGGCGGCGTCGGCCCGATGACCATCGCCGTCCTGCTGGAGCAGACGGTGCAGGCCGCGGCGGCGCAGGCCGGCCTGGACCTCGCGGCCCTCTGACCCCCACCGCACGCGACGGCGTACGGAGTACGAACGCCCCGGACCCTTCGGTCCGGGGCGTTCGCCGTGCTCCGGACAGGACGGCCGAGGGGTCACCGCGCCCGGCGGGTCCCGCCGGGCCGGTCCGGGGCCTGCGGACGGCTCAGCCCGCCGCCGGCGCTCCCCGGCGGGCCGCCGCGACGATCGGGGACGCGCGGAACTCCCGGGCGAGCGCCGTCAGGGGCTGGGAGCCCAGCCGGTGCGGGACGGCGTCCTTCCGCCCCGTCCCGGCCGCCCGGCCGCCGGAGCCGCCGGAGCCGTTCCGGTCGGCGGCCGCCCGGAGCCGGCAGGCGGCGGCGAGCATGGCGGCGTCCGCCACCACCGAGGCGGCCGGCTCGTCCAGGCCCTGCCGGCGCGCGGCCCCGTACGCCGCCGTGCGCACCTCGGGGTCGAACCAGCCGGCCAGGGCCAGCAGCCCGTCGTCGATCACCGACTCGCGGTGGACCAGCCGGATCCCCACCGGTGACCACCAGGTCAGCGGGACCGTCGTCACGTTGCGGGACGCGAACCCGCGCAGCGCCTTCCACAGCGGACGCAGCCTGCGGTACTGGCTGAAGTCCCGCCAGGCCTCCGAGCCGCCGGCCAGGGGCACGATGAACCCCGCCCCGACCATCACACCGGCCGCGGCGGCCAGTGGCGGTGCCACGTCCGTGGACAGGTGCACCCAGTCGCGGCCGGCCCAGCGGGCGGCCACCGAGGCCCACTTGGCGGCGAGGTAGGACAGGTCCAGCGCCCCGCCGAGCACGATCAGGGCCAGCCCGCTGCGCAACGGTCGCAGCGAGCGGTCCGCCCGCCACAGCCACTTCCCGCACAGCCAGGTCAGCGCCGAGGTGCCCACGGTGTGCGCCACGAGGAAGCAGACGATCATCTCGCGGATCCAGGGCGTCGTGGCGTAGTACGTGTCCAGGTCCTGGAGCCGCTCCACCGGCGCGTCGCCGATCACGAACAGGGCGACGATCGCGACGGCCGCCGCGCCGAAGACGGCGATCGTCCGCCGCGTGGCCCGTCGCACGGCCGCGGGCGGCCCGCCGCGCCACTGCAGGACGAGGACGACGCACGCCCCGGAGAACAGCGTGGCCAGGCAGAACACCAACGGCGCGGAGAAGTTGACCACGCCGGTGAGACGGTTGACCGCCGAGATCGTCGGCGGCGACGCCAGGAAGTTGATGGGGGCGCCCAGGACGAGCAGCGCGCACGCGGTCCGGTTCAGGGGCTGGTCCCAGTCCCGGCGCATGCTCGGGGCCTTGATCAGCAGCGCCAGGACCATCAGGATTCCCGGCAGCTGCACCAGGATCCCGCCGCTCACCGGCCCTGCCCGAGGGGGTCGACGGGGTCCGCCGGGTCCGCCGTTCCGGCCGCAGGGTCCGCCGTTCCGGCCGCCGGGGGGAGCCCGCCGACGGCCCGCTCCCCCGCGGTGAGCGGCGGCACCGGGGACGCGCCCCGGTCCGAAGCGCGCAGTACGTGCCAGAGCACCGACGGGCGCAGCCAGTGGGTGGGCGCGTCGCTCATGGTGATGACGTCGAACAGGGCCGCGGTGAGCACCTCGTCGGTGGTGGCGCCCGTCATCAGCCGCCCGACGTACGCGTCGAGGAGCCCGGCCCCGGGCCGCGGCTCCATGCCGGTGGCCCCCGGGTAGCGGATGTCCTGCGTCGTGGCGAGCTCCCAGGCGGTGCTCACCCGCGGGGTGAGCGCCCGCTGTGCCGCGCGGCCGATGCCGGGGTGGCCGAGCCCCTTCGCCCGGAGCAGCTCCCGTACGGCCAGCAGCCCCTGCGCGGCGACCGACATGCCCTGCCCGTACAGCGGGTTGAAGGTGGCGACAGCGTCGCCGACGGCGAAGAAGCCGTCGGGCAGCTCCGCCTTCTCGAAGAAGACGCGGCGGTTGGCGTTGCCCCGGGTGACGGCGACGTCCGTCAGGGGTTTCCTGCCCTCCAGCAGTTCGCCGACGATCGGGTCCCGCAGCCCCTTGGCGAACGGGACGAACAGGTCGGGGTCCCCGGTCGGCTCGCCGCCCCGGGTGCCGGAGAGGGTGGCCTGCCACCGGCCGTCCTCGACGGGCACGATCGTGGCCGTCCGCCCGGGTACGGGCACGCGGGGGTCGGACTGCACGTTGACGATGGGGAACCCCGCCGCGTGCGCCCCGGCCGGGGCCTCGAAGATCCGCGTCGCGTAGACGAGACCGGAGTCGACCTCGGACCGCCGGATGCCGTTCACGCCGAGCGCCCCGAGCCAGGCCGTGGCCCGCGAACCGCGTCCGCTCGCGTCGATCACGAGGTCGGCGTCCACCGTCCGGTTCCGCTCGTCGGGGGTGTCGACCCGGACGCCGGTGATCCGGGCCGCGGTGCCCTCCAGGCCGCGGACCCGGCTCCGCTGGAGGACGCGGACCCCGTCGAGGCCGGTCACCCGGGCGCGGACCACCGAGTCGAGGAGGTCGCGGCTGCAGGAGATGTTGAACTGCTTCTCCCCGCACCGCGAGATCCAGCCCTGCGCGGTCATGGTGGCCAGGTCCGTGGGCAGACTGCGGCGCAGGGCGCCCGCAGCCGTCCAGTCGTCGGTGATGCCGGGCAGGATCCGCTCGAAGGCGCGCGCCCCGCCCGACCAGAGCAGGTGGGTGTGGCGGGCTTGGGGGAGTCCCCGGCGCGGCGCGGGGCCCTCGGGCAGCACGTCCGCCTCGATGACGGTGACCGTCGCGTGTTCGGCCAGTACGGCGGCCGCGAGGAGGCCGATCAGGCTGCCGCCGATCACGACGGCGTGGCGGGACGCGGATGACTGGTTCATCGTGGGCGTGCTCTCTGTCTGGGGCCGCGGCCGGGGCAGCGGCGCGCGGGGGCGGCGGCCGGTGGGGGCGCCGGTCACCGGCGGGGCGTGGGGCTTCCCCAGCCGAGCGAGGTGCTGATCCGCTCGATCGCCTCGGGGAACCGCTCCTCCCGGGGGCCCTGGAGGTAGGGCCGCAGGAGTTTGCCCAGGTGCAGGCCGAAGGTCTCGGCCCGGATCTCCGCCGGGTCCCCCAGGTCGGCCCGGGCGGCGGCCCGCCGGATCACCGAGGCCAGCCCGGTCTCGGACTCCACGAGTCCGGCGAGGCAGCCGTGGCGCCCCGTCAGGCGGGCGGCGACCGTCATGCCCGGACCGAGGTCGAAGGAGGTCCCCTCCTCCACGTGCCACAGCTCGTGGCAGGCGATGACGAGCTGGTGCTCGGGGCGGGTGTGCGCCTCGATGACGATCAGGTCGCGGTCGTCGAGGTCCAGCCACAGTCCGCTCGCCGAGTCCGGGGGGAACGGGGCGAAGTGGAAGTCGACCGGCCGTCCGGCGCGCCGGCGTTCGAAGGCGGCACAGAGGGCGCCGATGACCCCGGCGACGTCGGTGGGCCGGGTGATCCGCGTGCCGGCCAGCAGGTCGGCGCCGAGCCCGCGCATGGTCCGTGTGGTCCTCATGGCGCCTCATCCCCGACGGGGTGGGGCCGGGCGGCGGCTCGCACGGGGTGATTCTCCATATGTCGACAAGACGTTCGATCAGTTTGTTTTGAGCGCAGCCTAGCCGCCGTTGCCGCCCCCCAACCAGCGCCTCCCGCAATGGCGGCCCCCGGCCGGGCACGCCCGCACCCCGCCATGACCCCGGAGGTAATCGACCCCTTTCCGGGGCGCGGGCACAGTGGGGTCCACGGGCTCCGGGGCCGCGCACTCGGCTCCGGGACCCGCACCCCCGACATCCACCGACCGACCCCGACGGAGGCGACCGGCGACGGCCTCGCCCGCTTCGCGCCGCTCCGGCAGCCGGCGCTGCGCGCGGCCGGCTCAGGGAGCCAGTGAACGCAGGTACTTCACCGTCGCCGGGTCGGCGGGGAGGAAGGTCTCGATGGCCAGCTCGGCGACCGTCACGTCCAGCGGCGTGTTGAAGGTCGAGATCGAGGACACGAAGGACAGCAGGTGCCCGTCGTGCTCGATCAGCAGGGGCAGCGCGATGTACGGGACCGGCTCCTCGCCTCCCTCCCCGCCGTCCGCGCCCCCCGGCCGGTGCGCGTCGGACGCCGGCTCCGGCTCCGGCTCCGGCGGCAACGGGTACGCCGCCACCTCCTCGTGCAGGGCGCGCAACGGCTCCGAGCGCGACAGCGCGATCTGCCGCTCCATCTGCGCCAGCAGATGACCGCGCCACTGGCGCAGGTTGCGGATCCTGGGGGCCAGCCCGCGCGGGTGCAGGGTCAGCCGCATGGCGTTCAGCGGCGGCTCCAGCAGGTCCTCGGGCACCCCGTCCAGCAGCATCGCGATGCCCCGGTTGGCCGCCACCACCGTGTACGTCCCGTCCACCACCAGTGCCGGGTACGGCTCGTAGCCGGTCAGCAGCTGCTCCATGCCCGCGCGCAGGGCTCCCATGGCGGGCGCGTCCAGCGGGGTGTGCGCGTACCGGGGCGCGTAACCGGCCGCCAGGAGCAGGGCGTTGCGCTCCCGCACCGGCACGTCGAGGTGGTCGGCGAGCCGCAGCACCATCTCCTCGCTCGGCCGGGACCTGCCGTTCTCCACGAAACTGATGTGCCGGGACGAGGAGTCGGCGCGGCCCGCCAGCTCCAGCTGGCTGATCCCGCGCCGCTCCCGCCAGGTGCGCAGCAGCATTCCCACACTCGCCGTCGTCATACCCGGACGGTAACCCGGCCCCCTCAGCCCACGTCGAAGACGTTCCGCAGTCCGAGACGGTGGCGCCACAGGTCGTGGCGCCTGGCCGACTCCACCTCGGGGGCCCGGTAGAGACCGGTGACGGTGCACCGGTCCGCCGCCGAACCCTCCCGGTCCAGCAGGGCGTTGACCGCCGCACGGGCCGAGGCGTTGGCGCCCTCCATCGTCGCGAGGTCGATGTCGACCGCCACGTAGTCCCCGCTGAGGAAGAAGTTGGGGACGCGGGTTCCCGCGCTCGGCCGGTTGTGGAAGGTGCCGGTGGGATGGATCAGCAGTTCGTCCTGGTTGGTGGGGTGCGGCGTGCCGAGGCCGTCGACCCCCGGGTCCAGGAACCAGGAGTGCAGCGTGGCGTCCCGGAGCGGAGCGGCCCCGGTGTCGTTCAGGGAGGCCTTCAGCTGCGCCCACACCTCGCGGGCCACCTCCTCGCGCGTGCACTCCTTGGCCGTCTTCCCGTACAGGATCCCGGGCCTGTCCCATTCGGAGACGTCCACGGACAGGCAGTCCACGGCCGTCCCGTCGCCGTAGTCGGCGGGGAAGTCACGGGAGGGCCAGTGTTCGGCTTGCTGGATGGCCGTCAACGACCAGGGAGAGTCGATGCAGTTGAGGTGTCCGTGGACGAGCGGGGCGCGTTCGGTGAGGTAGAACTGGATGCCGGTCATCCAGTCCGTCCGGAGCGCGTCGCAGCGCCCCAGCATCGGGTCCGCGGCCCGCAGGGCCGGGCTCCAGGTGCGGCGGGCGTGTTCGACGGGCAGCGCGCTGACGTAGTGGTCGGCGGTGACCGTGCGGCGCGCCCCGGACGGCTCCAGCACCGCGACCCCGCTCACCCGGCCGCCGTCGCAGCGGACCTCCTCGACGGTCCAGCCGATCCTGAACTCCACTCCGAGGGAGCGCAGATGGGTCTCCCACGGAGTGATCCACGCCTCGTTGGTCGGGAGGTTGAGGATCCGGTCCGGCGGGCCGTCGGCGCCGCGCCCCAGGAGGTTGAAGACGAAGGCCTCGCCCAGGGTGCCCACCGTACGGGTGGAGGCCTCCTCGGCCTTGGTGGCCACGATGTTGCGGGTGACGCCGATCGCCAGGATGCGCTGGTACTCGGTCGACATCCGGGCCGCCCGGGTGAACTCCCACCACGGGGTGCGCTCCCACACCTCCTCGCGGCGCTCGTCGCAGCTGGTGAGGAAGACGAGCACGCGGTTGACGAAGTACGCCGTCTCGTGCGCGGGCAGCCGGACCAGCGTCTGCAGGATCCCGGTCAGGGCGCGGCCGATCTCCTCGGGCGTCAGCCCGGCGGGGGAGTGGCCGGGCCAGGGGACGGGGGCGCGCAGGTCCTCGCGTCCGCCCGACCGGGCGAACATCATCTCCCGGGGGGCGACGAGGTTGTCCCACACCCCGTTGGGGTTCCCGGGGAACGGGATGCGCCGCATGGTGTCGGGCAGGTTGTGGTAGATGCCGGGGATGAAGCGGAATCCGTGCTCCGCCGGCAGGGGGCGCCGCCCGCCCCGGGCGCTGCCGGGGACGTCCATGCTGCGGGCCTTGCCCCCGAGCGCCCGGCGTTCGTACACCGTGACGGCGTACCCGCGCTCGGCGAGCTCGTGCGCCGCGGTCATCCCGGCCACCCCGCCGCCGAGGACCGCGACGGTGCGCCGGTCCGCCGCGGCGCCGGCGCCGGAGCCGGTGGCCGCCCGCGCGGTGCCCGCCCCCGCGGCCGACAGGGCGCCCGCCGTGGTCGCCGCCGCGCCCGCGATGAACGCGCGCCTGGAACCGCCCGTACGAGCCGCCATGCCCCGCCTCCTTGTTACCGGTGGTAACGCCTGTCCGGCGCAGGAGCATAGGGCGCCCGCCCGGGGCCCGGAAGCTGCGCGGGAGCACCCGGTCGCACTATGGCGCGAAAGGTTCGATCCGGCGCAGCTGTGGGAAACTGACCACACGTCACGGGGAAGGAGAACGCGGATGCCGAGCGAACCGCTTTCGCAGAAGGAGATCGAGGACCGGCTGCGGGAACTCCCCGGCTGGTCCTTCGAGGACGACCACATCGTCCGCACCTACCGGCTGGCCACGCACCGGGCCGCCAGTGCGCTGGTCACCCACGTCACCGTGGTGCAGGACGAGTTGAACCACCACTCGGACCTCACCCTGGGCTACGACACCGTGCGCCTGTCGGTGAACAGCCACGACGCCGGCGGCCTGGTCACCGAGAAGGACTTCGCCCTCGCCGAACGCGTCGAATCCCTCGCACCCGCCCACGGCGCGAGCTGACACCCGGCGCCGCCGCCCCGCCCGGTCCCGCGAGGCCCCGACCGGCCCCGCCCGGCCACAGCGCAGGGGCCGGGGCCGCGGCCGGCCAGGGGTCTACGACGCCGCGCGCCCCGCAGCCGTCCGGCGCGGGTTCACACCGGCTCCAGCCGCCACCACTGCGACGGGGAGTCGGTGTCCTCGCCCTGCCGGGCCCGGCCCTCGGCGTCGGCCTCCAGCGACAGCCCGCTGATGCACGCCACCAGCGACACCACCCCCGGCTCGTCGAGGTGTTCCTCGACGAGCCACTCCTGCGCCCCGAAGGCATTGGCCCGCCACACCTGCACCCGGGCCCCGCTGTCCGTCGAGGCGTTCGCCACGTCCAGGCGCCGCCCGTTGTCCTCGCTCACGACGTGGAAGATCCCGCCGCCGCTGTGCACCGGCGAGATCCGCCACCGGCGGGCGGCGGCGGGCGCGGGCGGCCCGTCCGGGCCCACCCGCACCCGGGAGGCGCCCTCCAGCTGCAGCACCAGGCCGCTGTCCACGTTGCGGATCCGGTAGACCCCGTCCACGAGGTTCACGCGCCCGCTCCTCAGACGTCGAAGACGGCCGGGTCCGGACCGATCCGGCGGCCCGCCGCGCCCGCACCGAGGGCGGACAGCTCCGCGAGGTCCGCGGCGTCCAGCTCGAAGCCGAACACGTCCAGGTTCTCCCGGATCCGGGAGGGCGTCACCGACTTCGGGATCACGACGTTGCCGAGCTGCAGGTGCCAGCGAAGTACCACCTGCGCGGCGCTGCGGCCGTGCCGGGCGGCGACGGCGGCGACCGCGGGAAGGGTCAGCAGCTCCTTGCCCTGGCCGAGCGGGGACCAGGCCTCGGTGACGATGCCGAGGGAGGCGTGCAGCGCCCGCAGCTCCTCCTGCGGGAACAGCGGGTGCAGCTCGACCTGGTTCACCGCCGGCACCAGGGCGCTCTCGCCGCGGAGCCGCTCCAGGTCCGCCGGGCGGAAGTTCGACACGCCGACGGCCTTGGCCCGGCCGGACGCCGCGATCTCCTCGAAGGTCTTCCAGATGGCGAGGAAGTCGTCGCGCATCGGGCGCGGCCAGTGGATCAGGTACAGGTCGAGGTGGTCGAGGCCCAGCTTGTCGAGCGAGTCGTCGAAGGCCCGCAGCACCTCGTCCCGGCCCCAGCGCCGCTTCGGACCGTTCCACAGCTTGGTGGTGACGAACAGTTCCTCGCGCGGCACCCCGGACGCGGCCACGGCGCGGCCGGTGCCGCGCTCGTTGCCGTAGATCGCCGCCGTGTCGATGCTCCGGTAGCCGGCCTCCAGCGCCGTACCCACGGCCCGCTCGGCCTCGGAGTCCGGGACCTGCCAGACGCCGAAACCGAGCTGGGGCATGGCCGTGCCGTTGTTGAGCTTGATGCTGGGGACCTGGTTCACGTCTGGTCGTTCCCTCGGGGTCGGGGCGGTGTGGTCCGTGCCACGGCGTACGACGGGCGACAACCGGCCGCCCGTACGCCCTATTCCCGCCATCGGGGCGGACCTCACAGGCCTCCGCCGGACCCGGCGGCGACCCCGCCCGGACCCGGCGCCGACCCCGCCCGGACCCGGCGCCGACCCCGCCCGGACCCGGCGCCGACCCGCGCGGACCTCGCCCGGACCTCGTACGGCCCACCGGGGCGGCGCTCCCGCGGCGTGGTCACCGCGGACCCAGGTACGCCTCCCGCACCAGCGGGTTCGCCCGGACCTCGGCCGGGGTTCCCTCGGCGAGGACCGTACCGAGGTCCAGGACCACCACCCGCGCGCACAGCTCCATCACGAAGGCCACGTCGTGCTCGACCAGCAGCACCGCGCAGCCCTCCTCCCCGGCCAGCCTCCGCACCACCGCGGCGAGCCGCTCCCGCTCCGCCCCCGACAGCCCCGAGGCGGGCTCGTCCAGCAGCAGCACCCGCGGCCGGTCGGCCACCGCGCGGGCCAGCTCCACCATCCGGGCCCGCCCGGCCGGCAGCCCGCTCGGGTACGCGGGCCCCAGGGCCCCGATCCCGCACTCCGCCAGCAGCTCCCCGCCCCGCTCCCGGCGGGCCCGTTCCCGGGCCCGCCGGCCCGGCGCGGCCGGCAGGCCGGCGGCCAGACCGCCCCCGCCGCCCCGCCACTCCTGGGCGACGAGCACGTTGTCGGCCACGCTCAGCTGCCCGAACAACTGTCGGCGCTGGAAGGTCCGGCGCACGCCGTGCCGGGCCCGCCACACCGGGGAACGGCGGGTGACGTCCACCCCGTCGAGGAACATCCGCCCGCGGTCCGGCCGCCGGAGCCCCGACAGCACGTCGAACAGGGTGGTCTTCCCGGCCCCGTTCGGCCCGATCAGCCCGCACACCTCCCCGGCCCGGACCCCGAGGTCCACCCCGGTCAGGGCCCGGACCCCGCCGAACCGCACGCCGACCCCCCGCGCCTCGAACACGTACCCGCTCACCGCGCCACCCCCAGGTAGGCCTCGGTGAGCCGCTCCGCGTCCACCTCGGCCCGCGGGCCGCACCAGGAGACCCGGCCCCGGGCGAGGAAGGCCACGCGGTCGGCGATCCCGAGTACGGCGTCGGCCCTCTCCTCCACCAGCAGCACCGCGCAACCCGCCCCGCGGAGCTCGGTGAGCAGCGCGTACACCTCCTCCACGACGCGCGGAGCGAGGCCGAGCGAGGGCTCGTCGGCGAGCAGCACCGCCGGCGGGCGCTGCAACAGCGGGGCCAGCGACAGCATCTGCTGCTCCCCGCCCGACAGGGCCCCGGCGGCCACCCTGCGCCGCTCCCCGAGCCGGGGGAAACGGTCGTACACGGCCCGTCGTTCCCCGGGGTCCTCCAGGTGCAGGGCGAGGTTCTCCTCCACGGTGAGCGCCGGGAAGATCCCCCGCCCCTCGGGGGCGAGGAGCACCCCGGCCCGGGCGCGGCGTACGGGGCCGTCACGCGTGGCGTCCCGCCCGGCCACGAAGACCGACCCGCCCGTGGCGGGCAGCAGCCCGGCGGCCACTCGGCAGGCGGTGCTCTTCCCGGCCCCGTTGGGCCCGAGCACGGCCAGCACCTCCCCGCGCCGCACGCCGAGGTCCACCCCGCGCAGCACGTTCCCCCCGTCGTAGCCGGCCCGGATCCCGCGCAGCTCCAGCGCGGCCCGGTGGCCGGCCGGTGCCCCGGCGGGGTGCGCGGGGCGCGGAACGCCGCCGGTCGGGGCCGCGCGCCGCGCCCCGGACCCCTCTCCGGGGCGGGACCCCCCTCCCGGGCCGGTGCGCCCGCCGTGGCCCGGGGGCTCGCCTCCGGTGTCGGGAAGGGCCGGGGCGGGGGACCGCCCCGTGGAGCCCGGCTCCGCCCCCGCCACCCCGGCCGGGGAGCCCGCCGGCCGGTCGCCCCCGGCACGGGCCCGGCGTTTCGCCCGGCGCAGCGGAACGGCCGCGCAGTACCCGTCGGGGTCGTTGGCCAGCGCCAGTCCGGCCAGCCCGAACAGGATCACCGGCAGGTGCGCCGACTCCGTCACGTAGTCCGACAGCAGCCGCGGGGCCACCGCGTAGACCAGCCCCGCCACCACCGCGTACGGCGGCCTCCGCACGCCCGCCGCGACCACCACCGCCAGCCACACCAGCCCCGTCATCGCGGTGAAGTCCGTGGCCGTGATCCGGGTGTTGTACGAGGCGTACATCACGCCCCCGAAGCCCGCCAGTCCCGCCGACAGGGTGAACAGCAGCAGCTTCGTGCGCAGCACGGACACCCCCGAGGCCATCGCCGCGGCCGGCGCCGACCGCACGGCCAGCATCGCCCGCCCCGACGGCGAGTCGCGCAGCGCGCTCAGCCCGGCCGCCACCAGTGCGATCAGCACCACCAGCGCCACCCCCAGCGCCCGGTCGTCGGAGAGGTCCACCGGCCCGACCACGGGCCTCGGCACCGCCCACCCGGCGTCCCCGCCCCGCAGCCACCGCATCTGGAACAGCACCTGGTCGGCCAGGAACGCCAGCGCCAGGGTGGCCAGCGCCAGCGACCGCCCGCCGAGCCGCAGGGCCGGCAGCGCGACCAGCGCCCCCAGCACGGCGGCCACGCAGGTGCCGACCGCCAGCGCCGCCACGAACGGCCAGCCCCGGCTCATCAGCAGCCCCGCCACGAGGGCCGAGGCGGTGACGAAGGTGGCCTGCGCCAGGGAGACCATCGCGCCGAGCCCGGTCACCACCGTGAAGGACAGGAACACCAGGCCGACGGCCAGCCCCTGCGCGAGCAACCCGCTCCAGAAAGGGGTGGTGACGGTGTAGAGGGCCACGCACAGCAGCCCGGCGCCGGCCGCCCACACCCCCCACCGCCGTGCCCACGGGGCCCCGGCCAGATGGTCCGGCGACGGCGCGTCCGCCGGGGCGACCCCGGCGGTGCGCGCCCGCCGGGTGAGCACCAGCAGCCCGCCGAACAGGATCAGGAAGGGCACCGCCGTCCTGAACCCGGTGACGGACTCGGCGAAGGACGCGTACCCGGCGACCAGGTTCTGCAGCACCCCCAGCCCCAGCCCGCCCGCGAACGCCAGCGGCACGGACGCGAACCGCCCGATCACCGCCGCCGTCGCGGACACGAAGAGGAACAGGGTGAAGTCGTGCGCGGACAGCCCCAGCAGCGGGGTCGCCAGCACCCCGGCGAGGCCCGCCAGCCCCGACGCGATCATCCACGCGACCGACGACAGCCGGTCGGCGCTGATCCCGCGCAGCTCGGTCAGGGACCGGTCGTCCACGGCGGCCCGCAGCTGCAGCCCCAGCCGGGTGTGGCGCAGCAGCACCCACAGGGCCGCCGCCACCACCGCCGTGACCACCCAGGTGATCAGCTGGTCGGAGTCGACGCCGACGCCGTCCGCGAGCCGCCACGACCTCGCCGGGCTCGGCCCGACCCCCGGCAGCCCGAACTGGTTCTCCGCCGGCTTGAGCGGCGCGCCCGCGTCCGAGAGCAGCTCCACCGCCCACAGCCCGGCGGCGGGCAGCGCCACCAGCAGGCCGATGGTCGCCACGATCTGCGCGCTCTCCCCGACCCGCGCGAGCCGTCGGAACATCAGCCGGTCCAGCCCCCACCCGAGTCCGGGCGCCAGTCCGCAGACCACCAGCAGGGCCGCCGGGACGGCGGGCCAGCCGAGCCCGGAGTGCAGTTCGTAGAAGACCAGGGCGCACAGGTAGGCGGTGGCCCCGTGGGCGAAGTTGAACAGCCCGGACGCCGAGTACGACAGCACCAGCCCGGTGGCCAGCAGCGCGTACAGGGCTCCGGAGACCAGACCGCTCAGCACGAAGACGAGCAGATCCCCCATGGCGGGCCCCTACGCGAAGGGGACGGGCTGGTGGCAGGCGAACGGCACGGCCACCTCGTACGCCCCGTCCTTCAGCCGCACCAGCGCACCGCAGCCGAAGCTGTCCTTCTGGCCCTTGGGCTCCGACCGGTCGCCGACCAGGGTCCCCGTGTCGGAGAAGCCCCGGGCGGCCGCCTGGAAGGACTCCACGGTGAGGTCGCGGCCCGCCTTCGCCGCGATGGACAGGAACAGGTCGGCCGACATGTACCCGGTCAGCATGTGCATGTTCAGCGGTACGTCCTGTCCGTTCGCCGCCGCCTTGACGTCGGCCTTGAACCGCTCCATCTTCGGGTCCGCGGACTCGAAGGGCTGGAACTGGAGCAGCACGTAGACCCCGTCGAGGGCCTGCCTGGTGGCGTCCTTGGCGAGGAGCCCCGGGTCGTAGTCCGTGGGATCGGTGAGTACGCCCCGGTAGCCGGCCCGCTTGAGCGCGGTGAACAACCCGATGTTGCTGGGGGTCTGCATGACGGAGACCACGGCGTCCGGGGCCTTCCCGTCGGGGCCCGCCAGGAGCTCCTTGACGTAGGCCGACCAGTCGCTGGGCACGGCCGTGGCCGGTACGGAGGCCTTGGCGTAGGACACCGTGAACCCGGCGGCGGTGAAGCCCTGCCGGAAGGTGCGGATGCCGAACTTCCCGGCGTCGCTGTCGTTGGCGATGATCGCGACCGACTTGCCCCCGGCCCCGCCGAGCACCCGGCCGATGCCCTCGGGCCAGGTCTGGTTGAGGGTGCCGCCGGGGGAGGGGACCAGGCAGCCGTTGAACCCGTAGACGTACTCCGGCCCGCAGAAGGACGGCAGGGTGCCCCAGCCGAAGGTGGGGACCTTCTCCTTTTCCAGGAAGTCGGCGCCGGAGAAGGTCACCGAGCTCATCGGGGACACCGCGAAGACCTTGTCCTGCTGGACCAGCTTGCGGGCGGCCGCCAGGTTCTTCCCCGGGTCCTGGCCGTCGTCCTCCGCGCCGATGTAGTCGATCCTGCGCCCGGCGACTCCGCCCTCGGCGTTCGCTCTCAGGAACCGGGCCCTGGCCCCGAGGTCGGTGTCCTTCTTGCTGTAGCCGCTCGCGCTGGTCATCGACACGATGCCGCCGACCTTGACGGAGTCCGCGCTCACCCCGCGCGTGTTCCCGGTCCGGCCTCCCGGCCCGTCGGGAGCGGGGCCGTGGGAGGTGGAGGCGGAGTTGCAGGCGGAGACGAACGCGAGGGCGGCCGCTGCGGCGGCCAGGGCGCGGACGGTTCGCGACATGGTGAGGATCCCCTCCGGTAGGAATCCCCGCATTCTGTGCGCGACCTGACGGACCGTCAATATCGGCGACCCGATGAAGTGACGGGCCATCAGCTCGACTCGTGGAGGTTCTCCGCGCAGCGCTCCCGGGAAGCCCGTTCAGGACGGGTACAGCTCCGCGACCTCCCGCGCGTACGCCTTCTCGATCGCCCGCCGCTTCAGCTTCAGCGACGGCGTCAGCAGCCCGCGCTCCTCCGTGAACTGCCCCGGCAGCACCCGGAAGGCCCGGATCCCCTCGGCCTGCGAGACCAGCGTGTTGGCGGCCACCACCGCCCGCCGCACCTCCGCCGCCAGCTCCGGGTCACCCACCAGCTGCTCCGCCGGCCGCTGCGGCAGCCCGCGCATCGACAGCCAGTGCGCCATCCCCTCCACGTCCAGGGTCACCAGCGCCGCGATGAACGGCCGGTCGTTGCCCACCAGCACGCACTGCGACACCAGCGGATGCGACCGCACCCGCTCCTCCAGCACGGTCGGCGCCACGCTCTTGCCGTTGGAGGTCACCAGGATCTCCTTCTTCCGCCCGGTGATCGTCAGGTACCCGTCCCGGTCGAGGCGCCCCAGGTCCCCGGTCGCCAGCCAGCCGCCGCGCAGCACCTCCTCCGTGGCCCGGGGATCGTTCAGGTACCCCGAGAAGACGTGATCGCCGCGCAGCCACACCTCCCCGTCGTCGGCGATGTGCACCGTGCTGCCCGGGATCGGCCGCCCCACCGTCCCGTACTTCGTCGCCCCCGGCGGATTCGCCGTGGCGGCGGCGCAGGACTCGGTCAGCCCGTACCCCTCGAACACCGTGATCCCGGCGCCGTCGAAGAACAGCCCCAGCCGGCGTGACATCGCCGACCCGCCCGACATCGCGTGCCGGACCCGGCCGCCCAGCGCCTCGCGCACCTTCCCGTACACCAGCTTCTCGAAGAGCTGGTGCTCCATCCGCAGCCCCGTCGACGGCCCCGGCCCGGTGCCGAACGCCTTCTGCTCGCGCGCCTCCGCATACCGCACCGCCGTCTCCACCGCCCGGTCGAAGGGACCCCGGCGCCCCTCCGCCTCCGCCTTGCGGCGGGCCGCCGCGAACACCTTCTCGAAGACGTACGGGACCCCCAGCACGAAGGTCGGCCGGAAGGCCGCGAGGTCCGGCAGCAGTTCGGCGGCGGCGAGCACCGGCTGGTGCCCCAGCTTGACCCGGGCCCGTACGGCGGCCACCTCCACCATCCGCCCGAAGACGTGGGCCAGCGGCAGGAAGAGCAGCGTCGACGGCTGCTCGCCCGGTCCGGCCCGGAACACCGACTCCCAGCGGTCCACCAGGGTGTCCGCCTCGAACATGAAGTTCGCGTGGGTGAGCACGCAGCCCTTGGGCCGGCCCGTGGTCCCCGAGGTGTAGATGACGGTGGCGACCGCGTCCGGGGTCACGGCCCGGCGGTGACGGTGCACCACGTCCCCGTCCACCGACCGGCCCGCCTCCACCAGCTCCCCGACCGCCCCCGCGTCGAGCTGCCACAGCAGGCGCAGCCCCGGCAGCCGCTCGATCACCGAGCCGACCGTCATGGCCTGGTCCTCGTCCTCCACGACGCAGCCGGCGCAGCCGGAGTCGTAGAGGATCCAGTGCACCTGGTCCGCCGAGGACGTCGGGTAGACGGGGACGGGCTGGGCGCCGATCGCCCACAGGGCGAAGTCGAACAGGGTCCACTCGTAGCGGGTACGGGACATCACGGCGACCCGGTCCCCGAAACCGATCCCCTGCGCCAGCAGCCCCTTGGCGAGCGCCAGCACCTCGGCGGCCAGCTCCCCGGAGGTCACGTCCCGCCAGACGCCGTCCACCTTGCGCCCGAGCACCACCCGTTCGGGCTCCTCCCCGGCGTACTGGAAGACGCAGTCGGCCAGTCCGCCGACCGCAGGGCCCGTGACCACGGGTGGAACGCCGAACTCGCGCAACATTCCGCTCCTCTCCTGCCGAGCGCCGCGACGCTACCCCACCGGCCCGGGGCACCGGCACCCCCGCGGAAACCTCCACAAGATCCCCCCGGGCCCGCGTGCCCCGACGGCCCTGGTCGGGGCGCGTACGTCGCCCGGACGGGTGAGCCGGTCCGCTGTCCGGTCCCGCCCCGCGGGATGTCGCCCGGATACCGGGCCCCGTCCCGTGATCGGCTGCCGGGCGGCCCTTCCGTCCACTCCGACAGGTGGTTCCAGATGAACCGTCCCCGCCTCCTCGCCACGGCCTTCCCGACCCTGCTCGCGGCGGCGCTCTGCGGTGCCGCGGCGAGCCCGCCCGCGTCGGCCGCGGCCGCCGTGTCCGCGGCGCCCGCCGTGTCCGCCGCGCCCGCTGTGTCCGCCGCGTCTGCCGCGTCTGCCGTGCCCACCGTCAGGCCGCCCGTACCGCACTGCCTGGCCCCGGACGGCGTCGACATCAACAAGCTCTTCCACATCAAGCAGCGGATCATCGGCCCCTCGGCCTGCCGGGTCGCCTTCGCCGGGGAGCCCTGGGTCAGGGTCGTGCCGAGTTGGACGACCGCCGCGGACGCCCGGACCGCCGTCTATCCGGAGGGCTACCGGCCGCTCCGCCCCGGGATCGCCCCCGTCGAGGACTTCAACGCCAAGTTCGAGAGCGCCACCTACGTGCAGGACCGGGGCACCCCGCGGGAGAAGACCTTCACCTTCAGGAAGAAGGACGTCCTGCGCACCGGCTTCGTCGGCGACGACGGACTCCCCTTCACGGGGATCGCCTCACCGCCCTTCAAGGCGCTCCCCGTCGGTGCGCACACCTCCACCGTGTTGATCACCCTCAAGGCCGAGCACTGCGACGGCCTCGGAAACGTCCGCGAGGACAACTGCCTGCCGGCGGGCACCAGCCTGTACACCGGGGACACCCCCTTCGAGGTCCAGCCCCGCCCCCGTGACCTCCAGGCCCGCGAGGGGCTGCCCGGATAGCCCCCGGAACCCCGCCCCGCCCCGTCCCGGAACTACGCCGGCCGGCTCAGGCGGTCGCCGCCCGCCAGGACCGCGGCCGCCAGCGCCTCCGCCGCCGGGGTGGGGCGCCGCCCCTGGAGCAGGGCGAACTCCACCGGCCCCAGCTCCGGCAGCCCGCCCACCCGTACCAGCCCCGGCGGGATCAGCCCCCGGGTGTGCGCCATCACCCCGAGCCCGGCACGGGCCGCCGCGATCAGACCGCTGAGGCTGCCGCTCGTACACGCGATCCGCCACGCACGCCCGTCCCGCTCCAGCACCTCCAGGGCCCGCGCCCGGGTGATGCCCGGCGGCGGGAACACGATCAGCGGCACCGGACGCTCCGGGTCCACGCGCGCCCCCTCCGCCCCGATCCACACCATCCGGTCCCGCCACACCAGCCGGCCCCGCTCGTCCCCCGGCCCGCGCCGCTTGGCCAGGACCAGGTCGAGGCGCCCCGCGTCCAGCCGCTCGTGCAGGATCCCCGAGAGCTCGACCGACAGCTCCAGGTCCACTTCCGGATGCTCGTGCCGGAACCCCTCCAGGATCTCGGGGAGCCGGGTCAGCACGAAGTCCTCCGACGCCCCGAACCGCAGCCGCCCCCGCAACCGCGTCCCGGTGAAGAAGGCAGCCGCCCGCTCGTGCGCCTCCAGGATGGTCCGCGCGAAGCCCAGGAGCGCCTCGCCGTCCTCCGTGAGCCCGACGCTGTGGGTGTCCCGGACGAACAGCGTCCGCCCCGTCGCCCCCTCCAGCCGCCGCACGTGCTGGCTGACCGTGGACTGCCGCACGCCGAGCCGGGCGGCGGCCTGCGTGAAGCTGAGCGTCTGGGCCACCGTGAGGAAGGTCCGCAGCTGAACGGGGTCGTACATGGAACCAGCCTATTGCGCTTCGTGATGACAGTCAGTGCAGTGTGCGTGTTTCCCGATGACCGCGCACCCGCGAGCATGAACGGACGACCCCCTCCGCTTCCAGCTCCCTCCCGCGGCCCTCCGCCCCGACCCACAGCGAGTGAACACCGACCATGCGACGCCGTCCCCGCCTCCCCGCCCGGCTGCCCCTGGACCCGTACGTACTGGCCCTGCTCGCCACCGTGGGCCTCGCCGCGCTGCTCCCGGCCCGGGGCGCGGCCGCCACCGTCGCCGACGGCGCCTCCACCGGCGCCGTCGCCCTGCTCTTCTTCCTCTACGGGGCCCGGCTCTCCACCCGCGAGGCCCTCGACGGGCTGCGCCACTGGCGCCTCCACGTCACCGTGCTGGCCTGCACCTTCGTGCTCTTCCCGCTCCTCGGCCTGGCCGCCCGCGGCCTCGTCCCCACCCTGCTGACCCAGCCCCTGTACAGCGGCCTGCTCTTCCTCTGCCTGGTCCCCTCGACCGTCCAGTCCTCCATCGCCTTCACCTCCATCGCCCGGGGCAACGTCCCCGCCGCGATCTGCGCCGGCTCCTTCTCCAGCCTCGCCGGCATCGTCCTCACCCCCCTCCTCGCCGCCGGCCTGCTCGGCGCCGACGCGGGAGGCTTCTCCCCGGACTCCCTCCTCAAGATCGTCGTCCAGCTGCTGCTGCCCTTCCTCCTCGGCCAGGCCCTGCGCCGCTGGGTGGGCGGCTTCCTGGTCCGCCACAAGAGGGTGCTCGGCTACGTCGACCGGGGCTCGATCCTGCTCGTCGTCTACGCCGCCTTCAGCGCGGGCATGGCCGCCGGAGTCTGGCACCGCGTCAGCCTCCCGAGGCTCGGCGCGCTGCTGGCGGTGGAGGCCGTACTCCTCGCCGTGATGCTCCTCGTCACCTGGTACGGGGCCGGACGCCTCGGATTCGGCCGCGAGGACCGGATCGCGATCCAGTTCGCCGGGTCGAAGAAGAGCCTCGCCGCCGGACTCCCCATGGCCAGCGTCCTGTTCGGCGCCCAGGCCGCGCTCGCGGTGCTGCCGCTGATGCTCTTCCACCAGATGCAGCTGATGGTCTGCGCGGTCCTGGCCCGGCGCCGCTCCCGGGACCCGGGGGCCCCCGGGAGCGAACTCCCCCCGGGGTGTGTGGCGGAGGTCTCGCCCCTGGCCCAACACCCGGCCCCGCAGGGCCGGTAACGTGCGGCGGTGACCTGGATACGCCCGCTCGCCGCCCATGCCCCGCGCCCCTGCACCCTGGTGGTCTGCCGCGGCTGCTGCTGCGGGGACCCCCGCAAGAACCCCGGTTCCGACCACGCCGGCCAGCTCGCCCGGCTGCGGGAGGCCGCCGCCGCGTCCGGGGGCCGGCTGGCGGTCCGTACCAGCGACTGCCTCGGACCGTGCGCGCAGGCCAACGTGATCGTGGTCCAGCCCACCAGCGAGGCCCGGAGCCGGGGCGCCCGGGCCGTCTGGTTCGGCTGGGCCCTCGACGACACCGCCACGGACGAGATCATCGACTGGGCCCGGTCCGGCGGTCCCGGCAGCACCCCGGTCCCCGCCACCCTGGACCTGCACCGCATCGACCCCCCGGCCCCGAAGGAGCCCACCACCCCGCGCCGGGGCCGCCGGCGCTAGCGCCGGCGGCCGCCGCAGCGGCCTCCGTGGTCCTGGGGCCGGGCGCCCCTACGCGGGTCCGGCGGGCAGGACGATGCGGTGGTCGCCCGCGTAGATGTTCATGTCCGGGCCCCGCAGGAAGCCCACCAGGGTCAGGCCGGACTCCAGGGCCAGGTCCACCGCCAGCGAGGACGGCGCCGAAACCGCCGCCAGCACCGGGATCCCGGCCATGACGGCCTTCTGCGCGAGCTCGAAGGAGGCCCGGCCCGACACCAGGAGCACCGCACCGGCCAGCGGCAGCCGTCCCGCCTGCAGGGCCCGCCCGACGATCTTGTCCACGGCGTTGTGCCGGCCCACGTCCTCCCGTACGTCGAGCAGCTCCCCGTCCGCCGAGAACAGCCCGGCCGCGTGCAGCCCGCCCGTGCGGTCGAAGACCTTCTGCGCCGCGCGCAGCCGGTCCGGCAGCTCGCCGAGGAGGCCGGCCGTCACCCGTACCGGGTCGGCGGCGAGCCCCGGGAAACGGGTCGCCGTACGGACCGCGTCCAGGCTGGCCTTGCCGCACAGACCGCAGGAGGAGGTGGTGTAGACGTTCCGCTCCAGCGTGATGTCGGGCACCGGCACTCCGCGGGCCAGCTGCACGTTGACCACGTTGTAGGTGTTGGAACCGTCCTCGGTCGCACCCTCGCAGTAGGTGACGGCCTGGACGTCCGAGGCGTGCGCGACCACGCCCTCACTGGCGAGGAAGCCCACCGCCAGCGCGAAGTCGTCACCCGGGGTGCGCATCGTGATGGCCAGCGGCTTGCCGTTGAGCCGGATCTCCAGCGGCTCCTCCGCGACCAGCGTGTCGGGGCGCGCCCCGACGGCCCCGCCCCGGATCCGTACGACCCGGCGCCGCTCGGTGACCCGTCCCATGGCGATCAGCCACCCGTTCCGTACTCGTCGTGCTCTTGACGAGGACATTCTCGCGGATTCGCGGCCCACGGGGCTCCCGGCAGGAAGTTGCTCGGAATTCTCCAAATTCCGGTGCAGGAATCCTGTCGGGTCACACGCACCCGTACCCACCGGTAGCAGGCGAAGCTGGGTAATTCCTGACCGCCGTACAGAGGGGGACCCCGCCCATGACCGGTTCACGCGTGGTGGCGCTAGGGCACTACCAGCCCGCGAAAGTGCTCACCAACGAGGACCTCGCGGCCATGGTCGACACCAACGACGAGTGGATCCGGTCGCGCGTCGGCATCCGGACCCGGCACGTCGCGGGTCCCGAGGAGCCCGTGGACGAGCTGGCCTACCAGGCCGCCGGCAAGGCCCTCGCGAACGCCGGTCTGATCCCGGACGACGTCGACCTCGTTCTGGTGGCCACCTCCACCGCCATCGACCGTTCCCCCAACATGGCCGCGCGGGTCGCCGCGAAGCTGGGCATGGGCGGGGCGCCCGCGGTGATGGACATCAACGTCGTGTGCTCGGGCTTCACCCACGCCCTGGCCACCGCCGACCACGCGATCCGGGCCGGCGCCGCGACCCGCGCCCTGGTCATCGGCGCCGACAAGATGACCGAGATCACCGACTACGCCGACCGCACCACCTGCGTGCTGACCGGCGACGGCGCGGGCGCGGCCGTCGTCGAGGCCAGCGCGGAGCCGGGCATCGGCCCCGTCCTGTGGGGCTCGGTGCCGGAGATGGGCCACGCCGTGCGCATCGAGGGCTCCCCGCCGGTCTTCGCGCAGGAGGGCCAGTCCGTCTACCGCTGGACCACCAGCCAGCTCCCGCCGCTCGCCCGCAAGGTCTGCGAAAAGGCCGGGATCACCCCCGAGGACCTGGCGGGGGTCGTCCTGCACCAGGCGAACCTGCGGATCATCGAGCCGCTCGCCGCCAGGATCGGCGCCGTGAACGCCGTGGTCGCACGCGACGTCGTCGACTCCGGCAACACCTCGGCGGCCAGCATCCCGATGGCCCTCTCCAAACTGGTCCAGCGGGGCGAGATCCCCTCCGGCGCCCCGGTCCTGCTCTTCGGCTTCGGCGGCAACCTCTCCTACGCCGGCCAGGTCATCCACTGCCCCTAGGGGGTGTCTGACGGATGTCCGTGGGGAAGGAGCGGCGTCCGGTGCGTGCTCTCGGCGTGCCGACCGGAAGCCCGCGTACCGGACGTACTTG
>NZ_JBVIKC010000057.1:0-52655 GCF_055581065.1 Streptomyces sp. NPDC031479
CGGAATGCCAAAGACTGCCGGGAAACCCCCAAAAGAACGGTCCACGGGGAGATCTTCGAGGGGCGGGCATCCCAGAGATGCGCGAGCCGTCTCCGGCCAAGCCGCTGATCCGGCCCCCTATGCGTGTCGGTCCAAAGCCTGGGCAAGCCAGACCGCCCGACACGACGACCAGAGCGTCCGGCAGGCCCCGCACGCGTCAGATCGCTACGCGCTTCGCACGGCATGGCGTCCGGCGACCGTCCGGGGCTGGACATAAGCCGCCCACGGCCCGGGGGCCTCGGTCTCTCACGCGAGTGCGGATCGTTCGTTCCTCTTGGGGTGCTGGATGGGCTTCAAAGGGACTGTGGCGGGGCCTGTCGGAGTGTGAGGACGAGTTCGTCGTCTTCAGGGTCCGGCGGGGGTTTGGTGGGCGGTGTCGTAGAGGAGTTTGGCGGCTACCCCTGCTCCGTCGGCTTGGAAGGCGGCGGCCACTTCGGTCGCTCGGGCGCTGGTCTCGGGGGTGAGGGCGGTCTTGAGTGCGGCGGACAGGGAATCGACCGTCGGGGTCGGGCCGTCGTGCGCCGCGCCGATGCCCAGGTCGGCCACGCGGCCGGCGAAATAGGGCTGGTCGGCCCCCTGGGGCACGATCACCTGGGGTGCGCCGGACCAGGTGGCGGTGGCCGTCGTGCCCGCGCCGCCGTGGTGCACGACGGCGGCCGCGCGGCGGAACAGGGCCTGGTGGTTGGCCTCGCCGACGACGAAGCAGTCGTCCTGGTCATCGATCAGGCCCAGGTCGGCCCAGCCACGGGAGAGAACCGCGCGGCGGCCCTGCGCGCGGATGGCCTCGATGGCAACGCGGGCGACGTCCTGCGGATCGCGCATGGGGATGCTTCCGAAGCCCACGTAGACCGGCGGCGTACCGGCGTCCAGGAACTCCACCAGGTCAGCGGGCAAGGGGCGTTCGTCCGGAAGGACCCAGGCACCGGTCTGCACGACATCGAGATCCGCCGGCTGCCGCCACGGGGCCAGGGTCGGGTCCGTGGCCAGCCACGGCCGGTCGGTGAAGACGTGGTCGCGGACGTTGTCCAGCGGCGCCAGGCCGATCGACACCCGATGGGTGTTGATCGCCTCCCCGAACACCTCCTGCGCGTCGCGGGCGTCCTGTTCCCACAGCTCGCCGTTGTCCGTCACGTCCGGCGCGAGCGGACGTCCCGGGCGCGCCATCGGCGGATGGTGCGGGGACGGCAGGCTCACCGGCTGGTAGCTGGCGTAGACGTAGGGGATCCCCAGCTTCTCGGAGACGGCCTTCACGCCGGCCACGGCCGGCACGAGGCCGGTCGCCAGCAGTACGTCGCACCCCTCGGCAGCGACGCTCGCCTGCTCGTAGAACGCGGCGACCAGCTCGGCCGCCCGCCTCGGTACGCCCCCCGCCGAGGGCGGCGTCTTCCCGGTCACCAAGTCGCGCACCGACTGTCCGGTCGGAATCATCTCCACACCGATCGCCGCCAGTCGCTTCGCGAACTCCTCGTCCGGCGGCGCGCACACCCGCACCTCCGCACCGAGTTCCAGCAACCGCACCGCGAGTCCCACGAGCGGCTCGACTCCCCCGCGCGAATCGTACGCAGACAACAACACACGCATCCGTGACGCCCATTTCCCTTGACTGTGGCTCAGGTTGACGATTCTGCGGCACCCCCGGGGCCTTGCCGCAATCCCCCCTGCCCGCTATACCTTGAGAGTGGAAGGGCGTGACCACTCCCCCCTTTCCCCACACAGCCCATACTCGGCCCCCGGACCGTGGGCGGCTCATGTCCAGCCCCGGGCGGACCGCAGACGCTTTGCCGAGTGAAGCGCGTAGCGATCTGACGCGCGTGGGGCCCGTTGGTCACTGTGGTCGTAGTGTCGGGTGGTCTGGCGCACCCCGGGCCAAAGACCCATGGCCATTCGGTCCCGCATGCGGGACCGGGCGGAGATGGCTCGCACATCGCTGCGCTACCCGCCCCTCCCCCCTCCCCCCTCCCCAACCCCCTTTACATCCCCCCGCTTTCACGTATGCTCCCCCTCAACACAAAAACAGTATCCGGGGGAAACAGTAATGAGCGGCATCGCCACCACCACCGCCATCAGCGCCATCACCGCCGCCGCGTTCGCCGCGCCCGTCGTGGGTCTCTTCGCCCATCGGGCCGTGCGCCGGGTCGGCAACGCCCGGATGATGCGGATCGGGACGCCGGACGGCATCGACGAGCAGGGCTTCGTCCGGATCGGCGGGATCGAGCAGTGGATCTCGGTGCGCGGCGAGGACCGCGCCAACCCCGTCCTGCTGGAGATCCACGGCGGGCCGGGCGCGGCCAACTCCCCCTACGGAGCCCGCACCCGGTCCTGGGAGAAGCACTTCACCCTGGTCCGCTGGGACATGCGCGGCGCCGGTCTGACCTTCGCGCACGGTGGCGCGGACGGTCAGGGGGAGGTCACCTTCGAGCGGCTCCACGAGGACGCCGTCGAGGTCACCCGGCACGTCCTGGCGCGGCTGGGCGTGGAGCGGGTGGTGCTGATGCCGAGTTCCTTCGGCACGGTCTTCGGGCTGCGGCTGGCCCGCAACCACCCCGAGCTGTACTCCGCTTACGTCGGCACCGACCAGAAGATCCAGGAGGCGGGCCGGGACACCTCCGCCTACGACGCCACCCTGGAGCGACTGCGGGCCGCGGGGAAGGCCAAGGACGTGGCCACCGTCGAGGCGATGGGGTCCGACCCCCGCCGGTGGACCTCGTCGCAGCGGTCCTCGTACGACAAGCTGTGCGCGGGCAGCGACCCGCTGACGCTGGACACCGTGAAGAAGGTGATCGTGGGCTCGCTGTGGCTGTCGCCGCTGTACTCGCTCGGGCGGGCGAAGGCCTACTTCAAGGGGCAGGGCTTCTCGGAGTCCGTCACCGAGGGGACGGGGGACTTCGACGACTTCGCCGACGGGACCCGCTTCGAGGTGCCGTTCTTCATCTTCCAGGGCGAGCGGGACGTGATCACGCCGGCGGCCCGCGCCCGGGAGTTCTTCGACGCGGTCGAGGCACCGGTGAAGGCGTTCGAGCTGATCGGGGACGCGAGCCACTTCGCGGCGCTGCGCCGCCCGGAGAGGTTCCTGGAGCTGCTGCTCCAGCACGTCCGCCCGGCGGTGACGGCGGGGCGGAACGCCACGGTCTGAGCGTCCCGGGGGCAGGTCAGTCGGCCGTACCCGGCGGTACGACCCATCGCGTGGGCTGGCCCGTGACCTCGGCGATCATGTCGTAGTCGCCGTCGTAGTGCAGCACGGTGGCGCCGTGCCGCTCGGCGGTCGCCGCGATGATCAGATCCGGAAGGGACACCGCCTTCCATTTCCCCGCCACGATGAGCTGCTCCTGCACTTCCAAGGCACGATCCCACGCCTCGTCCGGCGTCGAGAGCCAGGCGAAGGCCCCGAGACCCGCCCGCACCCGGTCCGCGTCCGACTTCGAACGGGCGCTGTAGAGCACCTCCAGCTCCACCGCTCCGCACACGGCCAGCACCCCCGCAGCGTGCAGCGGATTGACGACAGCGTGCACGGCCGGCTTGGGATAGCGCGCGAGGGCGGACTTGTCGATCAGGAAGCGCCCGTTCACGCTGCCCTTTCGTGCACTCGTTCGGCCTCGGCCGAAGACTGCTCCACCGGGCCCGTCAGGTCCGGCAGCCCGCCCTCGGCCAGCCACGTCAGGAACTCTTCCCGCTTACGCCGGTTGACGACGTCCTGGAGTGCGGCATTCACGGTGGCAACCTTCGTTTTCGTCCCGAAGAGCTCGGCGGCCTCCGCCAGCAGGGCATCGTCCACGTCGATCACGGTTCTGGCCATGGGAAACCTCCTCAGCGCGGGGCGACCTGCCCTGGTCACACTTAAACGATATCAAGACCGCCGCCGAGAGATATCGTTTCTGCGGATCGAGGAGGTCCCACACTCCCCCTAAGCCCCCGCCCAGAGCCCCTCCCCCGTGAGACCGAGCAGGTCGATCGCGTTGCCGCGCACGATCCGGTCGACCACGTCCGGCGCCAGGTGGCCCATCTGGGACTCGCCCACCTCCCGAGACTTCGGCCAGGTGGAGTCCGAGTGGGGGTAGTCGGTCTCGTAGAGGACGTTGCCGACCCCGATCGCGTCCAGGTTCCGCAGGCCGAACGCGTCGTCGAAGAAGCAGCCGAAGACGTGCTCGGCGAAGAGCTCCGACGGCGGGCGGTGGACCTTGTCGGCCACGCCGCCCCAGCCCCGGTTCTCCTCCCAGACCACGTTCGCGCGTTCCAGGATGTACGGGATCCAGCCGATCTGCCCCTCCGCGTACATGATCTTCAGGTTCGGGAAGCGTTCGAACTTGCCGCTCATCAGCCAGTCGACCATCGAGAAGCAGCAGTTGGCGAAGGTGATGGTGGACCCGACGGCCGGCGGGGCGTCCGCCGAGGTGGAGGGCATCCGCGACGAGGAGCCGATGTGCATGGCGATGACCGTGCCGGTCTCGTCGCAGGCCTGGAGGAAGGGGTCCCAGTCGTCGGTGTGGATCGACGGCAGCCCCAAGTGCGGCGGTATCTCGGAGAACGCGACCGCCCGGACCCCGCGCGCCGCGTTGCGGCGGACCTCGGCGGCGGCCAGGCGGGCGTCCCAGAGGGGAACGAGGGTGAGCGGGATGAGCCGGCCCCGGGCCTCGGGGCCGCACCACTCCTCCACCATCCAGTCGTTGTAGGCCCGCACCCCGAGCAGTCCGAGCTCGCGGTCCTTGGCCTCGGTGAAGGTCTGGCCGCAGAAGCGCGGGAAGGTGGGGAAGCACAGGGCGGACTGGACGTGGTTGACGTCCATGTCGGCGAGGCGGTCGGGAACCGAGAAGGAGCCCGGGCGCATCTGCTCGTAGGTGATGACTTCCAGTTTGATCTCGTCGCGGTCGTACCCGACCGCGGTGTCGAGGCGGGTGAGCGGCCGGTGCAGGTCCTCGTACACCCACCAGTCGCCGATCGGGCCGTCGTCCCCCTTGGCCCCCATGACGGGGGCGAACTTCCCGCCGAGGAAGGTCATCTCCTTGAGGGGGGCCCGGACGATCCGGGGCCCGGTGTCGCGGTACTTCGACGGGAGCCGGTCCCGCCAGACGTGAGGGGGCTCCACCGTGTGGTCGTCCACCGAGATGATCTTCGGGAAGGTCTCCATGCCCTCCACGGTAGCGTTGATCTGACGAACCGTCAGCTATCTGTCCCACACTCGCCGTTGTGACGAGGAGTGACCGCCTCCGCTGCGGGCTGACGTGTGCGTGCAAGACAGGGCAGACTGACCCTTAAACCGACGGAAGGCAGGGGGGACGACAGATGGACGGCATACCGGCCATCCCGCACCAGCGGAACCACCCCGAGGCAGCCCGGTCCCGGAACTCCGCCGACGTGCCCGCAGCCCCCGAGCCCCCCGCCCCTCCCGAGAACCCCCCGGCCCCGCACCCCCCGGCCCCGCACGCCGCGGAGCCCCCGCACGCCCCACGGCCCCCGGAGCCCTCCCCCGCCGACAACCGGTTCGCCGTCCTCGGCCCCGTCCGCGCCTGGCGCGGCCCCGAGGCGCTGCCCTCCGGCAGCCCCCAGCAGCGCGCCCTGCTCGCCGTACTGCTGCTGCGCGACGGCCGCACCGCGACCGCCCCCGAGCTGATCGACGCCATCTGGGGCGAGGACCCGCCCCCGCAGGCCCTGGCCACCATCCGCACGTACGCCTCCCGGCTGCGCAAGGTGCTCCACCCCGGGCTGCTCGTCAGCGACGCCGGCGGCTACGCGATCCGGCTGCGCCACCAGGAGGCCCTCGACCTCGGCATCGCCCGCAGCCTCGCCGCCGACGCCGAAACGGCCCGCTCCGCCGGCGACCGCGCGCTGGCCCGCACCCTCCTCGCCCGCGCCCTGGACCTCTGGGACGGCGAACCCCTCGCCGGGGTCCCCGGCCCGCACGCCGACACCGAGCGGACCCGCCTCGCCGAGTGGCGCCTCCAGCTGCTGGAGACCCGCCTCGACCTGGACCTGGAGGTCGGCCACCACGCCGAGGCCGTCTCCGAGCTCACCGCCCTCACCGCCGCCCACCCCCTGCGGGAGCGGCTGCGCGAACTGCTGATGCTGGCCCTGTACCGCAGCGGCCGCCAGGCCGAGGCCCTCGCCGTCTACGCCGACACCCGCCGTCTCCTCGCCGAGGAGCTGGGCGTCGACCCGCGGCCCGAACTCTCCGCCCTCCAGCAGCGCATCCTGAACGCCGACGCCGAGCTCGCCCGCGCCGAGGACCCCGCCACCGCCGCCGCCCCCGCACCCGTAAGGCCCGCGCAATTGCCCGCCACAGTCCCGGACTTCACCGGCCGCGCCCCCTTCGTCAGCGAGCTCGGGGAGATCCTCGCGGGCGCCGGGGGACAGGTCATGGCCGTCTCGGCGCTCGCGGGCATAGGCGGTGTCGGCAAGACCACCCTCGCCGTGCACGTCGCGCACGCCGCCCGGCCCCACTTCCCCGACGGCCAGCTCTACGCCGACCTCCAGGGCACCGACCCCCGCCCCGCGCAGCCCGAGGCCGTCCTCGGCTCCTTCCTGCGCGCCCTCGGCACCCCCGACAGCTCCATCCCCGACTCGGCCGCCGACCGGGCCGCCCTCTACCGCACGGTCCTCGACGGCCGCCGCGTCCTGGTGCTGCTCGACAACGCCCGCGACGCCGCCCAGGTCCGTCCGCTGCTGCCCGGCACCGCGGGCTGCGCCGCCCTCGTCACCAGCCGGGTCCGGATGTCGGGCCTCGCCGGGGCCCATCTCGTCGACCTCGACGTGATGAGCCCCGAGGAGGCCCTGCAGCTGTTCACCCGCATCGTCGGCGCCGAGCGGGTCGGCGCCGAACGCCAGGCCGCCCTCAACGTCGTCGGCGCCTGCGGGTTCCTGCCGCTCGCCATCCGCATCGCCGCCTCCCGGCTCGCCGCCCGCCGCACCTGGACCGTCTCCGTCCTCGCCGCCAAACTCGCCGACGAACGCCGCCGCCTCGACGAGCTCCAGGCCGGCGACCTCGCCGTCAAGGCCACCTTCGAGCTGGGCTACGGCCAGCTGGAGCCCGCCCAGCAACGCGCCTTCCGCCTCCTCGGCCTCGCCGACGGCCCCGACATCTCCCTCTCCGCCGCGGCCGCCGTCCTGGACCTGCCCGAGCACGACACCGAGGACCTCCTCGAAGCTTTAGTCGACTGCTCCCTGCTCGAATCGGCCGCGCCCGGCCGCTACCGCTTCCACGACCTCGTCCGCCTCTACGCGCGTGCCTGCGCCGAACGCGACGAGCAGCCCTCCCTGGGGCAGGACGCCGCCCTCGACCGGCTCCTCGACTTCTACCTGGCCACCGCCTCCCGGGTGTACGCGGTCGAGCGTCCCGGCGACCGGCTCCCGGCCCACCTCTCCCCCACCCGCCACCCCGGCCTGATCCTGACCGAACCCCGCGCCGCCCTGGACTGGCTGTTCGCCGAGGCCGACCCGCTGCTGGCCTGCGTACGGCAGGCGGCCGGGCGGCCAGCCGCGCTGCGCAGGGCCGTGGACCTGCTGTGGGCGGCCAAGGACCTCGCCGAGTCCGGCGCCAACTCCAAGCAGTACGAGTCCGCCGCGCTGACCCTGCGCGAGGCCGCGCGGGCGGCGAAGGACCCTCGGGCCGAGGGCCGCGCCCGGACCACGCTCACCATGGTCCACCTCGTCGCGGGCCGCTTCACCGAGGGCGACGAGGAGGCCCGCCAGGCCATGGACCTGGCCCGCGAGGCGGGCGACCCGCTGCCCAGCTGCTGGGCGCCCAACGACCGCGGGATCATCGCCCTCTACCAGGGCCGGCACCGGGACGGCGAGCGCTACCTGCTGGAGGCCATCGAGAAGTTCCGGGCCGACGCGAACGTCATCGGCGAGGCCAGCGCCCTGTGCAACCTGTCCCGGATCCACGTCGAGCTGGGCCGCCTGCCCAGCGCCATCGACCTGGCGCAGCAGGGCATCGCCATCTACGACCGGATGGGCCTGACCCTGCGCCTGGCCAACGGCCGCTACGCGCTGGGCATCGCGCTGACCCAGGCCGGACGGCTGCGGGAGGCGCTGACGCAGCTCGGGGAGGCGCTGTCGCTGTTCCACGACAACCGCCAGCCCCTGTGGGAGGGCGTGACGCACTTCCGGCTGGCCGAGGCGCACCTGGCGGCCCGGCGGCCCACCCTGGCCGCCAAGCACGCCGAACAGGCGATCGCGCTGCGCGGGATCGGCGGGGAGTGGCGCCGGGCGACGGTACTGACCGTGCTGGGCAAGGCGCTGCGGCGGCTCGGCCAGCCGGACCGGGCGCAGGCCTGCTGGCGGGACGCGGAGACGGTGTTCACGCAGCTGGGCTCGTCCGAACTGGCCGAGGTTCAGGCCCTGCTGGCGGCGGAGCTGGCCGCCTGACGAGGGCGGATGCGGGTCCCGGTCCGGATGGACGGCCGCGTTCATCGTTCGTTTATCGCCACCCGCCACGATGGATGCATCGACCCGGTGCATCGGGGGACGCCCGGGCCGGCTGGAGGACTACCCGTTCGGCGGTCCGCGGGGGAATCGCCGAACGGGCCCGACTCATCCATCAGGAGATCCGATGACGACGAACGAGAACAGCCTGCCGCTCGACGGCGACATCAGACCGCTCGACAACCACGCTTCGGGCGTCGAGATCAATCCTCTGGATCCGCTCGACCCTCCGGCCCCGAAGCAGCCGGGTGAGAAGCCGCTCGACAACCACGCCTCGGGCGAGGAGATCGTGACGCTGGACAACCACGCGTCCGGCTCCCTCCCGTAGCACCACCGGCCTTCGGGCCGCACGGCACGACGTACGGGGGAAACGTACGGGGGACCCGCGGGCGGGCGTACAGGGGGAACGTACGGGGGCCGCTCGCGGGACGTACGGGGGAAGTACGGGGGAAGTACGGGGGATCCTCCCCCGGGGGAACGTACGGGGGACGTACGGGGGACCCGCGGGGGAAGACGTACGGGGGAGCAACACGGGGGAACGGCGGCCGCGGTGGCCAGGAGGGGGACCACCGCGGCCGTCGCACGCCCGCGTCCGGGCGCGGTACCGGGCCGGCCGGGGTCCGGGCCGGAAGGGATGATTCCTGCCGCACGGCGACAGAAGACCACTTCCGGGACGGCCGGACCCTCCCGGAAACCGGCCCCCGCGGCCCGCCGGTGACTACGCTGGCAGCGTGTTCACCTCCCAGGGCCCGAGCCTGCGCGAACTGGCCGTCCAGGCCCTCTCCTCCGTCGAGCACGGCTACGACCTGCTCGCCCCGAAGTTCGACCACACCCCGTTCCGCACCCCGGACCGGATGCTCGACGCCGTCGAGGAGGCCCTCGCCCAGCGGGAGGGTTCCTTCTCCGACGGCCTCGACCTGTGCTGCGGCACCGGCGCGGGCCTGCCGATGCTGCGCCGCCTGTGCCGGGAGCGGGTCACCGGGGTCGACCTCAGCGCGGGCATGCTCGCCGAGGCCGCGCGTCGGCACCCCGAGGGGGTGGACCTCCTGCGGGGCGATGCGCTGGCGCTGCCGGAGGCGCTCACGGACTCGTACGACCTGGCGGTGAGCTTCGGGGCCTTCGGGCACTTCCTGCCGGCCGAGCGGCCCGCCCTGTTCGCGGGCGTGCACCGGGCGCTGCGGCCCGGAGGGGTCTTCGCCTTCCCCGTGGGCGCCCCGATCCCGCTCTCCTCGCCCCTGTGGTGGGCGGTGGCCGGGTTCGACGCGGCGATGCGGGTGCGCAACGCCGTCTGGCGGCCGCCCTTCGTCATGTACTACCGCACCTTCCCGCTGGGCCCCGTCCGCGCGGACCTGGCGGCGGCGGGCTTCGGTGTGGAGACGGTCCCGCTGGAGCACTTCGGGTACCGGGAGGACGGCAGCCCGCGCTGGCGGCTGCTGCTGGCCCGGAAGTCCGGCCCGGCCGGCTGATCACCGGATCGTGTCGAAGGCGAGCCGGACCCGCTCCTGGTCGGTGACGTCGCTGCCGTCGCGCAGCCGGGCCGTGTCGTTGCCGGACAGGGCCCGCCCGTAGATCCGTACGTCGTCCAGGGCGCCCGCGTAGAAGGCCTTGTAGTCGGGCTGCGTGCCGATGTGGATCGTGAAGGCTCCGGTGGGCCGGAAGTCGGGCCGGCCGGGGCCCAGCGGCGCGGTGGCGGCCCGTCCGCCGTCCACGGACAGTTCGAGGCGGTCGCCCTTGCGCTGGAAGACCACGTGGTGCCAGGCGTCGTCGTCGGTCCGGATCGCGGCGGCCACGGAGACGGGTCCCGTCCCGTCGTTGGCGGTGGCTTCGAGGCGGCCGGTCTCCGGGTCGGCCTCGATGCGCAGCTGTCTGGCGGTCGGGCCCTGGCCGTAGGCCCACAGCAGCGGCTGGCGCAGGCCGCTCTCCCGGTCCTGGCCGCGGGTCTTGTACTTGACCCAGGTGGCGACGGCGAAGTCCCCGTCCCCCACGCGCAGTGCCTCCGGGCAGTCGGTGAGGCGCAGGAAGTCGTCCTTGCCGTCGAAGCGCATGGTCTTCCCGCCGTCCGGCCGGTTGCCGAGGCGGGGCGCGCCGTGGACGACGGCGTCGTGGTGGCCCGCGCTGGTGTCGGGGGTGTGCCGGGGGGTGAGGTCCTCGGCGGCGGCGCGCAGTTCCTGGGGGCCGAAGGCGGTGAACTTGATGTAGCCGTGCGGGGTGCCGTTGGCGGTCTCGTAGAGCATGCCGATCCGGCCGCCGGGCAGGACGGCCATGTCGGAGTAGCCGGCGCGTTCGCGCAGGACGACGGCGCCGCTCTTGGACCAGGTGCGTCCGCCGTCCTCGGAGGTGCGTACGGCCAGGGTCCAGCGGTCGGAGAACTCGGCTCCGGGACGGCTGGGCGCCGACAGCAGGAGGGGGCCGCCGGGCAGCTGGAGGAGGGATCCGGAGGCGGGCGGTGCGATCAGCCCGGTGACGGGTGCGAAGCCGGGGGCGGGGAAGGCGGGGGCGGCGGCGTCGTCGACGAGGGCGGCGATGCGGTGGTCGTCGGTGCCGCAGGTGGCGGTGGAGCGGGCGTTGACGTAGATCCGGCCGTCGGGGAGCTGGGTGAGGGCGGGCTCGTTGGGGGCGGGGGTGCCTTCGGGGGCGCCCCAGCGGGCGCCGGCCTGCCAGGTGACGCCGCCGTCGTCGCTGTAGAGGAGCTGGGCTCCGGATTCGTTGGACTCGGTGCGGTAGTCGGCGCCGACGACGAGCCGGCCGGGGCGGTCGGGGCGGGTCGGGGTGAGCTGGATGCCGTGGCCGGGGCCGACCGAGACCCAGGCCCAGTCGGCGCCCTTGAGCTGGGGCTGGGGGGCGGGTTCGGAGGTCCAGTGGGCGCCGTCGTCGGTGCTGTGGGCCAGGCGCAGTTCGCGGGGGCCGCGGACGCGGTTGCCGGCGGCGTCGGGGGCCCAGGTGCTGTAGGCGTAGAGGAGGGAGATCCGCCCGGAGGAGGAGTCGACGACGGGGGCGGGGTTGCCGTAGGCGCCGGGATCGCCGGTGCCGCGGATGATCTCCATCGGGCCCCAGGTGCGGCCTTCGTCGGTGGAGCGCTTCATGACGAGGTCGATGTCGCCGATGTCGTTGCAACTCGCGGTGCGGGCCTCGGCGATGGCCAGCAGGGTGCCGTCCTTGGTGGTGGCGAGGGTGGGGATGCGGTAGCAGTCGTAGCCCTCGGTGAAGGCGCTGAAGGGCGCGGACACGGCGGCGGTCAGCCCGCGGCGGCCGCCCCCGCCGCCGTCGCCGTCGTCGCCCGGACCGTCAGGGCCGGCGGGCGTGCCGGGCAGGAGGGCGAGGAGCAGGACCACGGCGAGGGCGGCGACGGCCCCGGCCGCCGCCCACAGCCGGGCCCGGGGACCTCGGGGAAATCGGACAACCGGCTGGTTCGCGCTCACCCGTGCAGGCTAACGCGGGTGCGATCACCACAACCGCCCCGGGGATGTCACCCCGGGGATGTACGGCCGGTACGGACGTAGATCCACAGGCTGATGGCAGACGCGCCCGCCCGCCCTAGCGTTCGAGGTGTCGGCCCGGACCGGGCCGGACTCCACGGAACACGGACGGAGAGAACGTGAAGCGACGCTCGTTCCTGGCGGGCGCGGCCGTGGCCGCCGCCCTGGCCGGCACCCTCGGCACCACCACCGCCCACGCCGACACCCGGGCCGACACCCGGGCCGGCACCCGGGGCGGCACCCTCGCGGCACAACCGGCTTCGGGCGCTCCGGCGTTGCCCGCGCCCTCCGGGCACCAGCCGGTCGGCAGGACCACGGTCCACCTGAAGGACGAGGGCCGGCCCGACCCGTGGGTTCCCTCGGAGAAGCGGGAGCTGATGGTCTCCCTCTGGTACCCGGCCGTCGCCCCCTCGGGCACGCCCGCGCCGTACATGACGTCCGGGGAGTCCGAGCGGTACGTCGAGGCCGGTCGACTGGGCGTGCCGAAGGACCTGTTCACCACGGTGGTGACCCACGCGTCGGCCGACGCCCGGCCGGAGCGGGTGCGCGGCGGGCTGCCCCTGGTCATCCTGTCCCCGGGCTTCGGCATGCCGCGCGCCACCCTGACGGGCCTGGCCGAGGAGCTCGCGAGCCGCGGCTACGCCGTCGCCGGGATCGGGCACAACTACGAGGCCGACGGCATCACCTTCCCCGACGGCCACACGACCTCCTGCGTGGCGTGCGAGGAGAAGGACCGGGACAAGGTCTTCGAGAAGGCCGGCGCCGTCCGCGCCGAGGACATCTCCTTCGTGATCGACGAGCTGACCGGGAAGCGGGCGGCCCGGGACCACGGCGTGGCCCTCGACCCCGGCCGGATCGCCGTCGTCGGGCACTCGGCCGGCGGTTTCAGCACCGTCCCGGCCATGCTGAAGGACCCCCGGGTCAAGGCGGGGGTCAACATGGACGGCAACTTCCGCTACCCGGACCACGAGACGCCCGTGAACCGGCCGCTCCTGATGCTGGGCAACCCCGGCCACGTACCCGGCGGCGGCGACCCGACCTGGGACAGCACCTGGAAGCAGTTCACCGGCTGGAAGCGCTGGCTGAGCGTCGACGGCACCGAGCACCTGTCCTTCACCGACCTGGCTCCGCTGGCCAAGCAGCTCGGCAGGCCCCTCCAGGCGCTGGACGGCGACCGCGCCGACACCATCACCAGGTCCTACGTGACCGCCTTCGTCGACACCCACCTGCGCGGGCGCGGCGCACCGCTGCTGGACGGTCCGGCAGCCGCCTTCCCGGAGGTCCGCTTCCACCGGCCGTAGGCCGGGTACGCCGCCGCCCGGCGGACCCCGGTCTCCGCCCCGGCCCCGGTCTCCGCCCCGGCCGTGGTCACCGGCCCCAGACGACGACGTCGAACGTGCCGTTGGTGTCGCCGCCCCCGCCGCCGAACTGCTTGACGGTCAGCCGGACGACCCGGCCCTCCTTCGTCTTGCCGCAGAAGACCCTGCCGGTCTTGAGGTCCATGTCCTTCGTGGTCCCCAGCGTGTCGACGACACCGGCGCAGTCCTCGTACGAGGGTGTCTTCGACGAGTCCTCCCACACCAGCGCCTTGGCCCCGCCCTCGGGGCGCAGCCGCTGGTTTCCGAACGAGAAGACGGAGAAGTCGTTGTCGCTGTTGACCTCGGACTCCACCGGCGGCGCCACGTCCAGGTCCTTGGGCTTCGCGTACTCGATCGCGAGGGCGCCCTCCCACTGGACCGTGCCGGGCGGCTTCCCGGAGGGGGTCCGGGGGGCCGACGCCGCCGGGGACGGCGAGGACTGCGGCGGGGCGGGGTCCGACGGGCCGGCCGCGCCGGCCGGGGTCTGCGCCCCGGGCGTGGCGGCGGTCACGGCCGGGGCCTTCGCGGCGGGGGCCGGGCTGTTGCCGCCGGCCGCCAGGTAGGTGCCGACGACGCCGATCACGGCAGCCACCAGGGTGGCTCCCGCGCCGATCCAGGCGCCCCGGTGCGAGGAGGCGCTCGGCGGAGTGACGGGCGGGGCCGCCGGCGGCGGGCCGCCGGGAGCTCCGTACGCCGGACCGGACGGCGGGTACCCCGGAGGTGTCGGCCAGCCCTGACGGGGTTCTTCGCTGTTCATCCTGCCCATCCTCATACGATGTGATCTTCGAGGGGACAGGGTACTGACGAATCCTGAAGAGCTGTCATGACCGTTTCAGAACCGCCGAGTCGGGTGCCTCCTACACCGGTCGGCGGCGGGAGCGGAGTTCGGTCTTGAGGACCTTGCCGCTCGCGTTGCGCGGCAGGTCCGCGACGAATTCCACCTCCCTCGGCACCTTGTAGTTGGCCATCTCCCGGCGGGACCAGGCGATCAGGTCGTCGGCGGTGAGGGTGGAGCCGGGGCGCCGGACCGCGTACGCCTTGCCGACCTCGCCGAGGCGGGGATCGGGGATGCCGACGACGGCGACGTCGGCGACGTCCGGGTGCAGACCGAGGAGCTGCTCGATCTCGGCGGGGTAGGCGTTGAAGCCGCCGACGATGAACATGTCCTTGATCCGGTCGGTGATGCGGAGGTTGCCGTCCGCGTCGAGGACGCCCACGTCGCCGGTACGCAGCCAGCCGTCGGGGGTGATGGCGCCGGCGGTGCCGTCCGGGTCCTCGAAGTAGCCCCGCATCACGTGGTGTCCGCCGACCCACACCTCGCCGGGGGTGCCGACGGGCCGTGGGGTGCCGTCGGGGGCGGCGATCCGCAGGCGGGTGTCGGGGATGGGGCGTCCGGAGGTCTCGGAGACCACCTCGGCCGGGTCGCCCCGGCGGCACATGGTGACGATGCCGCTGGCCTCGGAGAGCCCGTAGGCGGTGAGCACGGTGGCGATGTGCAGTTCGGCGCGGAGCCGCTCGACGAGCCGGAGGGGGACGACGGCCGCCCCGGTGACGACCAGGCGCAGGGCCGACAGGTCGTGGTGGTCGCGCTGGGGGTGGTCGAGGAGGGACTGGTGGAGGGTGGGCGGGCCGGGGAGTACGGAGATCCGCTCGGCGGCGACGTTGGCGAGGACGGTGTCCACGTTGAAGACGGGCTGCGGGACCATCGTGGCGCCGCGCATCAGGCAGGCGATGATCCCGGCCTTGTAGCCGAAGGTGTGGAAGAACGGGTTCACGATGAGGTAGCGGTCGCCCTCACGGAGGCCTGCGAGTTCGCTCCAGACGGCGTAGCAGCGCAGGGTCTGGGCGTGGGTGATGACGGCGCCCTTGGGGCTGCCGGTGGTGCCCGAGGTGTAGATGATGTCGGAGGGGGCGTCGGACGGTATCGCCTCGGCGCGGGCGCGGACGGCCTCGGCGGGGACGGCGTCGCCGGCGGCGAGGAAGTCCTTCCAGGTGCGGAAGTCCTCGGGGGCGTCGTCGGCCAGGACCACGACCTGTTCCAGGTGCGGCAGGCCGGGCAGGGGTCCGGTGCCGGTGCCTTCGGCGGCGGCGCGGCGCAGGGAGGCCACGTAGGAGGTGCCGAGGAAGGTGCCGGTGACGAAGAGCAGGCGGGCGCGGCTGCGCTGGAGCACGTAGGCGGCTTCAGCGCCCTTGAAGCGGGTGTTGAGGGGGACGAGCACCGCTCCCGCGCTGACGGCGCCGAGGGCGGAGACGATCCAGTCGAGGGTGTTGGGCGCCCAGACGGCGACGCGGTCGCCGGGTTCGACGCCGGCGGCGAGGCAGGCGGCGGCTGCGCGCTCTACCCGTTCGCCGAGCTGGGCGTAGTCGAGGCGCAGGCGTCCGTCGACGACGGCCTCCCGGTCGCCGTAGCGGGTGGCGGCGTCCCGGACGAGGCCGGCGATGGTGCCCCAGCGGAGGTCGCCGCGGGGGTCGGGGACGTCGACGTGACGCCCTCCCCCGGCGTCCGCCGCCTCCCCCGCCCCGGCCCCGACCCCGACCGCCTCCGCCGCCCCGGCTCCGGCCCCCCGGTCGTGCCCGCACCCCTCCGCACCCGCGACTTCGCCCATCGCCCGCCCCTCCCCGCGATCCCAGTAGCTGACTATCCGTCAGATTAGCTGTAGCCTTCGCGGCTGTCAGTACTGGCACACCCCGGAGGTGGCGATGGCGGCAACGCTCAAGGACGCTACGGCAATCGTCGGCATCGGCCAGACCGCCTTTGCCAAACAACTGCCCCAGTCCGAAAAGGAATTGGCCTGCCGCGCCATCCTCGCGGCGCTCGCCGACGCCGGCATCGCCCCCGCCGAGGTGGACGCCTTCGCCTCCTACACCATGGAGGAGACCGACGAGGTCGAGGTCGCCAAGGCGATAGGCGCCGGCGACGTCACCTTCTTCTCCAAGGTCGGCTACGGCGGCGGCGGCTCCTGCGCCACCGTCGGCCACCTCGCCGCCGCCGTCGCCACCGGCCAGGCCACCGTCGGCGTCGCCTGGCGCTCCCGCAAGCGCGGCTCCGGCCCCCGCCCCTGGAAGAACACCGCCGTCCAGCTCCCCACCCCCGGCCAGTGGACCCGCCCCTTCGGCCTGCTGCGCCCCGCCGACGAGATCGCCATGCTGGCCCGCCGCTACATGCACGAGTACGGCGCCACCCGCGACCACCTCTTCAACGTGGCGATGGCCTGCCGCAACCGGGCCAACGAGAACCCGGCCGCGATGATGTACGAGCGCCCGCTGACCCGCGAGATGTACATGACCTCCCGCATGATCAGCGAGCCGCTCTGCCTCTTCGACAACTGCCTGGAGACGGACGGCGCCCTGGCCTGCGTGATCGTCTCCGCCGAGCGGGCCCGCGACTGCCGCCAGAAGCCCGTCTACGTGCACTCCGTCGCCCAGGGCCTGCCCGCCCAGCACCACGGGATGGTCAACTACTGGAACGACGACCCCCTCTCCGGCCCCGCCTGGACCGCCGCCCGCCACCTGTGGAAGCAGGCCGACTTCGGCCCCCAGGACATCGACGTCGCCCAGATCTACGACGCCTTCACCCCCCTGATCCCGCTCTCCCTGGAGGGCTACGGCTTCTGCGGACGCGGCGAGGGCGCGGCCTTCACCGAGGGCGGCGCCCTGGAGATGGGCGGCCGGCTCCCGATCAACACCGGCGGCGGCGGCCTCTCCGAGGCGTACGTGCACGGATTCAACCTGATCAACGAGGGCGTCAAGCAGCTGCGCGGCATCTCCACCGCCCAGGTGCCGGACGCCGCGACCTGCCTGGTGACGGCGGGCGAGGGTGTCCCGACGTCCGCGATCCTGCTGCGAGCCTGAGGAGCCGACCATGACGACGACCGCGCCCGCTGACGGGCTGCTCCTGCCCGTCCCCGACGAGGACGGCGCCCCCTTCTGGGAGTACGCCGCCCGGGGCGAACTCCGCGTCCAGGCCTGCGCCGCCTGCGGCCGCCTGCGGTTCCCGCCCCGCCCCTGCTGCCCGCACTGCCAGTCCTTCGAGAGCGAGTGGCGCCCGATGAGCGGGCGGGGCCGGATCTGGTCCTACGTACGGCCGCACCCCCCGCTGCTGCCCGCGTACGCCGCGCAGGCCCCGTACAACGTCATCCTCGTGGAGCTCGCCGAGGCCCCCGGGATCCGGCTCGCCGGGAACCTGGTCACCTCCGCCGACGCACCGCTGGACTCGGTGGACCCGGCCCGGCTGCGCATCGGGGCCAGGGTCCAGGTCGTCTTCGCCGAGACGGGCGGGGTGACCGTGCCGCGCTGGATCCTGGAGAAGGCGTGACGGTACGCGTGGAGCGGGAGAAGGAGGCCGGGGTCGCCGTCGTCACCCTGGACCGCGAGCACCGGCACAACGCCATCGACCTCGACACGGCCGCCGAACTGGTGGCGGTGTGGCGGGAGTTCCGCTCGGACGAGGACGTACGGGCGGTGGTGCTCACCGGTGCGGGGACGGCCGCGTTCTGCACCGGCATCGACCGCTCGGCGCGCGTGCCGCAGCCCGCCTCCCCGTACTCGGTGGACGACCCGCTGCTCACCATCGGGCCGAAGGCCTGCGACCTGTGGAAGCCGGTGATCGCCGCGGTCAACGGCATGGCCTGCGGCGGGGCCTTCTACCTGCTGGGCGAGGCGGAGTTCATCGTGTCCTCCACCGCGGCCACCTACTTCGACCCGCACACCTCCTACGGGATGGTCAGCGCCTACGAGGCCGTGTACATGGCGCAGCGG
The DNA here is from genome assembly GCF_055581065.1 of Streptomyces sp. NPDC031479. Lineage (NCBI taxonomy): Bacteria > Bacillati > Actinomycetota > Actinomycetes > Kitasatosporales > Streptomycetaceae > Streptomyces > Streptomyces sp. NPDC031479. The sequence continues at coordinate 18,047 of NZ_JBVIKC010000057.1, forward strand.
ATGCCCTTCGGGGAGGCCGCCCGGATGTCCCTGATGGGCACGGCGGAACGGCTCTCCGCGCGGCGGGCCCACGAGATCGGCCTCGTCTCGGAGCTGGCGGAGCCTGGGGAGCTGCTGGAGGCGGCGCTGCGGTCGGCGCGGACGCTGGCCGGGTTCCCGACGGAGGCCGTACAGGGGACGGTGCGGGCGCTGTGGTCGGCGAAGCGGGCCGCACTGGCGCAGGCCCTGGACCAGGCGCCGGCGCTGATCGCCCTGGGGAACCTGCCGCCGGAGCGGCAGGCCGAGCTCTTCGGGTCCCGGCGGGCGGGGGCGGGGTTCCGGCTGCGCTGATCAGGGGCGGGTGGTGGCGTCGGTCTTGCCGGTGACCTTCCGCGTGGGCTTCGGGGTGGGCTTGGAGCCGGGCTTGACCGGGCCGGACACGGAGGTGGGCGTGGGGCTGGGCGTGGCGCTCGGGTCCGCGACGACGTGCACGGAGCTGATCCGGCACGCCGCGACGGCGCCGGCCCGGGCCGGGTTCTTCATGGCGATGACGGTCGTACCGGTCCCGCGCGCCTTCAGGGTGATCCTGCCGGTGGCCGTCTCGATGACGGCGCCGCCCGCTTCCTCGCGGTACATCGACACCTCGAAGGTGGCCGCCCGGTCGAGCAGGGAGGTCACCTCGATGGTGGTGGACGGCTGGGTCACGTCACCGCAGGAGATCAGGGTGGTCGTGGCGGGGGGTCCGGTGGGCGAGGCCGAGGCGGCCGGGGTGGCGTCGGTGCCGCCGCCGTAGCTCTTCTTGCCGGTGGTCTTGCCGCTGGTCTTGCTGCCGCTCTTGCCGTCACCGGAGCTCTTCGAGCTGGAGCAGCCGCCCCCGCCACTGTTGCCACTGCTCCCGCCATGGGTGGAGAACCCGGTCAGGCTCAGGACCACCACCGCGAGCACCGTGCCGAACCTGATGCGGCGCGCCGTTCCAGCCAGCATGACGTGGACCCTCCCCCTGAGACCGATGGCGGGTCACGCTATCAAGCCTGGACGGGAACGGCTCGGGCATCCGCCCGACGTATCCGCACACACCGCCCAACAACCGGAGTGCCTTTCTCCACTCTCTCCGCCACCAGCGAAGACGTCCCCGGGACGCACCTCACGACCCCCCAAACCGTGGTTCCATCCCCAGACACCCGAACCCGGCGGCACCCGCACGTCCCCGCGTCCCTTCGGTGAGCACCGACCACCACGAGGAGCACGGCACCAGTGCGCACCATCGCCACCGAGATCACCATCGACGCGACGCCCGAAGAGGTCTGGGCGACCCTGATCGACCTGCCCCGCTACTGCGTCTGGAACCCGTACATCCGCCAGGCCGTCGGCGAGGCCGTGCCCGGCACCCGGCTGGAGCTGACGGAGTACCCGGAATCGGGCAGGCCGACCACCTTCCGGCCGACCGTCCTGCTGGTCGCGCGCAACGTCGAGTTCCGCTGGGCCCGCCGCCTCCCGGTCCGGGGGCTCTTCGACCGCCGGCACTACTTCCGCCTCGCCGAGGGCCCGAACCGCACCACCCGCCTGGAACACGGCGAACGCTTCCGCGGCCTGCTCGTCCCCTTCCGCACCAAGACCCTGAACGCCACCGCCCGCAACCTCACCACGATGAACGAGGCCCTGCGCACCCGCGCCGAATCGGCCCGCAGCACCCCGTAAACGGCGACGGCTACGGCACCGTGGCCACGGCGAGCATGTGCGAGCTCGCGGCGAGCAGCTCCGGATGCGGCTCGGCCAGCCGGGCCGCGGCCAGCGCCGCTTCGAACAGCTTCGAGCCGGCCAGAGCGTCCCCGCTGTACTGTTCGGCCGCCTTCAGCGCGGACCAGGCCGGGCCCTCGACGCCGTACACGACCGGCGTCCGGAGTCCGGCCTCGCGCATCTCCCCGTGCAGGCTCTCGCCGGTGTGGAAGTAGGCGCTGGTGAAGCCCTTGCGGCCCGCTTCGTGAATGCCGCTCGCGAGGACGTCGGCGACGGCGTCCCGCACCGCGCCGATCGCCAGCCTGGTGGTGGCGACGTGCTCGAAGAGGGACGCGTACCGCCCGATGGCGGCGGCCGCGACGGTCCCGCCGGGACGGACGACGCGGGCGGCCTCGCGCAGCGCCCGGATCCGGTCGGCGCGGTCGATCAGGTGGTACAGCGGGCCCAGCACGAGCGCGACGTCGTACGAGTCGTCGGCCGCCGCCAGCGCGCGGGCGTCGCCGATCGCACTCCGGAATCCGGCGGCCGTGGCCTCCTCGACGTGGCGCGGCACGGGGTCGACGAGGTCGACGTCGTACCCGTCCCGGGTGAGCCACCGGGCGTGCGCTCCGGGGCCTGCCCCGATGTCGATGATCCGGGCGGGCGCGTCGGGAAGATGACGCCTCAGCAGCTCTTGGGTGCGCACCATTTCGAGCACCCCGTCCGCACTGGTGCTCAGCCGGTCGGATTCGTCGATCGTCTCGCTGTAGAAGGCGATGATCTCTGGGCCAACGGAGTAGGGAGGCATGTCCCGATTCTCGACGCTGGCCGCAAGGCGCGGTACCCCCTAGCCTGACCGGTCAACCGGTTGGCCCTTCGCATCGAGGAACGCACATGCCTCTTCTGAAGTACGAACACATCGCGGAAAGCCTGCGACGCCGGGTCGCTGACGGCGAGTTCGGTCCCGGGGACCTCCTCCCGTCCAGCCGTGACCTGTGCGAGCAGTGGGCGGTCTCGCGGGCGACGGCCATCAAGGCCATGGAGGTGTTGCGAGCCGATGGGCTCGTGGTGCCGCACCAGGGCCGCGGATTCGTCCTGACGCAGGCGCCGCTGGCCCGGCCGGCGGGAGGCCGGGGCACGGGAACCAGCCGGCTCCAGGGCGCCGCCCCGTGCCGTCGGCTCGGTACGCCGGAGATGCTGGTGCCGCCGTCCCACGTCGCCGATGCCCTCGGTCTGGCACCGGGCCTGCGGGCCCTGCACCGGGCCCGGCTGATCCTCACCGAGGACGGCGGACCGCACTCGCACGTGGTCGCCTGGTTCGCGCCGGAGATCGCGGACGCCTGCCCGCGCCTGCACCAGAACGGGCCGATCGCCGAAGGCACGACCCACTACGTGCGCCGCTCCACGGGACGGCTGCCGGTCAGCGGGACCGATACGACGTCGGTGCGCCTGGCGACGACCGCGGAGGCGGAACTCCTTCAGGTGAAACGCCCCTGCGCCGTCGCGGTGGTCCTGCACACCGCCCATGACGCAGCAGGAGGGGTCCTGGTCTGCGAGGAAGGCGTCACTCCGGAGGGCCTGTGGGAGCGCACGGACAACTATGCGATGGGCCAGGGGGGTTGACTGGACCGGTCCACCGGTCCAGTCTCTCGATGCACGGATAAACCCCCGCGACCGCGCCAACGGTCCGGGGGCATGGCCAGCGCTTCGAAGGAGCGTCAGCATGGAGAATTTTATCGGTTTACCGGTGGGGCACGTCGAAGTGGTACGGCGATGGCGGCGCGAGACGCGGTGCGTACCGCTGGCACGGGCCGAGCTCCGCAAGGCTCTGGCCGCCTGGGGACTCTCCGAGCTGGAGGGAGATGCGCTGCTGGTGGCGTCCGAGCTGCTCACCAACGCGGTACGGCATGCCACCACACCGCGGGACCGGGAGATCGAGACCCGTTACGTGCGGCGGAGCGACGGAGTACCACGACCGGATGCCGGGAGGGCGGCATCCGCGGATCCGCCGCCCCCTCACCGCCCTGAAACGGCGACGGCCCCGGCCCCCCCCGGTGAGGGGGGCGGGGCCGGCCGGGGAGGGGTGGGGTCAGGCGGCGTCGACGACGCCGGAGGCCGCGATCTCGACCTTGCCCTTGGGGGCGCCGGACTGGGAGCCCAGGGCCTCGATCTGGTCGACCAGGGCCTGGCCCTCGACGACCTCGCCGAAGACGACGTGCTTGCCGTCCAGCCACGGGGTGACGACGGTGGTGATGAAGAACTGCGAGCCGTTGGTGTTGCGGCCGGCGTTCGCCATCGACAGCAGGTACGGGCGGTCGTGCTTCAGGTTGAAGTTCTCGTCCGCGAACTTCTCGCCGTAGATGCTCTTGCCGCCGGTGCCGTTGTGGTTGGTGAAGTCACCGCCCTGCAGCATGAACTGCGGGATGACGCGGTGGAAGCCGGAGCCGGCGTAGCCGAAGCCGTTCTGGCCGGTGGCCAGCTCGCGGAAGTTGCGCGCGGTCTGCGGGACGACATCGTCGAACAGGTTGAAGACGATGCGGCCGGCCGGGGCGCCGTTGATGTTGATGTCGAAGAAGACGTTGCTCATGGGGTCCATCCTGTCACTCCTGGTGCCGTGCGCTACCTGGAGGGGGGCGGGTCGCCTTACGCGCACCGCGTAAGGCGACCCCGTCGGACCCGCCGGGAGCTCAGGAGGAGGTACGGGTGCCCGTGCCCTTCGCCGCGTCCAGGGCGTACACGCAGCGGTCCTTGCTGCACGCGTACACCACGCCCGCCTCCGCGACCGGGGCTCCGGTGATCTCGCCGCCCGTGGCCAGCTTCCAGCGGAGCTGGCCGCCCGCCGCGTCCAGGGTGTAGAGGCAGTGGTCGGCGGAGCCGAAGTGGACCCGGCCGTCCGCGACCGCCGGGGAGCCGGTGATCTCGCCGCCCGCCGCGAACCGCCACTTCGGGGTGCCGGTGACCGCGTCGAGGGTGTACAGGGCGCTGCCCGCGCCCAGGTGCACGTTGCCCGCAGCGACCAGCACCGGGTCCGCGGCCGGGCGCGGCTCGGTGGCGATGCGCCAGCGGTCCTTGCCGGTGGCGGCGTCGAGGGCGTAGACGGTGCCCAGGTAGTCGGCGAGGTAGACCCCGCCGCCCGTGACGGCCGGGCCGGGGGCGAAGGCCGGGGGCGCCAGGAAGACGGCCGGGGCCTCGAAGTGCCAGCGGACCCGGCCGGAGGCCCGGTCGACGGACAGGACGCGGGTGCCGGCGCTGACGTAGACGTTGCCGTCGGCGGCCGGGGTGACGCGGACGGGGACGTTGCCGCAGGAGGCCGCGTCGCCGACCGGGTAGGACCAGGCCTCCTGGCCGGAGCGGGCGTCGAGGGCGCGCAGCCGGGCGTCCTGCCAGACGTAGACGGTGCCGTCCCGCAGGACGGGGGCCGCCTCCGGCGTCTCGAAGTCGGACTGCGCGCCGGTCAGCTCCCACAGCTTCTGGCCGTTGGAGGCCTCCCAGCCCTGTACGCCGCCGCCGCGCGTGGCGGTGATGACGGTGCCCCGCTCGGCGCGCAGGGCGTACACCCAGGCGTCGGTGGACAGCCGCCACCGCTCGGAGCCGTCGGTGGCGTCCAGGGCGTAGAGGGAGGGGCCGTCGGAGGCGTGGATGCGGCCGTCGGCCACGGCCATGGACCAGGCGACGTCGCGCGTCTTGAACTGGCGGCGGCCGCTGCCGACGTCCAGGGCGTGCACCTCGAAGGAGGTGACGTAGAGCAGGTCGCCCGCGACGGTCGGGGTGCCCCACACCTCGTTGGACATGCGGAAGCGCCACGGGCGCCAGCGGCCGCTGTCCGGGGACGGCCCGGGGGCCGGCACCGAGGCCGAGGAGACGGGCGCCTGCGAGGCGGCGGCCGGGGTGCCCGCGGGCGGCCGGACCCAGCCGGTGGCGGAGTCGGCGCCGGTGTGCGCGGCCGGGGCGGAGGCCGCGGCACGCGGGCCGGGCCCGATCGGGACCGGGGAACCCCCGACCAGGACGGGCGCGCCGGGCGCCGAGGAGGCGGCGACCGGGGCCATCGGCGGACGGTCCGGGCGCGGCGGGAGCGCCTGCCCGGTGCGCGGGTCGACCCAGGGGTCGGCGGCGCCGCGCGGCCGGCGGTGGGTGGCGCCCTCGGACCCCTGCCCGGACTGCGGACCGGGCTGCGGGCCGGAGCGGAGCCCGGACTGCGGACCGGAGCGCGGCCCGGCCGGGGGCTGTGCCGGGACGGCGGGCGCGGTGGCGGCCGTACGGTGGCCCGCGCGGCGGGCCTCGATCATCGCGACGGCCCGCTCCGGGAGCCACGCGGAGGCGGTGCCGCTCTCGTCGCCGCCCTCGAAGAGGTGCGGGGCCAGCTGCGCCTGGAGGTCGGCGGGGGTGGGACGCAGGGTGGCGTCCATCTGCATGCAGGAGTCGATGAGCGGTCGCAGCTCGTCGGGGAGGCCCTCCAGGTTGGGACCCTCGCGCAGCAGCATGAACACCGTCTCGACGGGGTTGGCCCCGTGGTACGGCGGGTGCCCGGTCGCGGCGAAGACGAGGGTGGAGCCGAGCGAGAAGATGTCGCTGGCGCCCTTGACGCTGCGCGAGTCCTTCGCCTGCTCCGGCGACATGTAGGCGGGGGTGCCGACGGCCACGTTCGTCATGGTCAGGCGGGTGTTGGAGACCCCGCTCGCGATGCCGAAGTCGATCACGCGCGGGCCGTCCTCGACGACGAGCACGTTGGAGGGCTTCAGGTCGCGGTGGACCAGGCCGGCGCCGTGGATGGACTGGAGGGCCTCGGCGATGCCGGCCGCGAGCCACCGTACGGCCTGGGCGGGCATGGGCCCGCACTCGTTGACGATCTCCTCCAGGGAGGGCGCCGGGACGTACGCGGTGGCCAGCCACGGGACGGCGGCCCGCGGGTCGGCGTCCACGACGGCGGCCGTGTAGAAGCCGGAGACGGCGCGCGCCGCCTCCACCTCGCGGGTGAAGCGCACCCGGAACAGCTGGTCCTCGGCGAGCTCGGTGCGCACCGTCTTGATGGCCACCCTGCGGCCGGATGCCGACCGTGCGAGATAGACCAGCCCCATGCCGCCGGCGCCGAGCCGTCCCAGCACCTCGAAGGGGCCGATCCGTCTCGGGTCGTGCTGCGTCAGCTGCTCCACCACTCGCCTCCACACCTCCCCGTACGGGTCACCTGCCGGACCCGCTCCACCTCACCGCGGGCGGGGCCCGCGGTCGCGCATGCTCGATTCTGTCAGGCCCGCGCCCGGTCCGGCCCCGGCTCCCGCCCCCGCCTTCACGCGCCGGTCTTCACGCGGGGCTCCGAGAGCAGTCCGAACACGGCTCCCTGATTGTCGGCGACGACCGCGATCCGCCCGTACGGCGTGTCGAACGGGTCGGCCGTGACGCGTCCGCCGAGCCGCTGGACGGTGGCGACGCTCTGGTCGCAGTCGGGGACGGCGAAGTAGGCGAGGAAGTGCGCCGGCATGATCTCCGGGAACGCGTCGGTGATCAGGGTGCGGCCGAGGACGGCCGTGTCGGAGCCGGGGGCGGCGCCGGGCGGGGACCAGACGCGGTAGGCGATGCCGGTCTCGGGGTCGTCCTGGTCCTCGGGGACGTAGCCGAAGACCTTGGCGTAGAAGGCGTCGACGGCCTCGCGGGCCCGGGTGTAGACCTCGGACCAGCAGTACGTGTACGGCTCCTGCTGGGCGTCGAAGCCGTGGTGGGTGCCGGGCTGCCAGAGGCCGAAGACGGCGCCGCCGGGGTCGGCGGCCATCGCGGCCGTGCCGTAGGGGCCCACGGGCTGGGGGTCCATGACCATCTGGCCGCCGGCGGCGCGGATGCGCTGGGCGCAGGCGTAGGCGTCGGTGGTGTACAGGTACACGCCCCACACGGTGGGCATGCGGCCGTCGGGCTTGGGGGCGAGGGCGGCGATGTTGCGGCCGCGGCTGTAGGCCTGGGTGTAGTGGCCGTACGCGGGTCCCGCGCTGTCGCCGAAGGTCCACCCGAAGAGCTCACCGTAGAACCGCTTGCCCGCCTCGACGTCCGGGAGCGAGGCGTCGACCCAGCAGGGCGAGCCTTCCGCGAATGCGGCCATGGGGCGGATTCCCTTCCGTTGCCGGGATCGTACTGTTTTCGTGCGTATCAGACATGATCCGCACGAAAACTTGTCCACAGCCTGTTGATAAGACTATTCGGGGGATACGCCACGATACGGGTGGAGCCGTACGGGCCGCACGCCCGGGTCCGGCCGCCCGCACCGGCGGACCACCTCGGCCGGAATTCGCCGCCCGGCGCTCCACCCGGGCACATCCCACCAGGTCGGCGGGTGCGTAACCCCATTTGCAGGCGGCCGAATAGCGCGCCGATCCCCCCTCGGTAAGCTGACGGCATGACAGGACAAGTACGCACCGTCGACGGGCGTGTCGCCGGCCGGCGCGGCCAGGCGACGCGGCAGAAGCTGCTCGACTGCCTCAGTGAGATGCTCAGCTCCTCGCCGTACCGCGACGTCAAAGTGATCGACGTCGCCCGCAAGGCCGGTACCTCCCCCGCGACCTTCTACCAGTACTTCCCGGACGTCGAAGGCGCCGTCCTGGAGATCGCCGAGGAAATGGCCACGGAGGGCGCGCAGTTGACCGCGCTCGTCGAGGGCCGCAACTGGGTCGGCAAGGCCGGCTGGGCGACCGCCGAGGAACTCGTCGAGGGATTCCTGGAGTTCTGGCGTCGCAACGACGCCATCCTGCGGGTGGTCGACCTGGGCGCGGCCGAGGGCGACAAGCGGTTCTACAAGATCCGCATGAAGATCCTGAACTCCGTCACCAACTCCCTCACGGAGTCGATGAAGGAGCTCCAGGCCAAGGGCAAGGTCGACAAGGACCTCAGCCCGGCGGCCATGGCGGGGTCACTGGTCGCAATGCTGGCCGCGGTCGCCTCGCACCAGAAGGGCTTCCAGACCTGGGGCGTCAAGCAGGCCGAACTCAGGCCCAACCTGGCGCTGCTCGTGCACCTGGGCATCACCGGGAAGAAGCCCACCAAGTGACGGCGGACCCTCACCGAGGGTCCGCCGGCCTTGCCCGCCCGTCCTCCCCGTCCTCCCCGTCCTCCCCGTCCTCCCCGTCCTCCCCGTCCTCCCCGTCCTCCCCGTCCTCCCGGTTCTCCCCGTCCTCCCGGTTCTCCCGGTAATCCCCGTCCGCGATCAGCGCCGTCAGCGCCGCTCCAGACGGAACAGCCTGATCTCGCGCTCGATGCGCGCCTGGTACGTCGCGTACGGCGGCCAGAACCTCAGCACCGCCTGCCACGCCGCCGCGCGCTCGGCCCCCTCCAGCAGCCGCGCCCGCACGGCGATGTCCCGCCCCTGCCAGTTCACGTCCGCGTCCGGATGCCTGAGCAGGTTCCCGGTCCAGGCCGGGTGGCCGGGGCGGCCGAAGTTGGAGCCGATCAGCAGCCAGCTCACGCCTCCGTCCTCCGGCATGCACGCGAGCGGCGTGGTCCGTGGTTCACCCGTCTTCGCACCCTTCGCGGTGAGGATCACCCCGGGCAGCATCCGGGCGCTGAGCAGGACCTTTCCACGGGTCAGGCGGTGCACCGCCTTGTCCATGGCCGGGATGAAGTGGGGTGCGATCCTGGCGAACAGGAGGGTCGAGGAGACCTTCTGGATCAACTTGACGCCGGGAGCCATCAGACGGCCACCTTTTCGTTGCCGGTCATGCCGGAGGTCGGGGTGAAGAGCCCGGACCGCTGCGCGGCGTGGGCGCGGAGCCGGTGGACGGGGCCGAAGAGCAGGTCGTCGGCTGCCGCCCGCTTGAAGTACAGGTGGGCGTCGTGCTCCCAGGTGAAGCCGATGCCGCCGTGCAACTGGACGGCCTCGCCCGCCGTGGCCCGCAGGGCCTCCAGGGCCTGGGCCAGGGCGAGCGCGCCCTGGTCCGGGTCCCATGCGGCGTAGTAGGCGGCGGAACGCGCCGCCTGGATCTGTACGTAGAGGTCGGCGAGGCGGTGCTTGACCGCCTGGAAGGAGCCGATGGGCCGGCCGAACTGCTCGCGCCGGCACACGTGCTCGACCGTACGGGCCAGCGCCCGGTCCGCCGCGCCGACCGCCTCGGCGGCCAGGACGGCGGCGGCGGTGCGTCCGGTGGCGGCGAGGGCGGGCAGCGGGTCGGCGTCTTCGTCGTCGCCGAGCAGTTCCGCCGGTACGTCGCGCAGTTGGACCCGGCCCTGGGGGCGGGTCTCGTCGAGGGTGGACTGCCGGGTGCGTACGAGGCCGGGCGCGTCCGCCCGCACCAGGAACAGCAGGGTCCGGCTGCGGGCGAAGCCTCCGGTGTGCGCGGCGACGAGCAGCAGGTCGGCGCTGTGACCGTCGAGCACCTGGGCGACCTCGCCGTAGAGCCGCCAGGCGGGGGCGGGGCCCGCGGGGCCGGCCGGTCCGGGGGCTCCCGGTGGGGCCGTCGTTGCGGCGCGCGCCTGGACCCCGCCGGCGCGGCCCCCGCCCGCCCAGTCGCCCGGGGCGTTCTCGCCGGTCAGCGCCAGGGCGGTGGCCAGGGCGGGGCCCGCGACCGCGAGCGCCGCCGTCCGCTCCCCCGCCGCGAGCGGGGGCAGCAGCGCGGCGCGCTGGGCCGGGGTGCCGAGGGCCGCGATCAGCGGGACGGCGAGCCCGGCGGTGGCGAGCAGGGGTGAGGGCAGCAGGGCGCGGCCGGTCTCCTCGCAGGCCAGGGCCAGGTCGGCGGGGGTGCAGCCGACGCCGCCGTACTCCTCGGCGACGGCGATGCCCGGCAGGCCGAGCTCCCGGGCGAGCCGCTGCCACAGCTCCCCGTCGTATCCGGTGTCGGTCCGGGCGGCGGCCTTGACCTCGTCGGGGCCGCAGCGTTTGCCCAGGATCTCGCGCAGGGTACGGCGTATCTCGTCCTGCTCCGCGGTGAAGGCGGCGTCCATGGTCGGGCTCCTCCCGGGGGCGCCTCCCGGCGGTGACCGGGGGGCGTATCTGACGGGGCGTCATGTTAGGGCGCCGGGATCGAGAAGCACAGGGGTCGGCCGGCCCGGACGCGGATCGGGCCGGACGGCACACGGTCTAGCATCTGACGTACCGTCAGATGTACCGTCCCCCCATGCCTGGACCCACATCCGGACCCGCCTCCGGCCCCCTGTCCCGCGCACCCGAACCCCGCCCCCGCCGCCGGGTCGCGGTGGCCGGCGTCGCGCTCTCGGAATGCGGCCGGGTCGACGGCCCGACCCCCTACGCCCTGCACGCGCAGGCCGCCCGGCGGGCACTGGCCGACTCCGGCCTGGACCGCTCCGTCATCGACGGCTTCGCCTCGGCCGGCCTGGGCACCCTGGCGCCCGTCGAGGTGGCCGAGTACCTGGGCCTGCGCCCCACCTGGGTGGACTCCACCTCGGTCGGCGGCTCGACCTGGGAGGTCATGGCCGCCCACGCGGCGGACGCCATCGCGGCGGGGCACGCCAACGCCGTGCTGCTGGTCTACGGATCCACCGCCCGCGCCGACATCAAGGCCCGCCGCCGCACCTCGAACCTCTCCTTCGGCGCCCGGGGGCCGCTCCAGTTCGAGGTCCCGTACGGCCACACGCTGATCTCCAAGTACGCGATGGCCGCGCGCCGCCACATGCACGAGTACGGGACGACCCTGGAGCAGCTCGCCTCGGTGGCCGTCCAGGCCCGCGCGAACGCGGCCACCAACCCGGACGCGATGTTCCGCACTCCGCTGACCGTGGACGAGGTCCTCTCCTCGGAGATGATCGCCGACCCCTTCACCAAGCTGCACTGCTGCATCCGCTCGGACGGCGGCTGCGCGGTGCTCCTGGTGGCGGAGGACCTGGTGCCCGACACGGCGAAGACCCCGGTGTGGGTGCTGGGCACGGGCACCTCCGTCTCGCACACCACGATGTCGGAGTGGGCGGACTTCACCGTCTCCCCGGCGGCCGTCGCGGGCCGGCTGGCCTTCGAACGGGCCGGCCTGACCCCGGCGGACGTGGACCTGGCGGAGATCTACGACGCCTTCACGTACATGACCCTGGTGACCCTGGAGGACCTCGGCTTCTGCGCGAAGGGCGAGGGCGGGGCCTACGTGGAGAAGGGCCGCCTGCTGCGGGAGGGCGAGCTCCCCGTCAACACGGACGGGGGCGGACTGTCGGCCTGCCACCCGGGGATGCGCGGACTGTTCCTGCTGGTCGAAGCCGTACGCCAACTCCGCGGCGAAGCGGGCCCGGGCCGCCAGGTCACCAAGCCGGGCGGCCGACTGCCGGAGGTGGCCCTGGCGTCGGGCACGGGAGGCTGGTTCTGCTCCTCGGGCGCGGTGATCCTGGGGCGGGGGTAGGGGGCGGGGGTAGGGGGCGGGGTCTGCCGGGGGGCCTGAGGGCTGGGTGGTCGGGGTCGGGGGTGGGCGGTGCGCCCTTGGTCCGGGTCTGGGGAGGGCTGGGGGCGTCCCGCCAGTCCACTGTCCTTCCGTGTCGGGACGGTCCCTCAAGGGCGCTCCTTCGTCGCGTCGCTTCGCGATGGCCTTCGGCCACCCTTGACCGACCGTCCCGCCACGGAATGCCAAAGACTGTCGGGAAGCCCCCAGGGAAACGGCCGGGAGGAAACCGAGGGCCTGGGGGCCAGCCAGAGATGTACGAGCCCTCCCCGCCTGGGCAGACCCGAGGCACGGGCCCCCTCGTTCTGATTCCGGGCCGGGTGTTGCCTGACCACCCCAAACGGCGACCAGACCGCCCGGCCATGCCTTCGGGACGGCACACGCGTCAGATCGCTACGCGCTTCTCTTGGCATAGCGTCTGCGACCCGTCTGGGGCTGGACATAGGCCGCCCAAGACGGTCGGTTGGCGGGCTTGTCGGGCGGCTGACGGCCGGCAGGCCATCACCCCCGCCCCCGAAGGGGCCTATCGATGTCCCCGGGTGTCCTGTCGGACTCTGAGGACGACAAAGTCGTCCTCAGAGTCCGACAGGCAGCACCAGCGCCCCTCCGGAGCCCATCCATCGCCACCAAAAGGGACAAACGACCCGCGCTCGCGTGAGAGATCGAGGCCCCCGGGCCGTGGGCGGCTTATGTCCAGCCCCAGACGGCCGGCGGACGCCATGCCGTGCGAAGCGCGTAGCGATCGGGTGCGTGTGGGGGCCGCCGGGCGGTCTGGTCACCCTTTCGTGCGGCCTGGACGCCCCGGGCCTTGGGCCGATGGCCCTGCGGGCCCGAGTGCGGGACTGGGCGGAGATGGCTCGCGCATCTCTGGGATGCCCGCCCCTCGAAGATCTCCCCGTGGACCGTTCTTTTGGGGGTTTCCCGGCAGTCTTTGGCATTCCGTGGCGGGACGGGCTGTCAAGGGTGGCCGAAGGCCATCGCGAAGCGACGCGACCGAAGGGAGCGCCCTTGACAGCCCGGCCCGACGCGGAAGGACGATGAGACTGACGGGAAACCCCCAAACCCTCCCCGACACGGACCAGCCAAAGTCCCGCCGCCCCCCGACCCCGATCCCGTTCAGCCCCGGTGCCCGCCCCCACCCCTGCAACCACCCGCTCGAAATCCGCGTCCCCATCGTTGAACGTGTTCGAAACGATCTAGGGGGAGCCATGCAAGAACCTCACCTCTCCACATCCCCCGGGCCGACGCCCGCCCCTGGCTCCGTTCCCTGCACGGCGACCGGCGCCACTCGTACTCGCGAGCTGGGTCCGACGGCATCTCCGAGTCGGCGGAGGGGCTCGCCCTCTCGATCGTTCCGCCTTCGTACGGCCGGATCGACGACGTCGACGTAAGCGTCCACTGGGAGGGGACGGACGGGGCCGTCGTCACGTTCGAGACGCACAACGGGTAGGACGTGCAGGAGTGCGCCCCGGCGCGCGCCCGGCGCGCCGTCCGGTACCCGGGTCGGCGGTGTCTCGTTCTGGCCCCTTCGGTCGCCCCTCGTGCATCATTGACGGCGGCTGCTTCTTCATCTGCGACCGAAGTCGTTCTGCTCCAACACACCTTCTGGCTGCGGAGGTTCGCGATGGCGGTACGGACTCGCGTCCATCTCGTCCTGGTGCACGGCCTGTTCTCCTCGGCGAAGGTGTGGAAGGCCTTTCAGGCACTCATCGCCTCCGATCCGGACCTCTGCGACTGGGTCAGCGTCCACCCCTTCCAGTACGACTCCCCCTTCGTGCGTCTGCGTCCTGACCGCCGGGTCGCCGAGACGGACGACGTCGCCGACCAGCTCGGGACCTTCCTGGAGACCGAGCTCGCCGACGCCGAGCGGATCGTGCTGGTCACCCACAGCCAGGGCGGCCTCGTCGTCCAGCGCTTCCTGGCCCGCAAGCTCTGGACCGGCGAGGGCCGCGACCTGGCCCGCATCAAGCACTTCACGATGTTCTCCTGCCCCAACACCGGCTCAGGCTTCTTCCTCACGGTCCGCAAGGCCCTCAAGCTGTGGCGCAATCCGCAGGAGAAGCAGCTGCGGCCCTTCGACCGGGCGGTGACCGAGGCGCAGCGCACCGTCCTGAGCGCGGTGGTCCACGGCCGCGAGTACGGCGACCAGGAGTGCCCGATCCCGGTCCGCGCCTACGGGGGTTCCGCCGACGACGTCGTGCCGCCGGTCGTGGCCCGCGGGGTCTTCCCCAAGGGCGGGGTGGTGACCGCGGACCACTTCTCGATCATCCAGCCCGAGGACCGCTCCGCCGCCTCCTACATGGCCGTGCGCGGCGCCCTGCTGGAGGTGGCCCGGGCGGCTGCCGAGGAGGAGAAGGAGCAGGGGGGCGGGCCGGGGGTCACGGGCATCGTGCTGCCGTCCGCCCGTTCCCCCCGCGGTGCGGGCGGGGATTCCGGGCGGCCGCGGCTTCCGGCGCCCGCCGCCGGGGAGGCGGACCTGGCGCCCTTCCCGCCGCCTCCGTACGGGCAGTTGGAGGAGGGGCAGTTCAAGGGGCAGGACCGGCTGAGCCTGGTCGCCGAGCTGCTGTCGGGGCAGGCCCGGCAGCAGGTGCACGTCCTGGCGGGCCTGGGCGGCTCCGGGAAGAGCCGGCTGGCCCTGGAGGTCGCCGACCGGGCGCAGCGGGCCGGGCACCGGGTGTGGTGGGTGTCGATGCCCGAGCTGAGCCTGCGCATGCGGATGATGGCCCACGACCTCGGCGCCCCTTCGATCACCGTGGAGCGGGCCTGGCTGCTGGGCAGCGCCATGGACCTGGTGTGGAAGCTGCTCAACGACTGCCCCGACCCCTGGCTGCTGATCTTCGACAACGCCGATGACCCCGCCCGGCTGGGCCCCCGTGACGGCCTGGTCTCCGATGGGACCGGCTGGCTGCGCAAGCCGCAGAACACCAACGGCACGGTGCTGGTCACCAGCCGGGTGGGCAACCGGCAGAAGTGGGGCGACTGGGTCGGCGTCCACAAGGTCCTGCCGCTGCACGAGGACGACGGCGCCTCCCTGCTGCTGGAGCGGACCGGGGGGCTGGGCGGCACGAACGAGGACGCCCGCAGGCTGTCGCGGGAGCTGGGCGGACTCCCGCTCGCCCTGCGGCACGCCGCCGACGCGATCAAGGCCGTCAACCACGTTTCCCTGGACAGCGAGATCCGGGACTTCGAGACCTTCCGCCGGGCCTTCGCGGCGCGGGTGGAGACCACCGAGGACCGCACCGGGCCCGACCTCAGCGAGCTGCTGGGCCGGGAGATCGTGGACAAGGTCTGCGGGATAGCGCTGGACCTGCTGGTCGAGCGCCGGCTGAACCAGTCGGCGACGCTGCTGAAGGTCCTGGCCTGCCTGAGCATCTCCCCGATCCCCTACCGCTGCCTGCTCGCCGGTCCCGTGCTCGGCCAGTCGCCGCTGTTCCCGGGAGCCACCCCGGCGCAGACCGACGCCGCGCTGGCCGGGCTGGAGGACTTCGGGCTGGTCGACGCCTACGAGCGCGAGGGCGTGGCGGAGCGCGACCTGGCCCACGTACTGACCCTGCACCCCGTGGTGCACGGGGTGCTGCGCGAGAACGTGGAGGTACGGAACCGGTCCGCGGACTACTACGGGCTGGCCGTGCGGATGGTGCTGTCGGCCACCCTCCACCGCAATCCCGACCACCCCGCCAACTGGCCGCTGTGGTCCGCGCTCGCCCCGCACGCGCTGGAGGTCTCCCGGGCCATCCTGCTCGGCGAGCAGCGGCCGGACGACCGCACCGTGCGCACCGCGGCCCTGGAGCTGGCCCGGCTGACGGCGCGCTACCTGATCGCGATGGGCCTGCTGGTGCCCGCGTACGACCTGGTCCAGTCCCTGATCACGGGCTGCGGCTCCTACGGCTTCGACGTCGACGACCGGGAGATCCTGGGGCTGCGCCACGAGAAGGGCCGCATCCACCTGGACCGCGAGCAGCTGACGGAGGCCGAGGAGGAACTGCGGCTGGTGGTGGAGGCGCGCACCGGGATCCTGGGCGAGAACGACGCCGACACCCTGGCCAGCCGGCACAAGCTCGCCCGTGCGATCAACGAGCAGAAGGGGGACAAGGACCAGAAGGAGCGGGTCGAGCTGATGCTGCGCTCGATCGTCGAGGCGGAGACCCTGGTGCGCGGCCCGGAGAACTACGACACCCTCGTGGTGCGGCACACGCTGGCGCGGGCGATGCTGGCCCGCGACCGGTACGAGGACGCGGAGGCGGAGGCCCGGCAGATCCTCGACATCAGCCGCCGCAACCACTGGCCGCCGTCCACGCCCGAGATCCTGCGGGTGGGCGAGACGCTGACGCACGCCCTGCTGGGGCAGGCCCGCGAGGACGAGGCGGAGCAGGTCATCCGGGAGGCGCTGCGGGACGCGTCGCAGCCGGCGGACTCCAATCTGGTGATGCGGTTCCGGTTCACCTACGTCCTGGTGCTCCTCGGGATCCGTGGGCGCACGCCGGAAGCCGTGAAGCGGCTTCGCGCGCTGGTGCACGACCTCGACCGGGTGGTGGCTTCGGAGCATCCGCTGTCCGTGCAGGCCAAGGCGCTGCTGGAGAAGCTGGAGCGGGAGATGCCGGGCTGAAACCTCCCTCTTTCGTGGGCAGTCGTGCCGAATTCCACCGGCCGTTGCGGGCTTGCGCGTAGCCTGGCCGTGCCTCACTCTGTGTGACGCGTCCCACACCGAAATGCTCGGAGGTCCGCCGATGAACGCTCTCCCCACCGATACGAACGACGACCAGTCCCTGCAGTGGGGTGCCCCGGGGAGCGACCTGGAGGAGATGCAGGCGGAGGTCGGCAGACGCATCGCGTTGGAGGCGCTGGAGGCGGGGCGGCAGGCGCTCGAACTCGACGCCAAGACCGCGTTCCGCGCCACCAGCGGGGCGCATCCGGGCTAGTCGTACATCCGTAGGGTCGTCCAGTCGTATCCACCGCACATCCGTACCGCCGCTGCTTCCTGTTCCGTTCTCTTCATCTGTTCTCGATGACCGGGGGGCGATCGAATGACGTCAGCGCAATCCACGGACCACCTGTTACCGACTCCACCGCACGACCCCTTCTTCCGGGCCGTCACCGCCCCGGTGTTCTCGTACGAGCTGCTGGCCGGCCTCGCCGCCGGCCGGTACGCGGCGGTCCGGGTGCCCGGCTTCCTGTCGCGGGAGCGCTGCGAGGAGGTGCTCGCCGCCCTGAAGGAGCGGGAGTTTGACTCCTACGGGACGAACCGCATCCACCCGCCGGTGATGCGGTTCGGGGTGGGCGTCAGCGACCACATGGCGGACGGCGGGGTCGCCGACGGCTACTGGAAGGCCCTGGAGGGGCACCGCGAGGCCTGGCAGGGGCTGGGCCTGTCCTTCGACCCCTTCCGCACCTGCCGCGAGGGGATCGCCACGCACTGGCCGCCGGGCGTGGCGGTGGGCCGGCGGGGCGGCCGGGAGATGGGCGACGGGGTGGCCCGGGAGCCGAACCAGGGCTTCCAGGTCCATTTCGACGACGCCTTGCGCGAGTACGCGCAGGACCTGCTCGACACCCCGCTGATCGGCCAGTTCGCCTTCAACCTCTACCTCAGCGTGCCGCCCTCGGGCGGTGAGACGGTGCTGTGGCGGCACCGCTGGCAGCCGGAGGACGAGGCGTACCGGCTGCCGAACGCCTCCTACGGGTACGACGAGGCGGTGGTGCGCGGCGCCGAGTCCATCGAGCTGACGCCGGAGGTCGGCGAGGGCCTGCTGATCGACCCGCGCTTCTTCCACGCGGT
The DNA here is from genome assembly GCF_055581065.1 of Streptomyces sp. NPDC031479. Classification (NCBI taxonomy): domain Bacteria; kingdom Bacillati; phylum Actinomycetota; class Actinomycetes; order Kitasatosporales; family Streptomycetaceae; genus Streptomyces; species Streptomyces sp. NPDC031479. The sequence continues at coordinate 35,861 of NZ_JBVIKC010000057.1, forward strand.
ACGGCCCAGCCACGGGGACCGCAGGATCGCACTGGGGTTCGCGGTGGGGGTCTCCGCGTCCGGCCGACTGCTCACCTGGGCCTGAAGCGGTCCGCCGGACCGGCGCACCGACCGCCCGGCGCACCGACCCTGCGGAGGACCGGCCGTCCGGCCGCACGGCCGTCAACGTGAACGCCTGCACCGGATTTTGACGGTCCGTGGCCGGACGGCTACGTTCGGGGGATGGACCTCTTGCGCTACGTGGCCTTCAGCACCGACCCCCGGGGCGGCAACCCGGCGGGGGTGGTGCTGGACGCCACCGGCCTCGACGAGGCGACGATGGCCGCCACCGCGGCGGAAGTCGGGTACTCGGAGACGGCGTTCGTCGTTCCGCGCCAGGACGGCGCGTTCGACATCCGCTACTTCAGCCCGAAGGCCGAGGTGCCCTTCTGCGGGCACGCCACCATCGCCACCGCCGTCGCCCACGCCCGTCGGCACGGCGCCGGTGACCTGCTGCTGCACACCCAGGCGGGACCGGTCCCGGTGACCACCTCGGTCGGCCCGGACGGCGCCGTCACGGCCACGCTGGTGAGTGTGGAGCCGCGTACGGAGGCCCTCGCGGAGGCCGACCTGACCGAGCTGCTGGCGGCGCTGCGCTGGTCCCCCGCCGATCTCGACCCGGCCCTGCCGCCGCGGGCCGCGTACGCGGGTGCCTGGCATCCGGTGATCGCGGCCGCGAGCCGGGAGCGGCTCGCGGACCTGGACTACGACCGGGCGGCGCTCGCCGAGCTGATGACGCGCCGGGGCTGGACGACGATCACCCTCGTGCGGCGCGAGTCGGAGTCCGTCTTCCACGCCCGCAACCCGTTCCCGCCCGGCGGCGTGGTCGAGGACCCGGCGACGGGCGCGGCGGCCGCCGCCTTCGGCGGCTACCTGCGCGCCCTCGGTCTGATCGCCACGCCGGCCCGCCTGACCGTCCACCAGGGTGTGGACATGGGGCGCCCGAGCCTGATCACGGTGGGCGTGCCGGTGGATCCCGCGGCGGGCATCGAGGTCACCGGCACGGCGGTCCCCATCTCCTGACGGGACGCCGGACCGGCGGGGCGCCCGTGCGGGCGCCCCGGCCGCACGCGCCCCTACGCGGGGTCCCCGTCTCCGGGCGCGATCTCCACGACGATCTCGATCTCCACGGGCGAGTCCAGCGGCAGGACGTCCACCCCGACCGCGCTGCGCGCGTGCCGGCCGGCGTCGCCGAACACCTCCACGAACAGTTCGCTCGCCCCGTCCACCACCCCGGCCTGCCGGATGAACCCGGGCGCCGAGGACACGTACCCGACCACCTTCACCACCCGCGTCACCGATTCCAGCGGTACCACCGAGTCCACGGCCGCCAGGGCCGCCAGCGCGCACTGCTGGCTGAGTTCCCTGGCCCGCTCGGGCGACACCTCGGCGCCGACCCGGCCGGTCCGCGTCAACTCGCCGTCCGTCAGCGGGATCTGCCCCGCGACGAAGACGTACCTCCCGCTGCGCACGGCCGGCACGTACGCGCCTTTGGGCGGACTCACCTCCGGCAGCCGCAGCCCGAGTCCGGCAAGCCTCTTGCGTACGTCGTCGCTCATGGCACCCCCTGGTGGCCTCGTCCAGCCGGCCCATGCTCCCACCGCCGCGGCCGCACCGGGGCGGTCTCGGCCCTTGCGCTGACGCCGGGGGGCCCGGTCTGCTACGTACCCCCGCGGACCACGCCCCGCCCCGCCCCGCCCGCCCGGCCCCGCCCCGCTACCAGGTCAGCGGGTCCAGCGGGCGGCCGTCGGGGGTGACGCGGAGGTCGTGGTGGGTGTGGTCGAGGTCGATCAGCCTGATGTGGGAAGGGTCCGTCCAGGTGGCCTCCAGGACGCCCCGGGGGTAATCGGCGGCGTACTCGGCGACGGGGTACCGACGGGTGTTCGGGAAGCGGCCCGCGTCCACGTAGATCCGCCAGACCGGGTCGGTCAGGCCGATGCCCCGTTCCACGACCAGGCGGCGGGCGGATCCGTCGGGGGCGGGGACGTCCCACTCGCGGTCCGGGAAGGGGTCGGCGACCACCGCGTACGCGGGGACGGCGAGCACGCCCAGGACGGCCGTCCCGGCCAGGGCGAGGCCGGCGCCCTTGCGGACGCCGGGCCGGCGGGAGGCGAGCAGGGCCGCTCCGGCGAGGAGGACGGCGGCCAGGCAGGCGAGCAGGACGGGGTGGTTCAGTTCGGCCAGCAGGGCCAGGCCCCCGGGCCGGTCGCAGAAGGGGACGGCGGCCGCCGCGGCGCCCGCCGTCACGGCGAGGGCCAGCAGCCCCCGCGCCGCAACTCTGTGCATGTCCATGGCCGAGCACCCTAATGCCAGGACCCGGCCGGCCCACCGGGTCACGGCCTTAGCCTGGCCGCATGACCAGCGACTTCCACACCACCCTGCACTCCCTGCGGGTATGGGACACCGAGCTCCCGGCCTTCGACCCGGAGGCCGCTCCCGACGGGCCGCTGGCCCTGTTCCGGGAGTGGTTCGTCCAGGCCGCCCGGTCGGGGCAGACCGAGCCGCACACCATGAGCCTGGCGACGGTGGACGCCGAGGGGCGGCCCGACGTCCGGATCCTGATGCTGCACGACGCCGACGAGCGCGGCTGGCACTTCGCCTCGCACGCCACCAGTGCCAAGGGGCGCCAGCTGGCGCGGCACCCGCAGGCGGCGCTCTGCTTCTACTGGCCCGCGGTGGGCCGGCAGGTCCGGATCCGCGGCCGGGTCGGGGCGTGCGGGCCCGAGGAGAGCAGGGCGGACCTGGCGGTGCGCTCGCGCGGGGCGCTGGCGGCCGCGCTGACCGGGCGGCAGAGCGAGGTGCTGGACTCGGCCCAGGAGCTGGCGCGGGCCTCGGCGGCGGCGTGGGAGCTGGCCGGAGCCGAACCGGACGCGCCCGCCCCGACCTGGACCCGGTACGTACTCGATCCCGCCGAGGTGGAGTTCTTCCAGGGGGACGCCGCCCGGCGCCACGTCCGCCTGCGCTACCGGCGCGCGGCCGGAGGGACGTGGGAGCGCGAGCTCCTCTGGCCGTAGACGCCCTCCCGCGGTACGGGGTCAGGCCGCGCGGAAGACGGCCACGCGGACGCCTTCCGCCGCCTCCCGGAAGGTGACCTCCAGGGGCATGCCGATGCGGAGGGCGTCGTGCGGGCAGTCGACGACCTCCGTCATCATCCGGGGCCCTTCCGCGAGGTCGACGACGGCGGCCACGTACGGGACGCGCCCGCCGAAGGGCGGGAGGTCGTTGCGGTGGACCACCGACCAGGTGTAGAGGCTCGCCCGGCCGCTCGCCTCCTCCCACGCGACCCGGTCCTCGCCGGCCCAGCAGAAGGGGCAGAACTCGCGCGGGTAGTGGTGGGCGCGCCCGCAGTCGGCGCAGCGGCGCAGCAGGAGCCGGTCGGCCGCGGCGGCGTCCCAGTAGGGGCGGGTGAACTCGTCCGGCTCCGGGAGGTCGTGGCGCGGGGTGCTCACAGGAGGATTCCGATCGTCGCGTCGAGGGACCAGGCCTGCCAGGCCATGGCGAAGAGGGCGACGAGCGAGATGAGCGCCATCATCGCGTTCTGGCCCTGCTCGGCCCAGTCGTGGATCATCAGCACCAGGTAGAGCAGGTTCAGCAGCAGTCCGCCGATCAAGGCCACCGGGGTCAGGAAGCCGAGCACCAGGCCCAGACCCAGGGCGAGTTCGGCGTAGACGACGATGTAGGCCATCAGTTTCGGGCGGGGCCGGACGACCTTGGCGAAGCCGCTCCTCACGAAGGGCCAGCGGTGCTTCCCGGCGACGTCGGCGGCCCAGGCGATGCCGGTGCCGCGCTCGAACCAGCCCTTCTTGTCCTTGTGGCGCCAGCTCTCCAGCCACCACAGGCCGAGCCCGATGCGCAGCACGGCGAGCCATTCGGCGCCGCTGAGCCAGATGGTCTGCATCCCTCACCCACCCCCACTCGACCCACTGATCTGACGGTACGTCAGTTCAGCGGATCGGCGGCGATCCCGCAAGGGGGCTGCGGGGCGCGGGCGGCGGACCGTGCGCGGCGGCCGGGCTCAGGGGTGGGCGAACAGCCGCCCGTACCCGGCGATACCGCCCGCCCGCGCGCCCGCCGCGCGCAGCGCGGCCCACAGCAGGACCTGGTTCGCGCTCAGGACCGGCCGGCCCAGGGTGGCCTCCAGGGCCCCGATCGCCCCGACGGCGCGGAAGCCGTTCCCGCCGATCACCACCGCCTCGGCGGCGTCGGGCACGCGCGACGCCACCCAGTCGTGCAGGGCCTCGGGGCCGATCAGCGTCTGGCCGCTGGGGAGCCCGCACGGGGCGGCGTACGCGACCTCGAACCCGCAGTCCTCGTAGTAGCCGCGCCCCAGGTCGGTGAGGGTGTCGTCGAACCACGGCGGGTCCACGAGGGCGATCCGCCCGGCCCCCAGCGCCCGCAGGGCCTCGACCGCGGCGGCGCAGGTGGCGACCACCGGCAGGCCGTGGGCCCGCTCCCCCAGCCGGGCCAGCATGTGTCCCTCGCCGCGCGGCCCGATGACGTAGGCGGAGGAGGTGAAGGCGAAGGCGATCGCCGCCACCGGCGCCGCGGCGAGCAGAGCGGCGGCCTCGTCCACGCCCGGGGGCTCGGCGAAGGCGCGCACGGGGGCCAGCGGAAGGACCGGGTCCATCGCACCCCCGCGCCCCATCGCCGCGAACGGCACCCGGGCGGTGTGCAGGCCCACGTCGGCCGGGGCCATGGCGCGCAGCTCCGACTCGGGGCCGACGTCGGCGTGCGGGGTGAGGATTCCGAGGCGGACGCGTACGTCCCACCCGTCGGGCTGCCACATCGCGCGTTCCTCTCGGGGACGGGCCGGGGCCCTCCACTGTGGCAGTGCGGCGGCCCGGCGGCCGCGCAGCAACGCCGGGAGGGACGTCCGGGCGGCCGTGATCGATCCGCAATCGATTCCCTCCTCGTCCGAGACCCATCAACGCTGTGTGTCGATACGATCACTGCTCATGTCCGAGCCCGACCTGACCCTCACCGAGCCCCGCCCCGTGTACGTGATCGGCGCGGGCCCCGGCGGCCTCGCCGTCGCCGCCGCGCTGCGCGCCCGGGGGGTGCGCGCGGTGGTCGTCGAGAAGTCCGGCTCCGTCGGCGCCTCCTGGCGGGGGCACTACGAGCGGCTGCGCCTGCACACCACCCGGCGCCTGTCGGCCCTGCCCGGACTGGCGATACCGAGGCGGTTCGGGCGCTGGGTCGCGCGGGCGGACGTGGTCCGCTACCTGGAGAAGTACGCGGAGTTCCACGCCCTGGAGCTGGTCACGGGCGTCGAGGTGACCCGGATCGAACGGGCCGCCGACGGGGAGGGCTGGACCCTGCACGCCTCGGGCGGGCGGATGCTGGCCGCCGGGGCCGTGGTCGTGGCCACCGGCTTCAACCACACGCCGGCGCTGCCCGACTGGCCGGGCCGCGAGGAGTACACCGGGCGGCTGCTGCACGCCGCCGCCTACCGGGAGCCGGGGCCGTACGCCGGGCAGGACGTGCTCGTCGTCGGGGCCGGGAACACCGGCGCCGAGATAGCCGTGGACCTCGTGGAGGGCGGGGCCGCGCGGGTGCGGCTCGCGGTGCGCACCGCCCCGCACATCGTGCGCCGCTCGACGGCCGGGTGGCCGGCGCAGCGCACGGGGATCCTCGTACGGAGGCTGCCGGTGCGGTTCGTGGACCGGCTGGGGGCGCTCGTGGCGCGGACCTCGGTCCCGGACCTGTCGGCGTACGGGCTGCCGCGGCCCTCGACCGGCCTGTACAGCAGGGTGCGGCAGGGGGCGATCCCGGTACAGGACGCGGGTCTGATCGACGCCGTGCGCCGGGGCGAGGTGGAGCCGGTGGCGGCCGTCACCTCCTTCGACGGGGCCGGGGTGGTGCTGGCGGACGGTACGCGGATCACCCCGGACGCGGTGATCGCGGCGACGGGTTACGGGCGGGCCCTGGAGGGCCTGGTGGGCCACCTCGGCGTACTGGACGGGCGCGGACGCCCCCTCGCCCACGGGCCCCGCACCCCGGCCGGGGCCCCCGGCCTGTACTTCACCGGGTTCACCAACCCCATCAGCGGCATGCTCCGCGAGCTCGCCCGGGACGCGGAGCGGATCGCGAAGGCCCTGTCGCGGCGGCGGTCCTGCGTCTAGGCCGAAACGGGCCTGGACCGCACGCGGAGGCCTCTGTCACGGTTCAGGCACACCACCTCCACCACCTTTCCTGCGCATCCCTGTTCCTGACGGCGCGTCAGTTCAGTAATCTGACAACGCGTCAGCTATGGATTTCATCGAGGTTCATCGAGCAGGAGCGGGCGGAACGATGCTTGGATCTACTCACGGCACCCTCACCACCGACTTCCGCGCACGTGTCGAGGCCTGCGGGGAGACCCCCAGGACGGCCGTCCACTCCACGGCGGCACCGTCCGACGGGGACACGGCCGAACTGGACGTCAGCGGACGGCCCCTGCACTCCGATGTGCCCGACCTGGACCGGTTCTTCCGGCCCGAGTCCGTGGCGGTCGTCGGCGCCTCCGACGCCGACGGCAGACCCAACACCGGCATCACGCGGCAGCTCATCGCCTGGGCCGGGCGCGTCGGCGCCCGCATCCACCCCGTGCACCCCACCCGCGCCACCGTCTTCGGGCTGCCCTGCCACGCCTCCGTGGCCGACCTGCCCGAAGAGGTGGACCTCGCCGTCCTCCTCGTCTCGGACCCGGCCCCCGTCATCGAGCAACTCGCCGACACCAAGGTGAAGTTCGCGGTGGCCTTCGCCTCCGGCTTCGCCGAGACCGGCGAAGCGGGCGCCGCCGCCCAGGCCCGCCTGACGACCGCCGTCCAGCGCTCCGGCCTGCGCCTGCTGGGGCCGAACACCAACCTCAACGCCTTCGAGGAGTTCCGCGAGGACCTCGAAGGCCCCGCCATCGCCCTCATCACCCAGTCCGGCCACCAGGGCCGCCCCGTCTACACCCTCCAGGAACTCGGCATCCGCCTGTCCCACTGGGCGCCGACGGGCAACGAGGCCGACCTGGAGACCTCCGATTTCATCTCGTACTTCGCCGAGCAGCCCGAGGTAGGGGCCATCGCCTGTTACGTCGAGGGCCTCAAGGACGGCCGCCAGTTCCTCCTGGCCGCCGACCGGGCCGCCCGCAACGGCGTCCCCGTCGTCGCCGTCAAGGTGGGCCGCACCGAGACCGGCGCCCGTACGGCCGCCTCCCACACCGGCAAGCTCACCGGGGCCGACACCGTCGTGGACGCCGCCATGCGGCAGTTCGGCGTGATCCGCGTCGACGGGCTGGACGAGCTCCAGGACACCGCCGCCCTCCTCGCCCGGGCCCGTGCGCCCCGGGCGGACGGGGTGGTCGTCTACTCCATCTCCGGCGGCACCGGCGCCCACTTCTCCGACCTCGCCACCGAGGCGGGCCTGACCCTGCCCACCCTCTCCGAGGCCAAGCAGCGGGAACTCCACCAGTGGATCCCCGAGTACCTGGGCGTCGCCAACCCCGTCGACAACGGCGGCCACCCCGTCGGCGACTGGCGCGGCCGCAAGATCATCGACGCGATCCTCGCCGACCCCTCCGTCGGCGTCCTGATCTGCCCGATCACCGGCCCCTTCCCCCCGATGAGCGACCGGCTCGCCCAGGACCTGGTGGACGCGGCCGAACAGACGGACAAACTCGTCTGCGTCATCTGGGGCTCCCCCATAGGCACCGAGGAGGCCTACCGCACCACCCTGCTCGGCTCCTCCCGCGTGGCCACCTTCCGCACCTTCGGCAACTGCATCACCGCCGTCCGCGCCTACCTCGGCCACCACCGCTTCACCGCCTCCTACCGCTCCCCCTTCGACGACGCCCCGCGCACCCCCTCCCCGTCCTTCCGCAAGGCCCAGGCCCTGATGCGGCCCGGCCAGCAGCTCAGCGAACACGCGGCCAAGCAGCTCCTGCGCGCCTACGGGATCCGGGTCCCCCGCGAGCAGCTCGTCACCAGCGCGGCGGCGGCCGTCCGGGCCGCCGGCCTGGTCGGCTACCCGGTCGTCATGAAGGCCTCGGGCCCCCAGCTGGGGCACAAGACCGAACTGGGACTGGTCAAGATCGGCCTCACGTCGGCGAGCCAGATCCGCGACGCGTACCGGGAACTCACCGACATCGCCCGCTACGAGAACATCCCTCTGGACGGCGTCCTCGTCTGCCAGATGGTCGAGCGGGGCGTCGAGATGGTCGTCGGCGTCACCCAGGACGACCTCTTCGGCCCCACCGTCACCGTGGGCCTCGGGGGCGTCCTGGTGGAGGTCCTGCACGACGCGGCGGTACGCGTACCGCCCTTCGGCGAGGACCAGGCCCGCCACATGCTCACCGAACTGCGCGGCCACCCGCTCCTGGAGGGGGTCAGGGGCGCCCCCCCGGCCGACGTGGACGCACTGGTGGAGGTCATCCTCCGGGTCCAGCGGATGGCGCTGGAACTGGGTGACGTCCTGTCCGAGCTGGACATCAACCCCCTGATGGTCCTCCCCCGGGGCCAGGGGGCGGTGGCCCTGGACGCCCTGGCCGTCTGCCGCTGACCTGGCCGGTCGTTTCCCGGGGCCCCGCGCCCACACCCCGGGGGCCGGCCCCCGGACCCCCGCGCCTCGAACGCCGGCGGGGCTGGATTTCACCCGGCCCCGCGCCCCGGAAGCCCGCCCGGCCATCGCCTCCGACCCGCCAACCCCCCGAACGGAGCCCCCGTGGACGAGGTCCTGCACCGCCTGGAGGGCGGCGTCTCCTGGATCACCCTCAACCGCCCCGAGGCCTTGAACGCCGTCACCTGGGAGCAGCGCGAGCACGTCATCGCCCTGCTCGCCGAGGCCTCCGCCGACCCCGCCGTACGGGCCGTCGTCCTCACCGCCACCGGCAAGGGCTTCTGCGCGGGCGCCGACCTCCGCAGCTCACCCCCCACCACCCCCGCCACGCCCACCGCGCCGCAGGCCCCCCGTACCGCCGGCGACGTATCCCGCATGATCCGCCTCGGCGCACAGCGCCTGATCACGGCGGTGCTGGACTGCGAGAAGCCCGTCATCGCCGCGGTCAACGGCACCGCCGCCGGCATCGGCGCCCACCTCGCGCTCGCCTGCGATCTGGTGATCGCCGCCGAAGGCGCCCGCTTCATCGAGGTGTTCGTCCGCCGCGGCCTCGTCCCCGACGGTGGCGGCGCCTACCTCCTGCCCCGCCTCCTCGGCCCGCAGAAGGCCAAGGAGCTGCTGTTCTTCGGCGACGCCGTCCCCGCCGAGGAGGCGGCCCGCCTCGGCCTCGTCAACAAGGTGGTCCCCGCCGACGGGCTGGAGGCCGCTGCCCGCGCCTGGGCCGAGCGCCTCGCCCAGGGCCCGACCCGCGCCCTGGTGCTGACCAAGCAGCTGGTCAACGCCTCCCTGGACAGCGACCGGGCGACCGCGCTGGCCGCCGAGGCCACCGCCCAGGAGCTGAACATGACCACGGCCGACGCGAACGAGGGCGTGGCCGCCTTCAAGGAGCGCCGCACGCCCGAGTACCGGGGCCGCTGAGACCCCGCCTACATCTGCGGGTCCGGCCTCAGCAGGGCGAACACCGCCCCGGCCGGGTCGGAGGCCCACGCGATCCGCCCTACCGCCGGCACGTCCACGGGCGGCATCAGGACCTCGCCGCCCCCGCCCTCGACGGCCGTGACGGTGGCGTCCACGTCGGCGACGTTGAAGTAGGGCACCCAGCGCGGCACGATGTTCGATCCCCCGCCGGCGCCCTCGCCCTGCGGGGCGACGCCGCCGAAGGAGCCCTCCTGCTGGTCGCCGTCGGCGACGCTGAGCACCCGGTACAGCATGCCGGGGGTCCGCATCTCCGCGGCCCGCCACCCGAACAGGCCGCGGTAGAAGGCGACGGCCGCGACCGGGTCCGGCACGTGCAGCTCCACCCACACCAGGGAGTTCACGTCGGAGGCCAGGCCCAGACCACCGGTCTTGCCGGGCTGCCAGCAGGCGAACTCCACGCCCTGCGGGTCGGTGAACTGGGCGAGCCAGCCCTCCCCCATGACGTCCATGGGTTCCATCCGTACGCTCCCGCCCCCGGCCCGGACGGCTTCGGCGGTGGCGCGGGCGTCGGCGGTCTGGAAGTGCACCATCCAGGCGGACCGGGCCCCCTCCTCGGTGAGCGGGCCGAGCGCGGCGACGGTCTTGCCCTGGAGCTGGAAGAAGCCGTACCCGCCGGCCTCGGGCCCGGCGGAGACGAACTTCCAGCCGAAGACCCGGGCGTAGAAGGCGGCGGCGGCCGCGGTGTCGGGGCTGCCGAGGTCGAGCCAGTTGGGGGATCCGGTGCGGAAGTCGGTGCCGAGCATGGCTTCTCCTCCTGGAGTACGGGGACGCCTGTACGAGTCCACCCGCCACCATGCCGAGCCCCCGCGCGCGGGGGCCCGTACGGGCCACGAGGGCCGGGGCGTTTCACCCGTTCGGGCGCCCCCCTTCCTATCTGACGAACCGTCAGGTTCAATCGGTGGCGTGATGGGACACGCAGGGATGGCGGCCACCGTCGTCCGATACCTCAGGTCGGTCGGCTCCCCCACCTCCACGGGGGCGGAGCCCGACCGCGTCGACGCCCTGCCCCGCCCCGACCTGCGGGCCGTCGGGGAGGACGAGCGCGCGCCCGTCAGCCCCGCCGAGTTCCGGGCCGTCCTCGGGAACTTCGCGAGCGGGGTCACCGTCATCACCGCCCCGGCGGCGGAGGGGGAGGAGGGCCCGGCCGGCTTCGCCTGCCAGTCCTTCGCCTCGCTCTCCCTGGACCCGCCCCTGGTCACCTTCATGGTGGCCCGTACGTCGACCACCTGGCCGCGGATCGCCCGCGCCGGGGTGTTCTGCGTCAACATCCTCGGGGCCGAGCAGGGCGAACTGTGCCGGTCCTTCGCGGTGAGCGGCGCCGACAAGTTCGCCGGGATCGCCCACCGGCCCGCGCCCGTCACCGGATCGCCCCAGCTCGACGCCGTGCCCGCCTGGATCGACTGCCGGATCCACGCCGTCCACACCGGCGGGGACCACCTGATCGTGGTGGGCCGGGTCGAGGCCATGGGCGCGGCCGGCGAGGGCGACCCGCTCCTCTTCCACAAGGGCCGCTTCGGCCGCCTGGCCGACTGACGTTCGCGGGTGCCGCGGAGGGCGCCGCCGTCCCCGTACGCGTCACCCTGGACAGCGGGGCCGCCCCGGAGGGCGCCGCCCTGCCCGGTGCCGCGCCCGTCGACGCGCTGTGGGGCGGGCCCGCCCGGCACCGGATCGTGGTGACGGGCGGGCTCTCCGAACGGTCCCTCGACGCCCTGGGGTGGCCGGCCGCGTTCCTCGCCGAGGGCTGCGCCGCGCAGGGCGTGACCGGCCCCCTGCTGCTCACCGCCACCCCGTACGGCGCGCCTAGAAGGTGAGCACCCCGCGCGCCACCCGTCCGTGGTGGGCATCGTCGACGGCCTTCGCGAAGTCCTCCACCGGGTAGGTCTCCGTCACCAGTTCGTCCAGCAGCAGCTTCCCCTGCCGGTACAGCTCGGCGTACAGGGCGATGTCGCGCTGGGGGCGCGAGGACCCGTACCGGCAGCCCATGATCGTCTTGTCCAGGTACATGGACGACACGAGGAAGGACGCCTCCTCCTTGAAGCCGGGCACGCCGAGCAGGACGGCCTGCCCGTGCCGGTCCAGCAGGTCGATCGCCTGCCGGATCAGCTTGACACTGCCCACGCACTCGAAGGCGTGGTCCGCGCCCGTCGGCAGGATCTCGCGGACGGCGGCCGGGGTGTCCGCCACCGCCGAGGCGTCGATGAAGTGGGTGGCGCCGAACTGCCGGGCCACCGCCTCCTTGGCCGGGTTCGCGTCCACCGCCACGATGGTGGTGGCTCCCGCGATCCGCGCGCCCTGGAGCACGTTGAGCCCGATGCCGCCGGTGCCGATGACGACCACCGACTCGCCCCGGTCCACCTTCGCCCGGTTCAGGACGGCCCCGACGCCCGTGAGCACCCCGCAGCCGATCAGCGCGGCCGAGGCCGGCGGGATGTCTGCGGGGATCTTCACCGCCTGGACGGCCCTGACGATCGTGCGCTCCGCGAAGGCCGAGTTGGAGGCGAACTGGTAGAGCGGCTTCCCGCCGCGGGAGAACGGCTGCTGCGGCATCCCGATCGCCTTGCGGCACATGGTGGGCCGGCCCCGGTCGCAGTCGGCGCACGCCCCGCAGTTCGCGAGCGTCGACAGGGCCACGTGGTCGCCGGGCGCCACGTGCGTGACCCCGGCGCCGACCGCCTCCACCACCCCCGCGCCCTCGTGCCCGAGCACCACCGGCGGCGGGAACGGGATCGTCCCGTCGATCACCGACAGGTCGCTGTGGCACAGCCCCGCCGCACCGATCGCGACGAGCACCTCCCCCGGCCCCGGATCCCGGATCTCCAGGTCCGCGACCACCTGGGCCTGCTTGCCGTCGAACACGACGCCTCTCACCTGGGCTCCTTAGGCAGGCCGAGCACCCGCTCGGCGATGATGTTCCGCTGGATCTCGTCCGAGCCGCCGTAGATGGTGTCGGCGCGGGTGAACAGGAAGAGGCGCTGTTCCTCGTCGAGCCCCGCCCCGTACGGGACCTGCGGCGACCACGGGCCGGGTCCGGCGGTCGCCGCCGCGCCCCGTACGGCCACGGCCAGCTCGCCGAGCCGCCGGTGCCAGCGGCCCCACAGCAGCTTGGCCACGCTCGGCGCGCCCGCGTCCCCGGCGGTCCCGAGGGTGCGCAGGGCGTTCCACCGCATGGTCCGCAGCTCGGCCCACTGGCGTACGAGGTCGTCGCGCAGGGCGGGGTCGGGGGCTGCGGAGGCCACGTAGGCGTCGATCACCCGTTCCAGTTCGGCCGCGAAGCCGATCTGCTGGACGAGGGTGGACACGCCCCGTTCGAGGGCGAGCAGGCCCATGGCGACGGTCCAGCCGTTGCCCTCCCCGCCGACGACGTCGGTGGCGACGGCGCCGTCGAAGAAGACCTCGTTGAACTCGGCGGTGCCGGACATCTGGCGGATGGGCCGGACCTCGATCCGGCCGGGCTGGTCCATGGGCACGAGGAGGAAGGACAGGCCCCGGTGGCGGCGCGAACCGGCTTCGGTGCGGGCCAGGACGAAGCACCGGTCGGCGTCGTGGGCGAGGGAGGTCCAGATCTTCTGCCCGGTGACGCGCAGCAGCCCGTCGGCCGGGTCGCGCACGGCGGTGGTGCGCACCCCGGCCAGGTCGGATCCGGCGCCGGGTTCGCTGTAGCCCTGGCACCACAGTTCCTCGCCGCGGGCGATGGCGGGGAGGTGGCGGGCCTGCTGTTCGGGGGTGCCGTAGGCGATCAGGGTGGGGGCGAGGAGGTTCTCGCCGATGTGGCCGACCCGGCCGGGTGCGCGCAGCGCCGCGTACTCCTCGGCCCAGACGACCTGGCCGGTGAGGGAGAGCCGTTGCTGCCCGTAGGTCCCGGCGGGCAGGTCCCAGCCCGTGCCGATCCAGCCGCCGCGGCCGAGTTCCCGTTCCCAGGCGCGGCGGGTGGCCACCTCCTGGTGCTCGCTGCCGGGCCCGCCGAGGCCGACGGCCCGTTCGTAGGGGCCCGTGAGGTGCTGTGCGAGCCAGGCGCGGGCGCGGGGCCGCAGCTCCCCGTCCTCGGTCCCGAAGCTGAAGTCCACCGGCTCCCCCTCACGCGTTGGGGCGGTCCTTGGCGGCCGCCGCCCTTGCCATGGCCTCCAGTTGCGCGAGCATCGGCATCGGGTCGGTGCCGACGGTGCCGGGCAGGAAGTCGGCGATCTTCTCGGGGGTCCAGGAGCCTTCGGCGTAGCCGGCGCGCAGTTCGCGGGGCTGCGCCCAGACGGCGATCTTGGGTCCGGCGATCGTGTAGACCTGCCCGGTGATGCCCTCGTCCTTGGCGCGGTCGCTGAGGAGGTAGGTGACGAGGGCGGCGACGTCCTCGGGCTCGCCGATCTCCTTGAGTTCCATGGGGACGTTCGCGGACATGCGGGTGCGGGCGACGGGGGCGACGGCGTTGGCGGTGACCCCGTACTTGTTGAGGCCGAGGGCGGCGCTGCGGACGAGGGAGATGATCCCGCCCTTGGCGGCGCTGTAGTTGGCCTGGGCGACGGAGCCCTGGTGGTTGCCGCTGGTGAAGCCGATGAGGGTGCCGGTGCCCTGCCTGCGCATGACGGCGGAGGCCGCCCGGAAGACGGTGAAGGTGCCCTTGAGGTGGGTGGCGACGACCGGGTCCCATTCGGCTTCGGACATGTTGAACAGCATCCGTTCGCGCAGGATGCCGGCGACGCAGACGACGCCGTCGATGCGCCCGTACTGGGCGAGGGCGGTGTCGACGATGCGCTGTCCGCCCTCCATGGTGGAGATGTCGTCCGCGACGGCGACGGCCTGCCCTCCGGCGGCGGTGATCTCCTTGACCACGGCCTCGGCGACCTCGCTGGTGGGCTCGCCGCCCTCGATCCCGACGCCGTAGTCGTTGACGACGACCCGGGCGCCCTCGGCGGCGGCGGCGAGTGCCACGGCCCGCCCGATGCCCCGGCCCGCGCCGGTGACGGCGACGACCTTGCCTGCCAAGAAGTTCCCCACGTCCGGCCCCTTCCCGCGTTTTCTGACGGTCCGTTAGATTCTATGACCAGTCAGATCCCTTCGCACAAGCCCCCGTTGCCCCCGCACCTCCAGGAGCTGATGAAAACCATGAGCAGCCTGCCCGCCGAGTTCCACGACATCGCCAAGCGCGTCAACAACTGGGGCCGCTGGGGCGCCGACGACGAGATCGGCACCCTGAACCTGATCACCGGGGAGGTCGTCCGGGCCGCCGCCGCCGAGGTCCGCACGGGCCGCCGCGTCCCGCTCGCCCTGCCGCTCAAGGAGGACGGGGTGCAGGCCGGGATGATCCCCGGGCGGATCAACCCGCTGCACACGATGGTCCAGATCAACCAGGAGCTGTTCGGGCCGGGCACGGTGGCGTGCAGCGACGACGCCGTGACGATGGGGCTCCAGTCGGCCACCCACTGGGACGCCCTGACGCACGTCTCCCACTCCGGGCGGATCTACAACGGCCGCCCGGCGTCCACGATCACCGCGCACGCGCGCGCCGAGTTCAGCGGCATCGACAAGGCCACCCCGATCGTCTCGCGCGGGGTCCTCCTCGACGTCGCCCGCGCGAAGGGCCTGGACCGGCTGCCGGGGGGCCACGCCGTCACGCCGGAGGACCTGGCGGAGGCGGAGGAGTTCGCGGGGGTGGAGGTCCGCGCGGGCGACGTCGTCCTCGTCCGCACCGGCCAGATCCAGGTCTACCTGGCGGGCGACAAGCACGGCTACGGCTTCCCGTCCCCCGGGCTCTCGGTGCGCACCCCGCAGTGGTTCCACGCCCGCGACGTCGCGGCGGTCGCGAACGACACCCTGACCTTCGAGATCTTCCCGCCGGAGATCGAGGACCTGTGGCTGCCGGTGCACGCCCTCCACCTGGTCGAGATGGGCATGCACCAGGGCCAGAACTGGAACCTGGAGGAACTGTCCACAGCCTGTGCGGAAGCGGGCCGGCACTCCTTCCTCCTGTCCGCGATGCCGGAACCCTTCGTCGGCGGGACCGGCACCCCGGTGGCCCCGGTGGCCATCCTCTGACCCCCGCGACAAGGGGCCCGCGGCCGATATTGCGTGGTGCGCGGCGACGGCGGGCCCTATCGTCCCGGCACGTGACCGACTGGACAGAGATCGAAGCCGCCGGCTGCCCCGCGCCCGCCGACCGCCCCCTGGAAGAACTGGTACGAGAGCTCTCCGAGGCCTTGGCGGACCCTGATCCGCGGATCCGGGACGGAGCCCCGTACTCCGTCCTCGCGTCCTGGATAACGGGCGGGGTGATCGGCGCGTCCCGGCGGCTGGAGCTGGGTGACGAGATGGCCGCCCGCTTCCGCCACCCGCAGGTCCAGGCCCGCACCTTCGCCCCCCTCGTCCTCGACATGCTCGTGGCCAGGGGGGACTTCAGGGCCGGCTGGGTGGACGCGTTCGAGCGCTGGTACCCCGCGGAGCAGGACCTGCGCGGCCACGACCCGGAGCTGGGCTGGCTCCACGCCGTCGCCCACGGGGCCGACCTGCTGGGCACGCTCGGAGGTCACCCCGAGGTGGACCCGGCGCGGATGCTGCACCTGGCCGCCGCCCGGCTGACGGCACCCACCGCCCACGTGTACGACCAGCTGGAGGACGACCGGCTGGCGCGGGGCGTCGCCCGCGTCCTCATCCGGCCGGACCTGGGCGAGGGCGACGCGACGGCGTGGCTGGACCCGATCGCCGCCGCGTTCGGCGCCGACAGCATCAGCACCCCGGTCCCCGCCCACATCAGCAACTGCCTGCGCACCCTGCGCCTGCTCTACGTCCTCGCGGACCGCGGCGCCCGCCCGGACCAGACGTCGCCCCGCACCCCCCTGCGCCACCGCGAGGCCCTCAAGTCCCGCCTCGCCGACACCCTCGACCGCATCGTCAAACGCTGAACCCGCGCGGGGCGCGGTCAGCACGGGGGCGAGCACGATCGGACCCCACGCCATCACCGGGCCGAAGAAGAATGCAGTCGGCACCGCTTTCCAGACGGATTTCAACTGCCGCCCCTCCCATTTCGGCCACGCCTTCCCACCAACCCGTTTCTCCTTTGGCGCTCACGGAATCCGGCAGGTAGACATGGCATCGGTCAAAGCGATCAATTCCCGGGGGGCGGGGCAGAAGTGACGGATCACGTACCGATCAATCCGTGCACGATTCCGCAGTTCACGGGTGACCTGGACGCGTTGGAGCAGGACAAGAA
>NZ_JBVIKC010000058.1:0-48074 GCF_055581065.1 Streptomyces sp. NPDC031479
TTGATGCCCATGCGGCGCAGCTCGTCGAACCGTTCGCGCATGCCCTCCTTGACCACGTCCTTGAGGTGGATGACGCCCAGGACCCGGGCGCCCTTCCCGTCCTTGACGGCGACGAGCAGCGGAGTGCCGCCGGCTTCGGAGATGCGGTTGGCGAGGAGGTCGGCGTCGTCGGAGACCTGGCCGCCCTGCTCCTTGACCCAGGTGATCACCGATCCGGCCGCGCCCTTGCGGGTCAGCTTGCCGTCCACGTCCACGCCCGACATACGGGTCTGGGCGGTGAAAGCGATCCATTCGGCGTGCTCCAGCTCGCCCTGGTGGCGCTCGCGCAGCCCGTACTTAGCCTTCGCCAGGACGACGATGGAGCGGCCCTCGGGGGTCTCGTCCGCGAGGGACGACAGCTGGGCGGCGTCCGCCAGCTCGGCCTCCGTCGTGCCCTTGACGGGGACGAACTCGGCGGCCTGCCGGTTGCCGAGGGTGATGGTGCCCGTCTTGTCGAGCAGGAGGGTGGAGACGTCACCCGCGGCTTCGACGGCCCGGCCGGACATGGCCAGGACGTTGCGCTGCACGAGGCGGTCCATGCCCGCGATGCCGATGGCCGACAGGAGCGCGCCGATCGTGGTCGGGATCAGGCAGACCAGCAGCGCGGTCAGCACGATCATCGACTGCTCGGCGCCGGCGTAGATCGCGAAGGGCTGGAGGGTGACGACCGCCAGCAGGAAGACGATCGTGAGGGATGCGAGAAGGATGTTCAGCGCGATCTCGTTCGGCGTCTTCTGCCGCGCCGCGCCCTCCACCAGGGCGATCATGCGGTCGATGAACGTCTCACCGGGCTTCGTCGTGATCTTGACGACGATCCGGTCGGAGAGGACCTTCGTACCGCCGGTGACCGCGCTGCGGTCGCCGCCGGACTCCCGGATCACCGGGGCGGACTCACCGGTGATCGCGGACTCGTCGACGGAGGCGACGCCTTCGATGACGTCTCCGTCGCCGGGGATGACGTCACCGGCCTCGCAGACCACCAGGTCGCCGATCTTCAGCTCGGTGCCCGGGACCTGTTCTTCGCCCATGCCGTCTGTGGTCAGGCGGCGGGCGACGGAGTCGGTCTTGGCCTTGCGGAGGGTGTCCGCCTGGGCCTTGCCGCGGCCCTCGGCCACGGCCTCGGCGAGGTTGGCGAAGATGGTGGTCAGCCACAGCCAGGCGGTGATCGCCCAGCCGAACCAGTCCGTCGGGTCCTTCAGGGCCAGCACGGTGGTGACCACCGAGCCGACGAGGACCACGAACATGACCGGCGACTTGATCATGACGCGGGGGTCGAGCTTCTTCACCGCATCCGGGAAGGACTTCAGCAGTTGCTTGGGGTCGAACAGGCCCCCGCCGACACGGCCGGCGGGCGGCTTGTGTCCGGTGGGCAGGTTCTCGTGCGGGGCACGGGTCGGAGTGGCGGTGCTCATGATGCGAGCCCTTCGGCGAGCGGCCCCAGCGCGAGGGCGGGGAAGTAGGTCAGACCGGTGACGATGAGGATCGTGCCGACGAGGAGGCCGGTGTAGAGCGGCTTGTCGGTACGGAGCGTGCCCGCGGTCTCGGGGACGGGCTTCTGCTCGGCGAGCGAGCCGGCCAGCGCGAGGACGAAGACCATGGGCAGGAACCGGCCCAGCAGCATGGCGAGGCCGATGGTGGTGTTGAACCACTGCGTGTCGGCGTTCAGGCCCGCGAAGGCGGAGCCGTTGTTGTTGGCGCCCGAGGTGTAGGCGTAGAGGACCTCGGAAAAGCCGTGCGCCCCGGAGTTCAGCATCGAGTGCGGCGGGGTGGGCAGGGCCATGGCCGCGGCGGTGAAGCACAGCACCAGCGCCGGGGTGATGAGGATGTAGCAGGCCGCGAACTTGATCTCGCGGGTGCCGATCTTCTTGCCCAGGTACTCCGGGGTGCGGCCGACCATGAGGCCGGCGATGAACACCGCGATGATCGCCATGACCAGCATGCCGTAGAGACCGGAGCCGACACCGCCGGGGGCGATCTCGCCGAGCTGCATGCCCAGCAGTTGGATGCCGCCGCCGAGACCGGTGTAGGAGGAGTGGAAGGAGTTGACCGCGCCGGTGGAGGTGAGCGTCGTGGCGACCGAGAAGATCGCGGAGGCGCCGACGCCGAAGCGGGTCTCCTTGCCCTCCATCGCCCCGCCCGCGACCTCGAACGCCGGGCCGTGGTGGGCGAATTCGGTCCACATCATCAGGGCCGTGAAGCCGAGCCAGATCGTCGCCATCGTCGCCAGGATCGCGTAGCCCTGGCGCAGGTTGCCGACCATCCGGCCGAACGTGCGGGTGAGCGCGAACGGGATGACGAGGATCAGGAAGATCTCGAAGAGGTTGGAGAAGGGGGTGGGGTTCTCGAAGGGGTGGGCGGAGTTGGCGTTGAAGTAGCCGCCGCCGTTCGTGCCCAGCTCCTTGATGACCTCCTGGGAGGCCACCGCCCCGCCGTTCCACTGCTGCGTACCGCCCAGGAACTGGCCGACCTCGTGGATGCCGGCGAAGTTCTGGATCGCGCCGCACGCGACGAGGACGATCGCGCCGAGGACGGCGATGGGCAGGAGGATGCGGACGGTGCCGCGGACCAGGTCGGCCCAGAAGTTGCCGAGTTCACCGGTGCGGGAGCGCGCGAAGCCCCGTACCAGGGCCACCGCCACGGCCATGCCGACCGCGGCCGAGACGAAGTTCTGTACGGCGAGGCCGCCGGTCTGCACGACGTGGCCCATGGCCTGCTCGCCGTAGTACGACTGCCAGTTCGTGTTGGCCACGAAGGAGGCGGCGGTGTTGAAGGCCTGGTCGGGGTCGATCGCGGAGAAGCCGAGCGAGCCGGGCAGGATGCCCTGGGCGCGCTGGAGGGCGTAGAGGAAGAGCACACTCACCGCGGAGAAGGCGAGGACGCCGCGCAGGTAGGCGGGCCAGCGCATCTCGGCGGTCGGATTGGCGCCGATCGCCTTGTAGATCCACTTCTCCGGGCGGTAGTGCTTCTCCGAGGAGTAGACCTTGGCCATGTAGTCGCCGAGGGGGCGGTAGGCCAGCGCGAGCGCGGCGATCAGTGCGAGGAGCTGGAGCACACCAGCGAGAACGGGACTCATCGGTGGCTAGAACCTCTCCGGCTTGACGAGGGCGAGGACGAGGTATCCGAGCAGGGAGACGGCCACGGCGAGGCCGACGATGTTTTCGACGGTCACAGCTTGGCCACCCCTCGGGCGATGAGAGCCACCAGCGCGAATACCGCGACCGTGGTGACGACGAAGGCCAGATCGGCCACCGTGAGCTCCTGGATGAAGAGGGAAGAAATGAATCGGCCAGATGGCCGATGACGAGATAACCGTGTCTTCATCCCGGCGTTAAGACACCTTGATGAGGTCCATACGGGCCCGCGGGAACTCTTGACGCCGTCCTTACGGGAAGTGCCTGAAAAGGACCGGTCAGGCCTGGTGGGACAGGCCGGCCGTGTCCAGGGCGGAGCCGGCCTGCGCGGCCAGCGCGACGGCCACGAAGCGGTCCTGTTCCGGAGGCAGCGGCCCGGGGTGGGGATCCAGCAGGAAGCGGCCGTAGTAGTGTCCGCCGCCCACGACCCGGAGCTCGGTCTTGCCGTCCGGCCAGTCGGTGTACTCCGTCACCCGGCCCGGGCGGTGCAGCCAGACGCCGCCGTCATGCTCCAGACGCGGCAGGTTGCCCATCAGGGATCCGTACTCGAAGCGGCAGCCGCGCAGCTCCAGCAGCCCGACGAGCTCCCTGCGCACGTACTCGACCACCGCCTCCGGCGAGCGGCCGTCCTCGGCCAGCCGGGCGGTTCCCTCCGACCACGTTCTCCGCATCCATCTGAACCTTCCCCCATTTCCGAGGGGGTGGGGTGATGCCCCTTTCAACCCTGCCCCCGTTGGAGGTGCAGCCACCCGCCCCTGCGAGGTCTTGACGCACCTCATACGACTTTCCCGGCCGGCCATCAAGGGCGCGTGAAGACTGGCGTGGCGGTCGTATGGATAACGCCAAGAACACTGGCGATCCGGCCATGGCGTTCGGACGCTGTCCTCACTTTGTCCAACGGAGGAACAGCGAAAGATGTCGATAGACATGGGAAAGCCGAGCGCGGCAGGACAGGCCCCGGGCACGGAGGAACCTCCTGATACCGGCGTACGGACACCGGCGGCAGACGACCGCCATCGGCTGACCGCTCTCCAGGGGCTGGCCGCGCTGTCCCTGGACGCGATGGCGTCCGTGGCGTACGGGCCGGAGTCGATCGTGCTGGTCCTGGCCGCGGCCGGTGCCTACGGTTTGGGCTTCACCCTCCCCGTCACCCTGGCGATCGCCGCGCTGCTGGCGGTGCTGGTGGCCTCGTACCGGCAGGTGATCGCCGCGTTCCCGGACGGAGGCGGTTCGTACGCGGTCGCCAAGCGCCACCTGGGCCGGCGGACGAGTCTGGTCGCCGCGGCCTCGCTGATCCTGGACTACGTCCTGAACGTGGCCGTGTCCGTCACGGCCGGTGTGGCCGCCCTGACCTCGGCGTTTCCCGAGCTGTACGGGGAACGGGTATGGATCTGCCTGGGCGTCCTGGTGCTGGTCACCGCCGTGAACCTGCGCGGGGTCGTGGAATCCGCCAAGGCGTTCCTCGTGCCCACCGCCGTGTTCGTCGGGTCGATCCTCGCGATGGTCGTCGTCGGGCTCTTCCGCGACGGTCCCGTCAGCACCGCGTCCGCCACCGGGCACGCCTCGGCCCTCGGCGAGGGCGCGACCGCCGTCGGGGCGCTCCTGTTGCTGAAGGCCTTCGCCGCCGGGTGCTCGGCCCTGACCGGAGTCGAGGCGGTCGCCAATGCAGTGCCGTCCTTCCGGGCGCCGGCCGCCCGCCGGGCCCAGCGCACCGAGGTCGCCCTCGGCGCGCTCCTGGGCGTGATGCTGATCGGCCTCTCCACCCTCATCGGGCGCTTCCACCTCCAGCCGGTCGAGGGCGTCACCGTCCTCGCGCAGCTCGCGGACGCCTCCTTCGGGCACAACGCCGCCTTCTACGTGGTCCAGTTCGCCACGATGGTGCTGCTGGCGCTGGCCGCGAACACCTCCTTCGGAGGTCTGCCCGTGCTGATGAGCCTGCTGGCCCGCGACAACCACCTGCCCCACGTCTTCGCCCTCAAGGCCGATCGCCAGGTCCACCGCCACGGAGTGGTCTGGCTGGCCCTCGTCTCCGCCCTCCTGCTCGTCTTCTCCGGCGGCGACACCAACACCCTCGTCCCGCTCTTCGCGATCGGTGTCTTCGTCGGCTTCACCATCTGCCAGGTGGGCATGGTCCGGCACTGGTACGGGGAGCGGCCGCGCGGCTGGCAGGCCAAGGCGGCGCTCAACGGCTTCGGCGCTCTCCTGACGGGTGTCTCGGCCGTCGTCGTCACCGCGACCAAGTTCACCGAGGGCGCCTGGCTGATCGTCGTCGCGCTGCCGCTGCTCGTCCTCGGCTTCGAGAAGATCCACCGCGCGTACACGGAGATCGGCGAACGCCTGGAGCTCGGCCGGATCCCGCGGCCCCCGCACCGGTCCCGCTCCGTGGTCGTGGTCCCGGTCTCCGGCCTGTCCCGCCTGACCAGCCAGGCCCTCACGGCCGCCCGCTCACTCGGCGACGAAGTCCTCGCCGTGACCGTCACCCATCCGTCTCCCGAGGACCGTGATGCGGCTGAAGCCCTGAGGCGTGACTGGGAGTTGTGGAAGCCCGGCGTCGAACTGATCGAGCTCGCCTCGGAAACCCGCTCGCTCGGCCGTCCATTGTCGGCCTACGTGCGGAAGCTGACCCAGACACGTCAGGACGCGCAGGTGACCGTCCTGATCCCGGAGACCGAACCCGCCCACCTGTGGCAGCGGCTGCTCCAGAACCAGCGCGGTTCCGTCGTCGCCCACGCGGTCCGCCGCGACACCGACGCCGTGATCTGCCGGTTGCGCTTCCGCCTTACGGCCGAGGCGCGTTGACGCGCCTCTGACGGCGGATTGACGGGTCTCGTGCGCCCGCCGTCAAGGAGGTGGCAAATCCCGTGCCGGGATGGGCGCTTGAGGTGAGAGGGGCAGTAGTTTCCTGCCTGTTGCGCCGCCGGGGACCTCGCAAACACTCACATGACGGCCGAGGGGGTCCATGGAGGAAGTCCCCGGCGGCGACACCCCCTCCCGCGCTCTGGCCACGAGCTGCCAGGGCTGCCACCTCGAACCCATCCAGAAGGTCGCTTCATGCCTCCCGCCGCCGCGCAGCACGTTCCTCCGGGTCTCGGGACACCTCCGCGCACCCCGACCAACCGACCGTCCCGGAAACGCTCCGGCCAGGTGAACGTCGTGGACCCCGAGCTCCTCGCCGCCTCCGCGCGGGAGGCCGTGGGCAAGCTCCATCCCCGCGAACTCGTGAAGAAGCCGGTGCTGTTCGTCGTCGCCGTCGGATCCGTTCTGACCACGCTGTCGGCCCTCATCCACCCGTCCGTCTTCACCTGGGTGATCAGCGTCTGGCTCTGGCTGACGGTCCTGTTCGCCAACCTCGCCGAGGCCGTTGCCGAGGGCCGGGGCCGGGCTCAGGCCGAGTCGCTGCGCAAGGCGCGTACGGACACGGTCGCGGTACGGCTGAACCACTGGACGTACGGGGCGAACCTGCACCGGTCCGAGACGGAGGTGGTCACGCCGGCCGAGCTCCAACCCTTCGACTTCGTGCTCGTCGAGGCCGGAGAGCCGATCCCGGCCGACGGTGACGTGGTCGACGGGGCCGCGATGGTGGACGAGTCGGCCGTCACCGGCGAATCGGCGCCCGTACTGCGGGAATCGGGCGGTGACCGGTCCGGGGTCACCGGCGGCACGACCGTGCTGTCCGACTCGATCGTAGTACGGGTCACTTCACGTCCAGGCAACAGCTTCATCGACCGGATGATCGCCCTCGTCGAGGGCGCCACCCGGCAGAAGACCCCGAACGAGATCGCGCTGAACATCCTCCTGGCCGCTCTCACCGTCATCTTCGTCCTGGTGGTCGTCGCCATCCAGCCGATGGCCGCCTACGCGCACGCCGCGCAGTCCACGACGGTCCTGGTCGCCCTCCTCGTCACCCTCATCCCCACCACGATCGGCGCCCTCCTGTCGGCGATCGGGATTGCGGGCATGGACCGGCTCGTCCAGCGGAACGTCATCGCCATGAGCGGACGCGCCGTCGAGGCCGCCGGGGACGTGAACACCCTGCTGCTCGACAAGACCGGAACCATCACCCTCGGCAACCGTGAGGCCGCGGCCTTCGTCCCCCTGCCCGGCGTGGACCACATCAAGCTGGCGGACGCCGCTCAGCTGTCCTCGCTCGCAGACGAGACGCCCGAGGGCCGATCCGTCGTGGCCCTCGCCCGGCAGTACGGACTGCGACCGGCCACCGCCGATGACCTCAGCAACCCGCGGTTCACCGAGTTCAGCGCCCGGACCCGGATGAGCGGCGTCAACCTGAGCTGGGACAACGGTGCCGGTTGTGCCATCCGCAAGGGCGCGGTGGCGCAGGTCTGCGACTGGGTGGCGATGCGCGGCGGCACCGTACCGGCGGAAGCGGTGGCCTGGTCGGCCACCGTGTCGGAGTCCGGGGGCACGCCCCTGCTGGTGGCGGTCCACGACTGGGACGGGCCGAGGGTGCTCGGGATCATCCACCTCAAGGACGTGGTCAAGGAGGGGATCCGGGAGCGGTTCGAGGAGCTGCGCCAGATGGGGATCCGCACGGTCATGGTGACCGGCGACAACGAGCTGACGGCCCGCGCCATCGCCGAAGAGGCCGGCGTCGACGAGTACCTGGCGGAGGCCACTCCCGAGGACAAGATGGCCCTCATCAAGCGGGAGCAGGCCGGCGGCAAGCTCGTCGCCATGACCGGCGACGGCACCAACGACGCCCCTGCCCTCGCCCAGGCCGACGTGGGCGTGGCCATGAACACCGGCACCTCGGCTGCCAAGGAAGCCGGGAACATGGTCGACCTGGACTCCAACCCCACCAAGCTCATCGACATCGTCGAGATCGGCAAGCAGCTCCTCATCACCCGCGGCGCCCTGACCACCTTCTCCATCACCAACGACGTCGCCAAGTACTTCGCGATCATCCCCGCGATGTTCGCCTCTGCCTACCCGGGCCTCGAAGCCCTCAACATCATGGGACTGAGCAGCCCCCGGTCCGCGATCACCTCGGCGATCATCTTCAACGCGCTGATCATCGTCGCCCTCATCCCGCTCGCCCTGCGCGGTGTCCGCTACAAGCCCGCCTCCGCTCACGACCTGCTGCGCCGCAACCTCGGCGTCTACGGCGTGGGCGGGCTCGTGCTGCCGTTCGTCGGGATCAAGCTCATCGACCTGCTGGTCTCCTACATACCCGGCATGGGATGAGTTCCGGGCCGCCTCCTTCCCGCTGCTAGTGCGTCTTGCTAAGTACCGGTAGTCAGCGTTACGGTGTACCGGTACTCAACGACGCTTGATAGCTCAGAGGGGAGGCGTTCCGTGGCCAAGCTGCTGACCGAGATGCTCAAGGGCACGCTGGAGGGCATCATCCTCGCGTCCCTGGCCGGCAGGCCCGCCTACGGGTACGAGATCACGGCACGCCTGAGGGAGCAGGGCTTCTCGGACATCGCCGAAGGGACCGTCTACGCGCTGCTCGTCAGGATGGAGAAGCGTGGTCTCGTCGATGTGGAGAAGGTCGCCTCGGAGAAGGGGCCACCGCGCAAGGTGCACTCCCTCAACGCCCGGGGGCGGGAATACCTCGAAGAGTTCTGGAGGACCTGGAGCTTCCTCGCGGAACGACTGGAACAGCTGCGCGAAGGGGAGGGCGAGTAGTCATGTCCGACGTCGAGAAGAGCGGGATCATCGCGAGGGTGATCGGGCCCAAGAAGCGGTGGAGGGCGTACAAGGCGCGCGTCAAGGAGCTGCCCGGCGGTCACCGCGCGGCGGTCGAGGCGATCGAGCGGCACCTGATGTACTTCGTGCCGGTCGACGCCGACAGCAACGCGTCGATGTTCGAGGACCTCGCGGACCTGTTCGAACAGGCCGCCGCGGACGGCACGTCGATCCGCGAGATCGTCGGGGAGGACCCGGTGGAGTTCGCCGAGACCTTCGCGCAGAACTACTCGGACGGTGGCTACGTCCCCGCCCGTGCGCGCAAGCGGCTCACCGAGGACATCGAGCAGGCCGCAGTCGACGCGGACGGGGCGGTCTGACGGCGACGGCACGCACACGAGCTCCGTACCGGAATGGTTTCGCAGGATCCAACAGGGGGTTTCACGGTGGGACAAGGCAACAACGGCTTCTCCGAAGCAGGACTGCGCAGACTGAGCGAGGTGCTGCGGGGGCACGTGGAGTCCGGGAAGATCCCCGGACTCGTCGCCCTGGTGAGCCGGGGCGAGGAGACCCACGTCGAAGCGATCGGGACGATGCGCCACGGCGGAGGCCCGCCGATGCGCCGGGACACGATCTTCCGGATGGCCTCGACGACCAAACCGGTAGCGTCCGCCGCGGCGATGGTCCTGCTCGACGAGTGCCGAATACGGCTGGACGACCCGGTGGACCGGTGGCTGCCAGAGCTCGCCGACCGGCAGGTCATGAAGAAGGCCGACGGCCCCCTGGATGACACTGTGCCGGCCCGGCGCCCGATCACGGTGCGGGACCTGCTCACCTCCACGCTCGGGCTCGGGTTGGACATGACTGCGCCGACCTCCCCGATCATGGGCGCATTCTTCGAGCGGGGCGTGTACGGCCAGGAGGACGGGTGGCTGCTGCCGGCCCCGGAACCGGACGAGTGGATGCGACGCCTGGGCACGCTCCCGCTGATGCACCAGCCCGGGGAGCGGTGGCTGTACAACGTCGGCGACGACGTGCTCGGGGTGCTGGTGGCCAGGGTCACCGGCCGGTCGTTCGAGGCATTCCTGCGCGAGCGCGTCTTCGAGCCGCTGGGGATGAAGGACACCGGCTTCCACGTGCCCGCCGACAAGATCGACCGGCTGCCGCCCCTGTACGCTCCCGATCCGCAGACCGGCGAGTTCGTCGTGGCGGACGCGGCCGAAGGGGGACACCACAGCCGGCCCCCCGCGTTCCAGTCGGGCGGCGGTGGACTCGACTCCACCGTCGACGACTACCACGCCTACTTCCGGATGCTGCTGGGCCACGGGACGCACGGCGACCGGCGGATCCTGTCCCGGCCCGCCGTCGAGCTCATGACGACCAACCGCCTCCCCGCCGCGCAGCTGGCCGACCGGGAAGAGCGCGCCCGCGACCTCGTCCACCTGTCGCACGGCCAGGGGCAGCACGGAGGCTGGGGTTTCGGTATGGCGGTGCGCACGTACCGAGGTGACTACGCGCCCGTCGGCCAGTTCGGCTGGGACGGCGGAACGGGCACCACCACGTACGCCGACCCGGCCAACGGGCTCGTCGGCATCCTCCTCACCCAGACCGGGATGTCCACTCCTGATTCGGCGTGGGCCATCAACGATTTCTGGACCACCCTCTACCGGGCGATCGACGATTGACCTGTCGACCTGGTCGAGGTCGCCCCGGCACATCTCCACGGAAGGCCTCGACCAGGTTCGCGTCTTCGCCGCCTGCCTGTCTCCTCACCCGACGTGCGGGTTCCGCCTCCAAGCGTGAGCGCGTTCGCTACGCCATCGGAAGGAAAGGCGTTAAGAGGGCGTCAGGATTCCGTCAGGCGGGGCTATAGACGTATTGGCTGAGTTCTCGCTGCGTACGCTGGCCCAGCCGTCGACTCCGATGGCCGAATCCACGCCGTACGACAGGAGCGCCCGATCATGGCCACCCCTGCCCGCTCCTCGCGCCTGCGCGCGTGGATGCTGGAAGGCCTGACCGCCGAGAACAGTTCGCCCGCCGCCAAGGAGGCGGCGGCCCAGCCGCACGGCCGGCCGTGGTGGCGGGTGATGTGCCTGACGGGTCTGGACTACTTCTCCACCCTCGGCTACCAGCCCGGCATCGCGTTCCTCGCGGCAGGTCTGCTGTCGCCGCTGGCGACCATCGTGCTCGTGCTGCTGACCCTCTTCGGCGCGCTGCCCGTCTACCGACGGGTGGCCGAGGAGAGCCCGCACGGCGAGGGATCCATCGCCATGCTGGAGAAGCTGCTGTCGTTCTGGAAGGGGAAGCTGTTCGTCCTGACCCTGCTCGGGTTCGCGGCGACCGACTTCCTCATCACCATCACCCTCTCCGCCGCCGACGCGACCGCGCACATGGTGGAGAACCCGCACCTCACCAGCACCCTGCACGGCCACGAGGTCCTGATCACCCTGATCCTGATCGCGCTGCTCGGCGGCGTCTTCCTCAAGGGGTTCAGCGAGGCCATCGGCGTCGCCGTGGTCCTGGTGGCCACCTACCTCGGCCTGAACGTCATCGTCGTGGCGGTCGGGCTGTGGAACGTGTTCACGGAGCCGCAGGTCATCACCGACTGGACGACCGCGCTGACCGCCGAGCACGGCAACCCCTTCATGATGATCGCCATCGCGCTCGTCGTGTTCCCGAAACTCGCGCTCGGCCTGTCCGGCTTCGAGACCGGCGTCGCGGTCATGCCACACGTCGAGGGCGACCCCGCGGACACCGAGGAGAAGCCCGCCGGACGGATCCGCGGAGCCAAGAAGCTGCTGACCACGGCGGCCGTGATCATGAGTGTCTTCCTGATCTGCTCCAGCCTCATCACCACCCTGCTGATCCCGGCCGCCCAGTTCCAGCCGGGCGGCGAAGCCAACGGCCGCGCCCTGGCCTACCTGGCCCACGAGTACCTCGGCTCCGCCTTCGGCACCGTCTACGACATCTCGACCATCTGCATCCTGTGGTTCGCGGGAGCCTCCGCGATGGCCGGCCTGCTCAACCTGATGCCGCGCTACCTGCCCCGCTACGGCATGGCCCCGCAGTGGGCCCGCGCCCTGCGCCCCATGGTCATCGTCTTCACCCTCGTCGCGTTCCTCGTGACCTGGATCTTCAACGCCGACGTCGACGCCCAGGGCGGCGCCTACGCCACGGGCGTCCTGGTCCTGATCACCTCGGCGGCGGTCGCGGTGACCATCGCGGCCCGCCGGGCCGGGGAACGGGGCTGGACCATCGGCTTCGGCATCATCTCGGCCGTCTTCATCTACACCACCGCCGTCAACGTCGTGGAGCGCCCGGACGGCGTGAAGATCGGTGCCTGCTTCATCGGCGGCATCATGGCGCTCTCCCTCCTCTCGCGCCTGGCCCGGGTCTTCGAGCTGCGCGTCACGCACATCGAGTTCGACGACATGGCGCAGCGGTTCATCCGCGACACCGCCAACCGCACGATCCGGTTCATCGCCAACGAGCCCGACAATCGGGACCTGGAGGAGTACCGGCAGAAGAAGGCACAGATCCGCGCGGACAACGACATCCCGGCCGAGGACGACGTCGTGTTCGTCGAGGTCACGGTCCTGGACGCCTCCGAATTCGAGTCCGGCATGCGCGTACGCGGCGAAGTCCTCCACGACCGCTACCGAGTCCTCACCCTGGAGAGCTCCAGCATCCCCAACGCCCTTGCCGCCCTCCTGCTCCACGTCCGCGACGAGACCGGCCAACGGCCCCACATCTACTTCGAGTGGACCGAGGGCAACCCGATGGCCAACTTCTTCCGGTTCTTCCTCTTCGGCCAGGGCGAGGTCGCCCCCGTCACCCGCGAGGTCATCCGCGAAGCCGAACCGGACCGCAGCCGCCGCCCGCACGTGCACGCCGGCTGACGGGCGGCGCAAGGAAGCCGACAGGACGTGGTCGTACGGGGTGCGGCCGCGGAGGCGCGGCCGATCAGCCGGGGTTCTTCTGGCGGCCGTCCGGCCCGATGGTGGCGGCGATGCGGGCGATCTCCGAAGGGCTGTCGATCACGATCCGGCCGCCCCCCAGGCGGCCGCCGGCCGCGAGCCGGGTCGTGGAAGCCGGCCAGACGGAGAGGTCTTCCGTACCCGATGCCGAGGCCGAAATGACAGCGGTGGTCATCGCACGGGGTCTCCCTTCTCACGCGGCCGAGGCCGAAGAGGCTCGCCGAGGCTTCGGGGCGAGCGCGGGGGAACCACTGGTGACGGACCGGGTGACCGCGGGTGCGGTGAACGTCGGATCCACGGTCAGCAGTTCCACCCCGAGCGGTTCGGACATCGCCCGGAGCGCCCGCTCGGAGATCCTGATCCACGGGTGCTCCGCGCCGAGCGTGGCCGTCAGTCGGTCAGGGTCTGTGAACCCGACCGCGGTCCGCGCACCCAGCGGGGTGCGGAACAGGCGGACCACCACCTCGGCAGTTCCCGGCCGGACGGGCACGTGGAGCAGTCCGGCCGGGACGCGTTCCTCGGGCTCGGGGTCGTCGTCGTACTGGAACAGGCACATGGGGCCCTCCTGGGGGAGCCGTGAGCGGAGAAGGATGGTGCCCCGGGTGCGGGGAGGCGGCCCGGGGCGGCCACTCGAAAGCTGTCCCCGTGGTCCGCCTCTGACGGGATCTTGACGGTGCAGGCCGGTTCATAGGGAGTGCTGACGGCCGGGGACGCGAGGCGTCAGCAACGCGTCAGAATCGCGGCCGACCGCGGCGGAGCGGCTTCGGAGGGTCGAGCTGTGCGCCGTGCCGGCGTGGCAGGCTCCGGACGGCGGGAGCCGTGCTCGTCGACGTCGCACGCGACCCGGACGACCTGCTCGCGGTCGGCTCGGGCCCACGCGGACCGCTCCGCCCCTCCACAGCCCGCTACGTCCTCGCGCACGCGCCCTGTCCCGTGCTGACCGTACCCCCGTCCCCGCTCCAGGCCACGTAGGAAGCGGCCCACCGCCGCAGCTCCGGTATTTCGTCGCCAGCGACCTGATCAGAGGGCTGGATCGTGGCCTGTGGCACATTGCCATTCTCGGTAGGCGGCAAGAGCGGTGGGGAGGGTCGGGAAGATGCGCTCCGGGCCGATCTTCGCTGTCAGCCCGTAGGCGTCGAGAGGACGGCGCAGGTCCTGCTTGACGCGGGCGAGGGCGAACACGATGTCCCGTTGGCTGAGTTCGGCGCGCAGGGCCTCGACGGCATCGAGGGCGGTGATGTCGACCTCGACGTTGGCCTCGGTGTTCAGGATGAACCAGTGCAACGGTTCGTCCTGGGCTGCGACCGAGGCCAGGGCCCGGCGGCGGAAGTCCTCGGCGTTGGCGAAGAACAACGGTGAGTCGTAGCGGTAGATGAGGAGACCGGGAATCGTGCGGGCACTCGGGTAGTCGTCGATGTCGTGCATACCGGCCAAGCCCGGGACGATTCCCTCGACGGCGTCGTGAGGCCGGGCGACCCTCGTGAGTAGTTCGGCGACGGACAGCGCCACGGCGAGGAGCACGCCGTACAGGATGCCGAGGGCGAGTACGCCGAGACCACAGCCGAGGGCGAGCAGGAACTCGCGGCGACGGAAGGCTGCCAGCCTGCGGAACTCGCCCACCTCGACCAGGCGTACGGCGGCGTAGACGACGATGGCGCCGAGGGCGGCGGTGGGGGTGTGGGTGAGCAGCCGGCCGAGGAAGAGGAGCACGGCGGCCACGCAGGCGGCGCCGACGAGGGAGTACACCTGGGTACGGGCTCCGGTGGAGTCCGCGAGGGCGGTGCGGCTGGCACTGCTGCTGACCGGGAAGCCGTGCAGGATTCCGGCGCCGAGGTTCGCCGTGCCGAGGGCCAGGAGCTCGCGGTTGGCGTTCAGGGGGTGTGGATCGTCGTGCCGGGAGAAGGCGCGTGCGGTCAGGATGACGTCGGTGTAGCCGACGAGCAGAACGCCGAGAGCAGGCAGGACCAGGCCGGCGAGGTCAGCCGGCCGGGGCAGGGCGAAGCCCGGCAAGCCGGTCGGGACCGCGCCGATGACGTCGATTCCCCGGTCCTCGTCCAGTGCGAAGACCGCCACCACCGCCGTGGCGAGGACGAGGACGACGAGCGGTCCGGGAAGAGCCCGCCACAGCAGAGGCAGGGTGAACAGCAAGAGCAGGCAGCCCGCGGCCATCGCGGTCGTGGGCCAGTGCAGGTTGCCGAGGTGACGGAGGAACGAGTAGAGCTGGGGGAAGAACCCCGATCCGCTCCCGCTGGTCCCGGTGAGGCGGGGCAGCTGATCCACGATCATGATGAACGCGACACCGGCCAGATAGCCGACGAGCACGGGCCTGGAGAGAAGGTCGGCCAGGAAGCCGAGCCGGACCGCCCATGCGGCCAGACAGAGCAGGCCGACGATCACGGCCAAAGCTGCGGCGAGCGCCGCGTAGCGCGTGGGGTCGCCGGCTGCGAGCGGCCCGACGGCCACAGCGGTCATGAGGGCGGTGGTCGACTCCGGTCCGACGGACAGCAGGCGCGAGGTGCCGCTCAGCGCGTAGAGGACCAAGGCCGGCAGGACGGCCCACAGGCCTACGACCGGAGGTAGCCCGGCCACACCTGCGTAAGCCATGACCTGCGGCACCAGGTAGGCGGCGACCGTAACCCCGGCCAGGACATCGCCCCGTAGCCAGCCCGTCCGGTAGCCGCGGAAGGCGGGCGGGATCGCAGTGATCCGGCCGTGCTTCGGCATGGCACCTCCGGGACTCACGCGGGCTTGTGCCTCACCATCGTGCCGGGCGGAGGGCCGCAGGGCGGTGAAGGGCGCGAGTGGGCGGACCGCTACCGGCTGCTCTCCCGAAGACGGAAGCCGGTGACCAGGTCGGGCCTGATCCGGATGGCGCCCGATGCGGCGCCCTCGACCCACGGCTGGAGGAGGTGCGCGTAACGTTCGACCTCGCTGGGGGCGGTTACGGCGGTGGCGTAGCCGGTGGCGACCACGCTCCACCCCAGCTGCTCGCCTTGATTGATGACATCGGCTTCGTAGGCGACGACCACGTCGGCAGCCCCTTGGGCCGCGAGCAAGGATGCCAGTGTCGAATAGTCCTGGACACGGACGATGATGTCGCCGTCGTCGAGGAGGTGGTTGACCGGGCGCACGTCGGGCAGCGCGTGACGGGTGAACACGATCCGGCCCAGTTCGACGGTGCCCAGCAGGTGCAGCGCCTCGTCGGCACTGAGCTCTTCCATGTGCCGTCCCGGCATGGTGACGGCAGGTGAGCTGGTGGCCGTACCGGCCGGGTCGTTCTTCATCGTGGGCATCCTTGGTCAAGCGGGCGGGACGCCGGTGCCGTCGCCCGCTGTCGGCTTCTCACAGGGGCGTGGACCCAGGGGTATGGCTCCGCAGCACCGCGAGCCGCCGGCCGTATTCCTCGTCATCCATCTCGCCTTTGGCGAACCGTTCCGCCAGGAGCCTCTCGGCGCCCTTGTCGGAGGCTGGGTACGGCGCAGGGGCTGTGGGCCCGTCCGCACCGTCCTGCCTGAGGGCGCGGACCACGAGGACGGCCGCTGCGATGATCAGGGTCCAGACGATCAGCGTGGTGAGGGACATGGCGAACCATCCCCAGGCCCACATGTCATGTCCATTCCAGTACATCGCGCACCTCCCGGTCGGGCGGGGCCGACGGCCGCGAGTCGGCCATCTGCTGCCAGGATCTGCGTCTGCACCGGACTCCGGCATGGGCCGGTCGGCCCACACACGGGACCACAGGGCCCATGCCCACGACCCGGCGGATCGCCAAGACTGAAGACGGAATCGAACAGGAGGCCGTTCATGAGCACCCCCTCACCCACCCGCATCTCCGAGGCGCTGCCTGCCGACTGCCGTTCCCGGCTGATGGAACTGGCCCAGGAGGTCGACTTCGCCGAGGGCGCGCGCCTCTTCCGCGAGGGCGGCCGCGCCGATCGGTTCTGGATCGTCCGGACCGGCACCGTCGCCCTGGACGTCCACGTGCCCGGGCGGCGTGCCGCCGTCATCGAGAGCCTCGGCGCTGGTCAGCTGGTCGGCTGTTCGTGGCTCTTCAAGCCGTACGCCTGGCGCCTGGGCGCCGAGGCTATGTCGCCCGTCCGCGCGTACGAGTTCGAAGCGGCGCGCGTACGGATGCTGATGGACGAGGACGCCGCCTTCGGCTCTGCCCTGGGCCACTGGGTCGGGCAGGTCCTCGCCAACCGGCTGCAGGCCGCCCGCGTGCGCCTTCTCGATCTGTACGCACCCTATGGGAGCGGCAGCTTCCTCTGATCGTCCTTACGCCGAAGGAGCTGGTCATGCCCGCATTCCGCTACACCGTCAGTGACGTCATGACGCATACAGCGGTCTTCTCATCGGCCACCGGGTGCGTGGTGAGCCTTCCTGCGACAATTCTGATGTGAACGCTATGGACCGGACCGAGCCGGGGGCGATCATGTCCGACGATCCGAACGCCTCCGCTGAGGCGCCGATCACGGTGTTCCTCCTCGATGACCACGAGGTGGTCCGGCGCGGGCTGCGAGATCTTCTGGACGCAGAGCCGGATATCACCGTGGTGGGCGAAGCCGGCACGGCTGAGCAGGCGCTCGCCCGCGGGCCGGCCCTCCGCCCGGACGTCGCCGTACTGGACGTGCGGCTGCCTGACGGCGACGGCATCAGCGTCTGCCGCGAGCTGCGCTCACGCATGCCGGGTCTCACCTGCCTGATGCTGACTTCGTTCGACGACGAGGACGCCCTGCTGGACGCGATCATGGCAGGGGCCGCCGGCTACGTCCTGAAGCAGATCAAGGGATCCGACCTCGTCTCGGCGGTGCGAACGGTCGCCACCGGCCAGTCCATGCTCGACCCCGCGACCACCGCCCGCCTGATGCACTCCCTGCGCGACCCGGAGGCGGCGAAGGCCCCGGAGGACGCCCGCCTGGCGGCTCTGTCCGAACGGGAGCGGGCCGTCCTGGAACTCATCGGCGAGGGACTCACGAACCGGCAGATCGCCAAGCAGCTCTACCTGTCCGAGAAGACGGTCAAGAACCACATCTCCCGACTGCTGGGCAAGCTCGGAGTGGAGCGGCGGGTTCAGGCAGCCGTGATCGCCGCCCAGGTCCACGAGCACGACGCCGGGACGACCAGAGCGTAGGCACGCCGGGGCCGGTCACTGCGGCGGCTGGACGAGAGGTACCCGCCACTCCAGGCGAGTGCCCGGCTCCCCGCCGCCCCGCGCTGCGACGTCCATCTGACCGCGGAGTCCGGCAGCGCGTTCTGCCAGGTTCCGCAGTCCGCTGCGCCGGCCGCCCGCAGGCAGGCCCATGCCGTTGTCGGTCACGGTGACGGTCAGGTTTCCGTCGGCTGCGGCGATCGAGACCTCCGCGCGCGTGGCCTCGGCGTGGCGGGCGACGTTGGTGAGTGCTTCCCCCACCACGGCGAGGGCCTCGTCCGCGACGGACGGCGGTACGTCGGTGTCGATCAGTCCCTCCGTCCGCAGGGCCGGGGCGAAGCCGAGCGCCGCCGAGGCCTCGTCCAGGGCCTGGACCAGACGGGAGCGCATCTTGGACGCCTCGCCGGGGGCCTCGTGCTCGCGAAGTCCGAAGATGGTCGATCGGATGATCTTGATAGTGGTGTCCAAGTCGTCCACGGCACGCGCGAGGCGCTCGGACGCCTGGGGGTGGTCGACGAAGCGCTGGGCGCTCTGGAGGGTCATGCCGGTGGCGAAGAGGCGCTGGATGGCCAGGTCGTGCAGGTCACGGGCGATGCGGTCGTGGTCCTCCAGCAGGCTCATCTGCTCGGCGTCGCGGCGGCGGTCGGCGAGCTCCAGCGCGAGGGCGGCCTGGCCCGCGAACCCGGGAAGCGCGGCGACTTCGGCGATTGCGAACACGGGGCGACCGTGGCTGCGGGCCAGGATCAGGACGCCGCTCAGTCTTTCCTTGGTGCCGACGGTGACGGCGACCGCCGGGCCGAAGCCCGTCCACCTCTCCGGTTGCACGGTGACGCGCTCGTCGGTCGCCACGTCGGTGACCGTGATGAAGCCGTCGCGAGCCAGCGCGGCCTCGGCGAGAGTGCCCTGGACGCTGGGCAGGATGATGCCGCGGTGCGCCTCGGCTCCCTCTCCGAGAGCGAGGGAGCCCCTGAGTTCACCGCCGGGGCCGAGCAGGTAGAAGGCGCCCATGTCCGCGCGCGTGATGTCCTTGGCCCGCTCCAGCATGCCCTGGAGGACCTCGTCCTCGGCCGCTCCGGAGAGCAGAGCGCTGGTGATGTCGGAGCTGGCTTCCAGCCAGCGCTCGCGCAGCCGGACCTCCTCGAAGAGCCGGGCGTTCTCGATGGCGATGCCGGCCGCGACGGCGAGGGTGGACAGGACCGCCTCGTCCTCGGCGTCGAATTCGGCCCCGCCGCGTTTCTCGGTCAGGTAGAGGTTGCCGAAGACCTCTTCGCGGACCCGGATCGGGACGCCGAGGAAGGAGTGCATCGGGGGGTGGTGGTCCGGGAACCCGTACGAGGCAGGATGCTCGGACAGCTCCGAGAGCCGCAGCGGCTCGGGGTGGCGGATCAGTTCGCCGAGGATGCCGTGGCCGGAGGGCAGGTCCCCGATCTGTGCGCGGAGACCGTCGCTGATGCCGACGGGAAGGAACTCGGCCAGCCTTTTGTCGTCCCCGATGACGCCGAGGGCCCCGTACTCGGCGTCCACGAGCACCACCGCGGCTTCGACGATGCCGCGGAGCACCTGCGGCAGGTCGAGTTCCCGGCCCACCGACATGACGGCCTCGAGCAGACCGTTCAGCCGGTCCCGCGTGCCCCTGACCTCATCGATGCGTACCTGGAGTTCGTCGAGCAGCTCGTCCAGCCGCAGCCGCGGAACATTACTTCGGGCGGGCGGATCACCTGGGCTCATGCCCCACCTCCGGCCGGCGACGTGGCGAGAGGGCCACCGTTTCCACGGTATCTCCGGCCGGGGAGCCTTCCCACTCAGCGAGAGGCGATTGCGCCGTACGGCCTCGCATCGTGGCGCGACGTACCGGGGCCGTCGTGCGGGTGCCTGATGTGGGCGTCCGGGCCGGGGAAGAACACGGTGGTGCGGCCGGTGTCGGACCAGCGCACGTCGTACGGCGGCGTGCCGTCCTCATGGTGCAGGGCGATGACTTCGCCGTCACGGCCGGGCGTGCCGACGGTCGGGCCGCCCACGACGATCCGGTCGCCCACCTCGGCGTGGATTCCGTGCCCGTACGCAGGTGAGTGCGCGTTCATGGTCATGCCTTTCTGTGGAATGCGCCCCGCAGGAGCCGGGCGGTGACGAATGCGGCGAGGGCAGCGGCGGTGGCGAGCCCGACTCCGGACCGGCCCACGGCCTCGGTCTCCAGCAGCGACTGCAGAGCGGGGACGTGCAGGGCTGCCAGGGCCAGCAGGGCGGAGCCCGCCACCGAGGCGGGGAGGAAGAGGTTCTTCCTGGTCAGCAGCCGGGTCCGCAGCCCCAAGGCCGCTCCCAGCTGGGCGCCGAGGAGGGCGAGGAAGAGCACGCTCTGCCAGGGCAGGCCCGTCGCGCGCGCGGCAAGGGCGGCGAGCAGACTGGCGGCTGTCACGGCCGAGGCCAGGAGCAGCAGCCGCTGCCATGCCCCCGCAGCCAGGATGTGCTGTTCCGGCGGTCGGGGCGGGCGCCGCATTGCCGCAGGTGCGGCGGGCTCGGCGCCCATGGCGACGCCGATGTCGGCCTGGCGCAGGGCGGGGCCGTCGTTGACGCCGTCCCCGGTCATGGCGGTCACGGCGCCCCGGGCACGCCAGGCGTGGACGATGTCCAGCTTCTGCTGCGGATCGGTCCGGGCGAAGACGCGGACCCCTGTCAGGTCGGTGTCCGGTTTTGCGGCCAGCTCGGGCCCGGTGACGACCGCATCGGCGGGACCGTCCTCGACGAGCCCGATGCGTACGGCGATTGCGTGGGCGGTCGCGGGGTGGTCGCCGGTGATCATGACCGGAGTGATGCCGGCGGCTCGGCAGGCTGCCAGGGTGCCTGCGGCTGCCGCTTTCGGCGGATCGCTGATGGCGATCAGGCCGAGAAGGCCCAGTCCGTGTTCCGCGTCCGCGGCGGGCAGGCTCCAGTGGAGCCGTTCGGCCCCTGCCACCGCCAGCACCCTGAAACCGTGTGCGGCCAGCTCGGCGGCCTGCCGGCGGGCCTGGCCCAGGACCTCGGACGGCTCGGCGAGCACCGTGGGAGCCAAGACCGCCTCGGGTGCCCCTTTGAGGCAGACCAGGACGTTGCCGTCGGGCAGATGGTGGAGGGTGCTCATCCGTTTACGCGAGCTGTCGAATGGTGCTTCTCCGATCCGGGGACAGGCCCGGTGCAGCTCGGCAGGGTCCGGGCAGCCCGCCTTGGCAGCGGCTGCCAGAAGGGCGGCCTCCATGGGATCGCCCACGGCCGCCCACACGTCATGGCCGCTCCGTGGCGGTTCCAGGCTCGCGTCGTTGCACAGGGCCGCCGTCGTGAGCAGCTCTTGCAGCGGGCGAAGCTGCTCGGGCGTCAGGGAGCGTCCGGAACGGGTCAGGGTTCCGTGGGGGTCGTATCCGCTGGCGGACACGGCTGCTGCTCCCGACGGCGTACACACGTGCTGGACGACCATGCGGCCTTCGGTGAGGGTGCCGGTCTTGTCTGTGGCCAGCACGCTCACCGAGCCCAGCGTCTCGACCGCCGGCAGGCGTCGGACCAGGGCGCCGCGAGCAGCCATGCGACGGGCCCCGAGGGCGAGTGCGAGGGTGACGACGGCGGGCAGGGATTCGGGCACCGCGGCGACGATGTCCCCCTCGCTCAGCAGCAGGCTGTCACCGGGCACTACGAGCGCTGCCGCGACCTCGTAGGCGGCACCGTCACGCCGTACCCGGGCGTGAGGGGCCGAGAGAGCGGAGAGCGCCGCGACCGCGCGGTCCGCCCGGACTTCCTGGGTTACTCCCACGGTCGTGTTGAAGACGACCACCAGACCGATGACGACGGCGTCCGGGTGGTCACCGATCGCGATGGTCAGGAGTGCGGCGCCGAGCAGCACCATGATCAGCGGATCGCGCAGCTGCGCCAGCACCCGACGGTGGAAGGGCGTGGGCCTCGGGGGTGCCACTTCGTTGCGGCCATACCGGGCCAGTCGGCGTTCGGCCTCGGCCTGCGTCAGCCCTGTCGGGGCCGAGGAGCCGACGGACGGCGTGTCGATCGCGCGGCTGGTCATCGCGGTGTCATCCGGTGGGGACGGTGATCACCGGGCAGTGCGCACGGTGCAGGAGGCCGTGGACGACGGATCCGATCCGCATGCCGGTGTATCCGCCGCGACCGCGGCGGCCCACAACGACGGACAGGGCGTGCTCGGCGGCCCGGGCCAGTTCCTCGACCGGGTGGCCGGTGAGGACCTCGTGCGTCACATGCACGTCCGGGTACTTCTCGGACAGGCCGGCGGTGGCCTCGGAGAGCAGGGTGCGCTGCGCCCGCAGCGCCACCTCCTCGTCGTCCGGCATGATCAGCGGCGGCTGCCACACGCAGATGACCCGCAGCCCCGCTCCGCGAAGGTCGGCCTCGTCGAAGGCGAAGCCGAGCGCGGCGGTGGCGGACGCGCTGCCGTCGATACCCGCGACTACATAGGGAGGCTGCTGGCTGATGTGCTCGGCGTCGCCCACGACGACGACCGGGCAACGGGCCTGGGCGGTGACGGGAACCACGAGCGAACCGGCGCTGAAGAACTCGGCGGTGCGGCTCAGGTGCCGGGAGCCGAGGACGATCATGCGGGCCTCTCGCGCCGCGCCGCCCAGGACAGGGGCGGGGAGGCCGCCGAGCAGGTCACCGGTGACACCCACCTCGGGGTGGCGGTCCCGCACCCAGTTGCACGCTTGTTCGAGTCTGTCGGATCCTGCCCGCCTCAGGGCCATCTGGCGGGGCGTGTCATCGACGTGATGGGTGTCGTGCTGTGGCGGTACCGCGAGCACGAGGCGCAGCGGGAGGCGGCGCCGTTGTGCCTCGTCGGCTGCCCAGGCCAGGGCAAGGTGCCAGTCCCTGTCCGGGTCGATGCCCACGACGACGTCACGGCTTCCTGCCGGGTGGAGGGTCATGACTGGCTCCCGAAGTCGCTGCCGGTCCGGGGGATGAGGAGGACGGGGCAGTGGGCGTGGTGCAGCAGGCTGTGCGTGGCCTTGCCCAGGTTGGGGGCGAGCCCGAGTGGCCCTGGGACCCGGCGGCCGCCCGTGACGAGCAGGTCTGCGTGACGGGAAGCCTCGACCAGGACACCGGCCACGGAGATGCTCTTCTCCGCATCGGCCTGGATCTCCAGGTCGGGGAACTCGCCACCGACCACGTCCGTGACGGCCGTCAGGATTTCTGCGTGCCCGCTCGCGATCTCGTCGACGCCGTCGAGCATGCTGACCACTTCGCCGACGGACTGGAGCACGTTCCACACGTGCAGCAGCCGCAGCGAGGCCTTGTGCAGCTCGGCTTCCTTGGCGGCGTACCGGGCGATCAGGAGGTCGTGTTCGTCGCGGATCGCCGCGAGAACCGTTCCGGTCTCCTCGGCCCCGTCGATGCCCCGGACGACGACGACGGGGGTCATGGCGGTGGCCGCGGTGCCCAGCCCGACCGAGCCGAGCATGAGCGAGTTGAACCCGCCCAGGCCGCGGTTGCCGACCACGACCGTGCCGTGGAGTCCGCCGGCCCGGTGCAGACTGTCGACGGCGCCCGCGCGGCTGAATTCCGTGGTCACGGACAAGCCGGGGTACTCGGCCGACACGGCCTTCGCCGTCTCGTCCAGGAGCGCCTGACCGTTGACGCGGACCCGTTCGATGGACTCCGCCGACAGGTACAGGGCCCTGCCATCGGTGTCGGCGCCGTAGACGATGTGCAGCGGACGGTCCCGGCGTACGGCCTCCTTGGCGGCCCACAGCGCAGCGACGCGCGCCGGCTGCG
Source organism: Streptomyces sp. NPDC031479 (assembly GCF_055581065.1). Taxonomy (NCBI): domain Bacteria; kingdom Bacillati; phylum Actinomycetota; class Actinomycetes; order Kitasatosporales; family Streptomycetaceae; genus Streptomyces; species Streptomyces sp. NPDC031479. Next base: position 23,700 of record NZ_JBVIKC010000058.1, read on the forward strand.
ACCCGTCCACGCCGACGGTGACCGAGCTGGTATCCGGGGTACGGAATGTGCTTTCCACGATTCCTCCCAACCGAGGAGCCGATGAGGGGCACCCCTCACGCTGGCACCATCGCCGCTTTGGGAAGAGGGCCGCCCGGGACCGCCGACGGGACCAAAGGTCCCCATCGTCGCGGCCCGGCACCTCGGGCCCCTCCGGGCCCCCGGGCGGGCCCGTTCGGCCCTCGATCCGCCGGTGGTCGTCGGGGGATGGTGGGCACATCCGCACCGGACATCAGCCTCGCGGCACGGCGGAGCAGGAGGAGGGTCTCATGAAGCATCTCAAGGTGGCGGACCTGATGTCTGACGAGGTGGTCTCCGTGGTTCCGGGCACCGGCTTCAAGGACGTCGCGAAGCTTCTCGCCCAGTACGACATCTCCGGTGTCCCTGTCCTGGACGACGAGGACCGCGTGGTGGGCGTCGTATCGCAGACGGATCTGCTGGCCCACACAGTGCCGGGGTCCGATCTCTCTGAGCAGGGCATTGCAGCGACTGGGCCCCCTACCGCGGGTGACGTCATGTCCGCGCCCGCGGTCGCCGTCCACGCCGAAGAGACAGTGGCTGACGCCGCCAGGCTGATGACCCGCCGGGGTATCGAACGGCTCCCCGTCGTGGACGTGGAGGACCGGCTCGTCGGCATCGTCACCCGCCGGGACCTGCTCCGCATGTTCCTGCGCCCGGACTCCGAGATAAGCCGACGTGTCACCGGCGAGGTCCTCACGGAGGTGCTCGGTGTGCCGGCCGGCGATGTCGAGGTCCATGTGGTGGACGGCATCGTCACCCTGGACGGCCAGGTCGGGCGCCGGAGCCAGCTCCCTGCACTGCTCAGCCTCGTCGAGCAGCTGGACGGGGTCGTCGCTGTGGCAGCACACGTCACCGCCCGCACCGACGACACGGCAGGCATACACGCGGACCAGGCGCGGCGCGCAATGCCGTGGTGATGAACGCCGGACCGCACGAAGGGAATCGCAGCCATGGAAGACCACGTGACCGTCGGCGTCGACGGCTCTCCGGAGAGCCGTGCGGCAGCACGCTGGGCCGCGCGGGAGGCCGTCCTGCGGGAGGTTCCGCTGCGCCTCGTGCACGCCGTTGACTGGCCGTTGGACCCGGTGTTCCCCGGCTTGGGCCGCCAGGACGTGGACCGCTGGGCGGACCAGGCCCTGACCGAAGCCGCGCAGGAGCTGCACGGGCGCCACCCGAACCTGGAGGTCACGACCCGCTGCCTGAAGGCCCGGCCGGCAGCCGCCCTTGCGGCAGAGGCCGCCGACGCCGGGCTGCTCGTCCTGGGATCGCGTGGCCTGGGCGGCCTGGTCGGTTTCACAGTCGGCTCGGTGGCCATGTCCACCCTGGTCGCGACCGACACGCCGGTCGTCCTCGTTCGTCTCGCCGACGACCCGGACGGGCCGCGCACCGGCTCCGGTGCCGAGGTCGTCGTAGGCGTCGACATCCACGAAGCGTGCGACCGGGTACTCGCTTTCGCCTTCGAAGAGGCGGCCCGGCGCGAGAGCCCCTTGCGAGCCGTGCACGGCTGGAAGATGCCGGCCGCCTACAGCTACGTCCCCTTCTTCGACCCGGACAACGAACGGGACATCGGCAGGAGCGTCACCCACATGATGGACGACATGCTGCTGCCATGGCAGCACAAGTTCCCCGACGTGAACGTCAGCCACACCGTGTTCAGGGGATCGGCGGGCGAGCATCTCGTCCGGGCCTCGCAGGGCGCGGGACTCGTCGTCGTGGGACGCCACGTGCGCCGCTTCCCCCTCGGTGTGCACCTCGGCTCGGTCGCCCACGCGGTCCTGCACCACGCGGCGGCCCCCGTGGCCGTCATCGCCCACGACTGAAGGAGCGGAAAGCGGTGAACGGCCGTTCCATCGAGGAGGAAGACCATGAAACACCTGCGCAACGTCGAGGACGTGATGACGCACGCCGTGATCTCCATCGACCGGGGGACCGCGTTCAAGGACATCGTGGAAGCGCTGCGGATGTGGAACGTCAGCGCGCTCCCCGTCCTCGCCCCGGACGGACAGGTGGTCGGTGTCGTCTCCGAGGCCGACCTGCTGCTCAGGCCCCAAGGCACCGACACGGCCCACGACACCACCGCCGAGCAGCTGATGACCCGCCCGGCCGTGACGGTGACGAAGGACGCCACCATCCCTACCGCGGCGCGTTTGATGGCCCGCGGGCACCTCAAGCGCCTTCCCGTAATCGACGGCGGCGGCCGCCTCGTCGGCGTCGTCAGCCGCGGCGACCTGCTCAAGGTCTTCCTGCGCCCGGACGAGGACATCGGCGCCGAGATCCGCGAACTGATCATGCTCCAGCTGATGCCGCACGTTCCCGCCGAAGGGCACGTCCGCGCGCACGGTCCCGTCGAGGTGCACGTCCACGTCGCCAACGGCATCGCCTACCTCAGCGGGTCTCTGCCGGACCCCGCGATGGAAGACATCGTCGTACGCGCCGCCGGCACCGTACCGGGCGTCGTCGACGTCAAGGCGGACTTCACCGCCCACTTCACCCCCTGAAGGCCCGCCATCACCGTCGAAGTCGACGACGGCCTGGTGAGGCTCAGTGGCACCGTGCCGCAGCCCGGACTGCTGCCCGTGATCGTTCACCTCTGCCAGAGCGTCGATGGCGTCGTCGACGTCGACAACAGACTCACCTGCGCCGTGGCCGATCAAAGCTGAGCGGCCCGCAGGGCCGGTCGGTCGAGCGATGCGGGCACACGTCCGGACGGCATTCCCGCGGCCGCATCCGGACCCAAGGCTTCCGGCGGTCCCACCCCCGTACGCGACTTCGGTTGGGCCAACCCGATACCGGATCGCGGCTGGGCCGTGTTCGAGACGGTCTCGCCACTTCGATGACTTCCCATCCCTTGGAATGGCCGGAACTGCGGTGGACGGTGCGCGACCCGGTCGCCGCCATGGGACACGTGCAGATGGTCGGCGGCTCCCGCTCAGGGCGCGAGGTCTCTGCGCCGGAGCACCATGTGAGCCAGAAGAACCACCAGTTGCGGATCGTGCTGCATCGCCCGCACCAGCCCGAGCCGGCCCGTACCGCTTGGTCAGGCCGCTCAGCTCGATCGCCGGCCCGTCGCCCATGGGTCCGGTCTGAGCTCGCTGCCGGGCTCGCTGCCGGAGATCCGCCCGCTCACTCAAGGGCGTACGCCGTGTGCGGAGCGTGCTGCGGTGCGGCCCCGGCTGCTGCCATGTCGCCGTAGGCGGTCCGCCTGAGCTGCTCCGCCAGGTTCTCCAGCGCCCGGGCGGCCGCGAGTTCGTCGCCGATCTCGGGCACGTCCTTGTCCGTCGGGTTGCAGCGAGCGGTGCCATGGCCCGTGAGACGAGTGGTGCCTGTGTCGAGCTCGACGCGGACCTTGGTCGTGTGCTCTTCCTCGAAGAGGTAGACGTGGGTCTTCCATTCAGACGTGTGCGACATGGTGTGCCTCCGGTCGGATCAGGAGTAGCGGTGGTGCCGGCGTCGCGCCCAGCGTCGGATCTCGTCGCTTCCCCAGACCAGCGGCGGGAAGGCAGCGATGAGGAGGACGACGTCCAGCGGGAGGGCGGCCGTGCCGAAGAGGTTCTGGAGTGGCGGCGCGTACACGAGCGTCGCGGTGAAGACGAGTTCGAAGGCGATGCCGGCGAGCAGCAGTGGGTTGGTGAAGAAGCCGATGTCGTGCAGGGCCGCGTGGTCGGTGCGGGCGGCGATGGCCGTGCCGACCTGGCAGGTGACGATTCCCGCGAAGGTGGCGGTGGTCGCGGTGAGGTAAGCGTGGTGCAGGGGGGTTCCGGGTCCGGTGGGGTCGCCGGGGTGCCAGCCCGCACGCCACAGCACGGAGAAGAAGGCGGTCATGACGAGGGCGGCGGAGACGGTGCCGAGCCAGCCCCAGCTACGCACGAGCATGTCCTTGTTGATCACGCTCTGGGAACCGGGCCGGGGCGGTCGGGACATGATCCCCGGCTCGGCGCGCTCACGGCCGAGGGCAAGGGCCGGCAGGGTCTCGGTCCCCAGGTCGATGGCGAGGATCTGCAGGACGGTCAGCGGTAGCGGTACGGACCCTGCGGAGAGGGCGAACACGAGGAAGGGCACGACCTCGGGGGTGAGGTGGGCGAAGATGTAGACGATGAACTTCCGGACGTTGTCGTAGACACGGCGGCCCGACTCGATCGCGGTGACGATCGTGGCGAAGTTGTCGTTGGTCAGGACCATGGTCGACGCCTCGCGGGCGACGTCGGTGCCCGAGAGTCCCATGGCCACGCCGATGTGAGCGCGGTGCAGGGCCGGCGCGTCGTTCACTCCGTCGCCGGTCATGGCCACGATCTGGCCGTGTGCCCGCAGGGCATCCGCCACTTTCAGCTTGGTCTCGGGCGAGGCACGGGAGAAGACGATCTCCGTACCGTCCTGGCGCAGGAGGTGGTCGAGCTCGTGGTCGTCGATCGCCTCGGACTGGGCGACCACTTGGAGGTTCGGTGTACCGATGCCGACGGCGCGGGCCACGGCGGCGGCGGTGGCTCCGTTGTCACCGGTGACGATGTGGACGGTGAGGCCCGCTTCGTGGCAGCGCCGGACCGCGGCGGCGACTTCCGGGCGCGGCGGGTCGTACAGGCCCACGAGCCCGAGGAGGTGCAGGTCCCGCTCGACGTCCTGCCGCCGCCAAGGCTCTGCCCCGGTCCCGGGCGGCAGTTCGCGTACCGCGACGGCCAGCACCCGCATGCCGTCCGCCGCCAGAGTGTCGGCGGCCCCCTGGGCCTCGCCGGTCGGCTCTCCTTCGGCCAGCAGTGCCAGGACGGCTTCGGGGGCGCCCTTGACGGTCACCCGTGGCCTTCCGCGTTTCCCGTCGTGGATGACCGACATGCGCCGCAGGCGCGGGTCGAAGCGGAAGGAGGCTCGTCGGTGGGCGTCCCGGTCGGCCAGGTCAAGGGGCGCAGTGTGCTGTGCGGCTCCCTCCACCAGCGCGATTTCGGTCGGGTCGCCTTGCAGCGTGCCGTCGCTCTCACGGGTGACGGTGGTGCACCGGGCGGCGGCCCGGACCAGTTCGGCGGTCTCCGAACCGCTTGCCGCCTCGTACGGCGGGGTCCATGTGGAGTGGAGGCGCATCTGGTTGCGGGTGAGCGTGCCGGTCTTGTCGGTGCAGATGACGTTGGTGGATCCGAGGGTTTCCACGGCGCTCAGCCGCTTGACCACCGCGCCCTGCCGGGCGAGCACCCGTACGCCCACGGCGAGGGCGAGGGTGATGGTGGGCAGCAGTCCTTCGGGCACGTTGGCGACGAGCAGGCCGATGGCGAACATCAGCGAGTCGGTCAACGGCAGGCCGACCGCGACTCCGGTCACGAGGAACACGGCCCCCATGGCGACCGCGACCGCTGCGATCAGCCAGGCGACCTTCTTGACCTGCTGCTCCAGTGGGCTCGGCTCTCGGCGGGTGCGCTGGCTGAGAGCGGCTATCCGGCCGAGCTCGGTGTGGTCGCCGGTGGCGGAGACGATCGCCTGTGCCTGCCCCTCGGTGGCAGTGGTACCGCTGAAGACGAGGTTGGGCTCCTGCAGCAGGGAAAGGCCTTCCAGCCCCGGGCCGGCAAGACGCTCGACCGGGGTGGACTCGCCCGTCAGCATGGAGAGGTCGGCCTCGATTCCTCCCTCCGTCAGGCGGGCGTCGGCGGGTATCCGCTCGCCTTCGTCGAGGGCGATGAGGTCTCCGGGGACCAGGTCACGGGCCGGGACGTGCTGTGCCTGTCCGTCGCGGATCACCTGGGCCTGCGAGGGAAGATAGCGGGCCAGGGTCTCGACGGCTTTCTCGGCCTGCCGTTCCTGTACGAGGGCAAAGCCGACGTTGACGAGGATGACCGCGACGATCGCCCAGCCGAGCACCGCGATGGCGGCGGTGAACGCGAGTGCTGCAGCGGCCCACAACAGCAGAGCCAGCGGGTGGACCAGTTGCCGCAGCAATTCTCTGAAGACGCTCGTCCGGGCGGTGCGGCGGACCTCGTTGGGGCCGTGGACGGACAGCCGCCGTGCCGCCTCCCGGCTCGACAGGCCCAGGGGGCCCGTATGCAGTTCGCGGCGGAGCAGGGGAAGAGGTTCCAGGGGATCCGAGGCGGTGTCCGGTGCGAGGTCCGGGCCGTCGGCGGTCTCAGTCACCGCCGGCTCCCTGGCCGGGGGGCGCGGCGGCCGAACTGCCTTTTCCGTCCACCCACACTCGGACCGTGTCACCGTTCCGGGTCCCTGCCGGAACGGTGATGGTGTCGGTGTGCGGGCGCTGCGAGGGGTAGTGCCACGTCGCGGTCGCCACGGTTACCGGCCGACTGCTCGGCTGGTCTCCCGTTCGGTAGCCGGTCCCGGTGATCGTGGTGGCCGCTACGTTGTGCCGGTGGCGTGCGATGTTCTCGGCGGCGCGGTGGCCGTCCGTCCAGGCGGCCCGCCCGAGGGCGATACCGGCGACCACTGCCAGCAGGCAGGTCAGCGCGAAGGCGGTATGCATACGGGTCCGGGTACGGTCGGCATCCCGCCTGAGCGGGTTGGCCCCCGTCCCTTTCGTCCGGTGGTGCATGGCACGCCTCCGTGCTGGTGCGTGCCGAGCCGGGCCGTCCCTTCAGGCGGCGACGAGCTCGGCGCCGATGTGGTGGGCCCACTTCTGGATCCGCTCGGGATTGCGGAAGTCCCCGCCTTTGCCCTGACGGGTCAGCGCCTTGGCGAGGAATCCAGGGGTGTGGGCTGTCGCGCTGCCGCCGAAGGTCATGTGCTCGCGCGCTCCGACCAGCTGCATCTCCCGGGCGACCGCCGAGACCGGGGGGATGTCGTGTTCCTCGGCCGAGCGGTCGAGAGGGCCGCTGCTGAACATCCACACCGGGCGGTGCCGCAGGGAGTCGGCGTTGCGTTCGGCGCAGTGCCTGGCCTTACTGCTCCAGTGGCCGGCGTAGAGGGAGCCGCCGAGGACGACGGCGTCGTAGGCGCGGACGTCGTGGACATCGTCTGCGGGCAGCACGACGGCGTCGAGACCGTCCTCGCGGAGGGTCTTGCCGATCTGTTCGGCGATGCCTGCGGTGGCGCCGTGCTTGGTGCCGTAGGCGACCAGGACTCGCTTGGTGCTCATGGCGGGTGCTCCTCGGTTCCATGGTGCGTTGCTGATGCCACTGTCACTCGGCCGACGGCTCCCGCGCGTGGGCCGGACGGATCCCTGCGGGGACCATTCGGTCCTCCCCGCAGACGGCCTTGCGACGCTTGGCGCCGATCCGTACGTCGATGACGGGGTTCAGGCCGGGGTCCTTGAGGCCGGGCTTGAAGACGGTGTACTACGCCACGGCCGGACGGGCGTTGCTTCTCGGTGCGCTGCTGTCGGGCGCCAACCCCAAGAACCTCGTCCTGACGGCATCGGCCGCAGCCTCGATCGTCGAGGCAGGCGTCCACGATGTCGGCCTCGCCGTAGCGGTCGCCGTCTTCGTGCTCATCGCCTCCTGCACCGTGCCGGGAGCCGTCGGTATCCATCTCGCCGGAGGGCAGCGCGCCGCAACGTCCTGGACAGCGCCAGACGGTTCATGGTCACCAACAGCACGGTGACGCTGTCCGGTCTGGGCCGCTGAGACTTCTTCACGATAGAAGGAGCTGTACTGCCTCTGGCCGGCAAACGCGATCGCGCAGGGCCCGACCGTGGCTCCGGCTCGATATCCCGGCGCCTGCGGTGGGGCTACTCAACGGGCACGTCCGCCCGAACGATGGTGATCGGGCACGGAGCGTGAAGCGCCGCTTGCTGGCTCACCGAACCGAGCAGGGCCCGGCTGAAGCCGCCGCGACCGCGGCTGCCCACGACCAGCATGTCCGCACCCTTTGCCGCATCCACCAGGACATCGACCGGATTGCCGCGCACCAGACGCTGGTGCACGGAGGCGCTGCCCTCACCGAGGACCGTGCGGACCTCCTCGACCAGGCGGCGTTCTGCGTCCTCCTCGTCGAATGTGGCGTCTACCGCCGGAGCCGACCACGATGCGGCACCGGGCAGGTCCCACGCCGCGACCGCCTCTACTCGCCCGCTCACCAGCCCCGCGTACCGGACCGCCCAGCGCAGCGCGGCCTGGGACGAGGGTGATCCGTCGACGCCCACAACGATGCGCGGAGCCTCATGCTGCCTGTCCATTCCGTTCACCCTTCCAAACTGCTGATACATCCACAGTGTGCGCTTCGCGAACGCACCGCCACGCGGGCATGCGGTGGTTTCGATCTCAGCCTTTGGGGAGCCGGAACCACCGCTCCTGGCCTGGGGCAATGCCTTCGTACCGGTCACCAGGCAGGACCAAGGGCAACGGTCCCAGGAGCGATGAGGGCACGCTGACGCCGAGTCGGCCGGGCCGGAACCGGATGCGGACATCTCGGTGCCCGAGGCAGGAAATCGAGAACGACGATCCGGGCACTTCGGAGAGGGGCACCGGGTCGACGTGCAGGCCGTCGTCGCGGGGTTCGAGTCCGACGATGCCCCGCTCGACGAGGTCGAGGGTGCCGGCCATGGCGCCGAGGTGGATTCCCTCACCGGTTGTGCCGCCCTGGACGTCGGTGATGTCACTGAGCAGGGCTTCCTGACAATAGCGCCAGGCGTTCGGGCCCTGTTCGCGGGCCAGTACCCAGCCGTGGACGAGGCTGCTGAGCGTGGAGCCGTGGCAGGTGCGCCGCAGGTAGTAGTCCACCGTCCTGCGCCACAGGGCGTCGTCGAGGCGGTATCCGAGCCCAAGGAACAATTGTTCGAGTTCTGCGGGCTGCATGAGGTACCCGAGCATGAGGGCGTCGGCCTGCTTGGACGCCTGATAGCGGTTGGGCGTGTCGCCTTCGGTTTCCAGGATGCGGTCCAGGCGGCGGATGTCGTGGTAGCGGGCGCGGTATGCGTCCCAGTCGAGCTCGGCGAGGTCCCCGTAGCCGTGGAACTGGCTGATCACATCGCGATGGAACGGCACGTACAGGCGGTGGGAGACGTCCTCCCAGACGCCGAGGTCCTCGGGGCCGATGCCGAGCTGCGTGAGGAGTTCGGCGCGTCGGGCCGCCGGGAGTTCCGCATACAGGTTGAGGGCGCGGGACAGTACCCACGCGGCGGTGACGTTGGTGTAGGCGTTGTCGTCGATGCCCGGAGCGGCGGCGTCCGGATAGGCGTCGTGGTACTCGTCGGGTCCGACGACGCCGCGGATCCGGTAGCGGCCGAGGCCGGCGTCCCACGTCGCCGCGTCGGCCCAGAAATGGGCTATCTGCAGGAGAAGTTCGGCTCCGGGGCCGTGCATGAAGCCGGCGTCGCCGGTGGCCTGCCCGTACTGCCACACGTTCCAGGCGATGGCCGACCCGATGTGGTGCTGAAGGTGGGAGTGGTCCGGCAGCCAGCGGCCGGAGCGCGGATTGAGGTGCAGCCGCTGCGTTTCCTCGGCTCCGGAACTACCGCTCTGCCAGGGGAACATGGCGCCCTTCGCCCCGGTTCGCCGAGCAGCCTCCCGTGCCGCGGGGAGTCGTCGGTGCCGGTACAGCAACAGGGCGCGAGCTGTCTCGGGGACATGAAGGGCGAGGTAGGGCAGGACGAACAGCTCGTCCCAGAAGATGTGCCCCCGGTAAGCCTCGCCGTGAAGACCGCGGGCGGGGACCCCGGCATCGAGCTCCGCGGTGTGCGGCGAGAGGGTCTGCAGCACGTGAAAGGCATGCAGGCGCAGAACCTTGCCGGTCTCACCGGGTACCTTCAACTCTCCTTCGCTCCAGAGGCGCCGCCAGGATGCGCGGTGGGAGGCCAGCAGGGAGGGGAAGTCCGGGGCATGTGTGGCGCAGTCGACGCTCCGCCGCAGGGGATCGGCCGAGGGGCGGTCCAGCGAAGTACACAGGGCGGCGGTCTTCACGACGACCACTGGGGCGGCTCGCTTGATCGGCAGGATGAGGGTCTGTGTGGCGGTGGCGGCTGTGCATGCCCGGGCTGCCGGCGCCAGAGGACGTGCTGAGGTCCGGACTGCGAGCCCGATCCGTACCCGGGAGGTGGTGGTGGTGCAGGACAGCCAGGCGGTGCCCTCCGCCTCCACTCCGGCCCGGTGCCCGACGAGGTGGCGCCCGGCCAGGGCGCGGTAGCGGTCGACTCCCGCGTTGGTGACGTCTCCGTCGAGTACGGACTCGATCTCGATGCTGCCGCTCCAGCCGTACGCTCTGAACACCGTATTCTGCGCGCCCAGGTTCGGGTCGCCCATGTGGACGAGGCGGGTGTGGGTGACGCCCAGGCGGCGGCCTTCGGGATCGTGGAAGAGCATGCGGCGGGTGAGCGTTCCGGCGTGGAAGTCCAAAGAGACGTGGCTGTGGCGCAGGGTCCGGTGGTCGGGTGTGAGCCAGTCGCCGGGCGGTGCGCTTTCGGGCAGGCAGCGGTACCGCAGGGCGGTCCAGTTGGGTAGTCGGACCATGTCCTCGTTGGAGACTGTTCGACCGTCGATGGTGGAGGCGAGCCGGTTGTAGCAGCCGGCGAGGTAAGTGCCCGGGTAGTGGATGTCGTCGGCGGTGCTTTCGGGGGCGGAACCGCGGGTGGCGAAGCGGCCGTTGCCCAGGGTGCACAGGGACTCCACCAGCCGCTCGGTCTTGGGGTCGTAGCGGGGGTATTCCCAGCGCCAGGCGGTGGTCACGTGCGCCGGCCTTCGAGTGCGGCAGGTAGGCCCCCGAGGTCGGGGAGGACGAGATCGGCGCCATGCGCGCCCAGCGCATCCCTCATGTGCGGGTCGTCCTCGCGGTTGAGTCCCACCACCAGGCGGAAATGACCCCGGTGCCCCGCCTCGACGCCGGCCAGTGCGTCCTCCACCACAGCCGTGTGGTCGGGGGGTACGCCAAGACGGCTGGCGGCTTCGAGGAAGAGGGCAGGGGCGGGCTTGCCCGGAAGGTCCAGTGCGGCCGCGTCCTGGCCGTCCACCAGGGCGCCGAAGTAGCCGATGAGCTCTGTGGATTCCAGAAGGGAGCGGGCGTGCCGGGAGGCAGAGACGGCTGCGCACCGGATCGCCTTCTGCCGCAGCTCCCGGAGCGCCGGCCGCACGTCGTCGAAGGCACGGACACCGTCGGTCCGCAGCATCATGGAGAAGACCTCTTCCTTGCGGGCGGCGACTGCGTGGACGGTGGCGCACCCCGGCGGATCCTCGGGAGTTCCGGGTGGGAGGCCGATGTGACGGGCACTGAGGAAGGCGCGTACGCCGTCGAGACGGGACCTGCCGTCCACCAGGTCCCGGTACTCGCGGACGGCGTCGAACCGGCGCGATCGTGCACCGGTGTGCGATGGCTCCCACTCGGGGAGGCAGCGGTCGAAGGTCTCCTTCCAGGCGGCCGCGTGGCGGTCCGCCGTGGCGAGGAGCACTCCGTCGGTGTCGAAGACGACCGCGCGCAGGTCGCTCATGAGTCGTGCACCACACGACGGCCGGTGATTCGGAAGGGGGTGAGCTTCATCCAGTGGCTGCGCGGGCCGCCGGCCCAAGGTTGGGAGCGGGCAGTGGTGTTGAGGTGCTGAATCTCGTGCGGGTCGGTGACGGAGGCCAGTTCACCCACGGCCAGCACGTTCCAACCGGTGGCGGTCACGTCGTCGATGTTGTCGATCTCGAAGGCGACTTCGGTACCTGCCGCTCTGGCCGTGACGGCTTCCGCAGAAGTACGGAAGGCGATGTCGGCCCCTGCGGAGAGGTAGTTGACGGGAAGCACGGCGGGGCCTTCGGGGGTGAAGATGGCGATGCGGCCGACGCCGTGCGTATTCAGCAGCCGCCGGCATTCGGTCTCGTCCAGCGGTACGAGCGCACTGTCGCGCCGGGCGGTGGATCGCCCGGCGACCCGGTGGGCGCCGGCGCCGGTCAGGTCGCCGACGGTGAGACCGAGAGCGTCGGCCACCCGGACGAGAGTGCCGATGGCAGGACTGGCGGCGTGCTCCTCCAGGTAGGCGATGTACGTAGCGTCGGCGCCGCACCGCCGGCCCAGTTCGTCGCGGCTCAGGCCGAGGGCTTCGCGGCGAGCCGCCAGACGGCGGCCCAGATCGGTGCGTCCGGCCGCCTCGCCGGAGTGCTGGGGATGGGTGCTCGGCATGCTCTTCACGGTACTCACTGCTCCTGAGCCGGCACGGCGACCGTGTCGTGTTGGGGTCCGCCGAGCACGACCTTGAGGGCGCCCGTCTCGCCGGCGCGGGAGAAGACGTCGTACGCCTCTCCCATCTGATCCAGCTCGAAACGGTGGGTGACCATCGCGGCCCCGGGAAGGCGGCCGGCTGCCATCATGCGCAGCAGCATGGGCGTGGAGTGGGTGTCGACGAGGCCGGTGGTGATGGTGACGTCCTTGATCCACAGATCTTCGAGGTGCAGGGTGGCGGGCTTGCCGTGGACGCCGATGTTGGCGACCCGGCCACCCGGACGGACCATGCGGGTGCACATCTCGAACGCCTCGGGTACGCCGACGGCCTCGATGACCACGTCGGCGCCCAGTCCGTCGGTGAGGTCCTCCACCAGCCGCTCCGGCTCCTCGTCCGCGCTCGCGGTGGCATCTGCGCCGAGGTCGCGTGCGGCGGCGAGCCGGGACGCCGCGAGGTCGACGGCGATGATCCGCCCGGGGCTGTAGAGCCGTGCGGTGGCGATGGCGGCCAGGCCGATGGGGCCGGCGCCGACCACGACGACCGTGTCGCCCGGGCGCACCTTGCCGTTGAGCACGCCGACCTCGTAGGAGGTCGGGAAGATGTCGGCGAGCAGGACGGCGTCGTGGCTGGCCAGAGCGCTGGGCAGCGGGTGGACGGAGAGGTCGGCGAAGGGGACGCGTACGTATTCGGCCTGGGTCCCGTCGATGGTGTGGCCCAGGACCCAGCCGCCGCCCCCGCGGCACTGACCGTAGTGCCCTTCGCGGCAGAAACGGCAACGGCCGCAGGCGGAGATGCAGGAGATCAGGACACGGTCGCCCGGACGCACACTGCGGACGTCGCCGCCGGTCTCGACCACGGTGCCGACGGCCTCGTGGCCCAGGATCCGGCCGGGAGTCACTCCGGGAACGTCGCCCTTGACGATGTGCAGGTCGGTGCCGCAGATGGTGACGGCGGTGACCCGGACGATCGCGTCGGCGGCGTCCTTGACCGAGGGGTCCGGGACGTCCTGCCAGGAGGTCTGCCCGGGCCCGTGGAAGACAAGTGCCTTCATGGCGCGGCCTTCTCTCTGTGGGCTGTGCGAGAGGGTGTCACCGTCAGGCTGTGCCCGAATCCCTCCGTCCCGCTTGGGCCGGTCGGCCCCTACCCGGGACCGATGGGTCCCCGGCGGACAGGGCGTTCCGGTGCGAGGGTGGAGACCGGCATCCGTTCCGAAAGGAGGGCTGCTGCCATGTCCCGGTCAGCCCCGCCCCCTGCTACCGCCCGCCCGGCCCTGCTGAGGTTCCTCGGCGGAGTGCGGACGGTTACGGGCAGCAAGTTCTTGGTCGAGAGCGACCATGCCGGATCCTCGTCGACTGCGGACTCTTCCAGGGTGTCGCGGACCTACGGCGCCGCAACCGGGACAAGCCGCCCTGTGACGCCTCCGGCATTCACGCCGTTGTCGCACGCACGCCCACCTGGACCACTGCGGATACCTGCCGCGACTGGTCCGGCACGGCTTTCGCGGACCGATCCTGACCAGCGCCAACACCGCCCGCCTCGCCGAGATCGTGCTCCGCGACAGCGCCCGCCTGCAGAGGGAAGCGGCCGAGCACGCCAACCAGCACGGCTGGTCCAAGCACCGGCCTGCCAAGCCGCTCCACGACGATGACGACGTCGACCACACGATCAAGTACTTCGATCCGGTACCGGTGGGCAGCGAGATCGAGATCATCGCCGGTACGAAGCTGATGCTGCACCACGGCGGTCACATCCTCGGCTCCGCCTGGGCGCACCTGACCCTGGAGGACGGCCACACCCTCGCCGTCAGCGGCGACCTCGGCCGCCCCGGCCGCCCGTACCGTCCAGGAATCGATCGACATCAACAACACCACCGGCCCGGCGATCATCGTCTCGTCCGCCGGCATGGCCACAGGAGGCCGCGTGCGGCACCACCTGCACCGGATCCTGCCCGACCCCCGCAACGCCGTGGTCATCGTCGGCTCCGCCGCCGCCGGCACCCGCTCGCGCGACCTCGCGGACGGCGCTCGCACGCTCAAGATGTTCGGCGAGTACGTCCCCGTACGCGCCGAAGTGGCCGACGTACCGCACTTCTCCGCGCACGCCGGCGCCGACCGGATCATCGACTGGATGCGCGCCGCCCCAGCCCCGCACGCCACCTACCTCGTCCACGGCGAGGAGACCGCGGCCGAGGCCCTCCGTGACCGGATCGACCACGAACTGGGATGGACGGCCGTCGTACCCAAGTCGGGGGAGGCCGTCCTGGTCCGCTGACCGGGGCCGGACGGGCCCCACGGTGTGCACCGCGCGGCCCTCCCGGACACGGCGGCTCGCCGAGCAGGGTGGACGCGAAGGGTTGGAGGCACTCCGTGAGCACCGTGCACAGCATCCTCGAAGCGATGGCACCCCAAGCCCGCGAAGCCCTGCTCGCCCACTCCCACCAGGTGACCTTCCCGGCCGGCACCCGCATCTTCAACTACGCACGCTGAGGACCTCGCCATGACCTCCACCCCCTATACCGTCGCCGATGTCATGACCACCAAGGTCATCGCCGTCACCCCTTCGACCGGCTTCAAGGACATCGCCACCGCGATGGAGCGCTGGAAGGTGACCGCCCTACCCGTCATCGAGGGCGAGGGCCACGTCGTCGGCGTGGTCTCCGAGGCCGATCTCCTGCCCAAGGAGGAGTTCCACGAGCACCGCCCGGGCCTGGTCGAGCAGATGCGCCGCCTCGGAGACACCGCCAAGGCCGGCTCCACCCGCGCCGAGGACATGATGACCACCCCGGCCGTCACGATCCACCCCGACTCCACACTTCCCCAGGCCGCCCGCCTCATGGCCGACCGGCACATCAAGCGCCTCCCGGTCGTCGACGCCGACGGCACCCTCAAGGGCATCGTCAGCCGCGCCGACCTCCTCAAGGTCTTCCTCCGCACCGACGAGGAACTCGCCGCCGAGATCCGCCGCACCGTCGTCGACCGCCTCTTCCCCCTCTCCCGCGGAGCCGTCAAGGTCACCGTGACCCAAGGGGTCGCTACGCTGACCGGCGAGGTCCGCGACGGCGACCTGATCCCCCTGGCCGCACGCCTCACCCACTCCGTGGAGGGCATCGTGGACGTCCACTGCCAACTCAAGTGAGGTGGCAGGCCTCCGGACTGCGGACACCCCTCGTACTCATTTGATGGACGCGTCGCGGCCGACAGCGTCATGCTCGAGAAGAGGACCGGTCTTCTTCCGCTACGCGGAGGCTTCGGTCTCTGTGTGTGCGGGGAACAGATCGCGGGGGACATCCGGAGGTGTCGCCGGCGCCGTGGGTCCGGCGACGCCGATGGGGTTGCCGTTCTGCTGCGAGCCTCGGCCTGCCCCTGGCGGTCTCCAGTGAACGAGCAGTTCGCCGTCGGCCGCCATGCATCGCATCGAAGGGACCACCTCCGCCAGCAAGGTCAGCAGGACCGCACAGGTGGCCGGGTAGGTCGACCCCGTCGATGCCCAGGAGCAGATACGACCGCCCTCCGTCCGAGGAAAGATCCACGGCGGCAGCCCGGTCCACCGACTGCGCCGCTTGCGCCGTCCGGTCCCTGACCCTGCTCCTGTGGCCCATGGTCGCCGGATCCGGCGACGGATGGCCCGTCTGGGCCGACTTCGCCCTGGCGGGTTCCGTGGTGGATCCTGTGCGGCCTGGCTGTCGCCACAGCGGTTCTGCTGCGATGGCAGCGCTCGCCGGCAGCCTGACGCGGTCCCGCCCAAGACCGTCAGCTGGGCAGGCTGCCTGCTGTCGTTCCCCCTCGGGACGGATGCGGTGGGGTGGATGACAGGCTGTGGACGTCAGTCCTGGGCCCGGGAGAACCTCCGCCGCCGAGTTGGATTGAGCGAGCCGGCTTCCGTTGTCCCAAGCTCCACTGACGCGACTTCCGGCACAGTGATCCCGGTCTGTGGCCGCCTGCTCAGGGAGCGCAACGGCCGCAGCCTGCGTCGGCGGGCCCAGCCAGGTCCGTTGCGCAGATCGGCGTACCGGACGACCGCGTCGGGGGTCATCGTCCGGATCCACAGCGGCCTTCCGACCATGATGCGTTCGGCACCGGCCGACTCGCCGTCGAGGTTCCACCGCGTGGGGTCGAGTACGACGTCGGTGTAGATCTCGGCGACGAACTCGCAGTGGCCCCCGTGCCCCATGGTGAACCCGCGGGTCTCGGGGTGTCCCCTGTGCTCGGTGGTGCTGGAGAACCCCTGGTCGAGAGCGATCTTCAATGCCTCCACGGACCGGGACTGCGGGTCGTCCCACTGGGACGTGTTCCGCCTGCCCCTGGTGCGCAACAGCTCCTCGACCGCCGGCGCCGCCGAGGACGTCCAGCCGTCGACGAAGCCGTCGCTCGGACCGAAGCCGCGTACGTTGTCCTTGCTTCCGAACAGACAGAGGTCGACCCTCCGGCCGTGCACGTTTCGAAGCTGAACGTGCATGACTGCGGCTCCCCGTGTGTGCCACGCGGCGAACTCGGCGAACTCGACCTTGCCGACACCTTTGACGTAGGAGGCCGGAGGTTCCAGGTCAAGGCTCTCCGTGGCCGCGGACCCGAGGTGACGCTCAAGCCGGCGCGCCTCCTCCAGCCGGTTCCGCGTCACGCGCTGCCGGGGCCCGATGCCTCCTTGGAGGCCGATGAGTGAGAGGCCGAAGGTCCAGGCTCGCCGTCCCGTGAGCTCGATGCCGTTCTCCTCGGCGACTTGCCGGACTGCTCGATCTGACCAGTAGAGGTATCGACCGACCTCGTGACGGGCTGCCATCCGACCTCTCTTCGTTGGTGCGTCGGTATGCCGGAGTTGGGGTCAGGCTGGCACGGCGTGACCGTGCTCGGCGTGATCAGCACGGTTCCTCGCACGGGCCAGCCTCCGACCTGCTACTGCTGAACTTGATGGGGTGATGTCGGTCTGTTCGCCGGACAGCGTCGGCGCCAGTGGCGCGAGAACGGCCACGCCGGCGTGACCTCCAGGGGGCCGTCTGGCCGGCGAGGACGAGGCTGGCCAGACGATGACGTGACCTGCTACAAGATCGGTGAGAGCTCCCAGGTCCGCCTGCTTGGTGGGATGCAGAGGCTTCGACGGCGGGAGGGACGGCTTGGCGGTTTTCGGGTGTGCGGGCTGCGGTGCGGTCCTGACGGAGGCGGTGTCGGAGGTGGCGTTGCCGATCCACCTGGCCGACACCCACTGGGAGGAGCTGCACCCGCCACTGATGGAGGCTGGGTCCTACGCCGTCGACCCCGCGCCGTACGGGCCGCCGTGGCGGCAGTGGGACGAGGTCGGGGCGCGCGAGGCGGCGGAGCTGGGGCGCTTCGCGCCGTTCGGTGCACTGTCCGAGGGGCCGTCGGGCACCGTCCTCCTCGCGCCCGGCGACATGCGCGGCACCAGGCTGATCCTTGAGCGGGCGGGGGGCTACTGCATGGGGATCGACGGGAGGGACGGGCCGAACCTCGCCTGCCTGGGCTGCGACCTGCCGGTCGGAACGAGGATGGACGACTGCGGATGCTGGCAGGTCGTCCGGCTCGTCCCGCAGGCGGTGGTGCGGCTGCCCGGCCCGCCGGAGCGGCCGGTCATGGACCGGGCGGAGCTGCCCGGGTGGTGGTGGCCGCCGGGGGCGCGCCCGTCGAGGTGGCGCCCGGACCGGTCGTGGAGCTCCTCGGCCGGGCACTTGGTGCGCTGCTGCCCGCCGGGGAAGGCGCGAAGCGGCTGGACCTGGCAGGACCGGGGTTCGGCGAGCCGGTCGCTGACCTGGTGCTGGTGCCGGTCCGTCCGCAGACCGGAGACATGTGGCAGCCGGGTGCCGGGCGGTGCCGGTACCCATGGATGCCGCACTCTGGGCCGGGCTCGCCTTCCCGCCACACCGGACCCGCCTGCCGGCAGTCGGCGGACTGCCGGCAGGCGTGGAACGGGACGACCCGCTGCGGGTCGGACGCGTCTCGTGCCGGCGGGGGTCCCTCGGTCCTGGACCACTGGACGACCGTCGTGCGCCCAGCGGCCGCCGCAGTGTCGCACGTCGCACGTCGCCCGGCACCGAATCCGTGACGTGGCAGGACTCGAACCGGAACGAGGGGGTTACGCTCTGCGCCATGCGATGAAGTGGCCCGGCAGGTTGGGTCGTTCGCCTCCCACGCCGAGGGGGGAAGTCGACCGAGCCTGACACCCGGTGATCAACTCCTGTGCCATTGCGTCGAGGAGCTCATCCTCGTCTGGTGGTGGGGGAGATCGCGGGGTGGCGGTCCGCCCGGGCCGCATCCGAGCGGGCGGACGCCGGGGGGACCCAGACGGGAATGCGCCGCCGGGCTGGGCCGCCGGCCTTCAGGGGTCGTCGTAAGGGTTTGGGGAAAATGACACAGGACGGCGGACGGAACCACAGCATGCGATACAAGAACGAAGACGATGTCAAGCAGGCGCTGGGAATCGACTCCTGGAGGAACCTTTCCAAGGAGAAGATGATCAGGTTCGCAGCCATGATGCCTGACATGGACACCGAAGTGGCTCTGAAAATCGTCGAACAGTTCCCCGTGTTCAAGGATTTCGCCATGGGCATCGTGGGCGTGATGGAGAAGGCGCACGAGTCCACGCTCTCGGCCAACAAGAAGAGCCAGAAGTATTTCCATCGGGCCTGCCAGGAAATAAGGGAAATCCTCAAGCGTGAACTCGACAGGGGTGACCTGGGCTGGGAGGAGAGGAAATACATCATCGAGCGGATCCAGGAGACCGGGAGGATGGAGTTCGAGAAGGACAGCGAGAACAAGCGGTTCCTGGACGGGATGCTCAAGAAGGTGGTGGTTGGCGTCGGTGCGGTAGCCGCCCTGGGTGTGGCTTTTGTCGGCGGCAAGGTGATAGCCGAAAGCAAGGACAGCCCCGAAGGGTCCACGGAGGCTTGACCTCGCTCTTTCGCCTCTCGCACCGCATCAACCGCAGCGGTGGGCGGTGACGTCCTTCCACGGCGGTGACCGCAGCCGGCGGAGGAGTTCGGGCGGGTTGGTCTTGACCACGAGCGGGTGGTGGGCCTTCTTCTCTTCGACCAGGAAGTGCGCGTGGTCGCGCTGGGTGTGCAGGGCGTCCGCGGTGAGGGTGATGCCGGCCGGGTCGTAGGGCGGGTGACGGTCTGGCCGTCGCCGGTCATCGCGGCCAGCAGATGGGTGGCCGGCATATCGCCTGTGCGGGAGCCGCGTGCGCTCTTGCCGTCCACCGCCACGGTGTCCGTTCCGGCGGGGTCGGACTGCCGACGCGGCGATCAGCGCGACGCTCACCAACGGGTTGACGCCTTCCGCGCCCGCCGCCGCGGATCGGCCGGGCTTCGCAGCCGCTCCGCCCGTCCGATCGCCCTGCCGTGCAACGGGCCTGCCAACCGCCCTGACCGATAGCGCCCTTCGCCCGCCGCGCCGGGCAGTCGATCAGTAAGCTGAGCCGCTGATCTGATCGTGCCATCACGACGAGGCTGGGGGGCGTTCGTGTCGGATGCAGTGCTGAACATCGTGATCGGGCTCGTCACGAGCATTGTCAGCGGCGGATCCGTATGGGCTTGGAAAAGGGCGAGCACGACCCGCCTCCTGCATCAGAAGCAGGCTTTTCTCGGTCTGCAGCCCGGCGTGCCGTGCGTCATCATCCTGAACAGTCACTGGCAAATGCCCGCTGTCACCGACCACAGCGACGTGTACGCGATCATCGAGCTTGCGATGCTCGCCGAGGAGGCCGGGTGTCCGTTCTCCCTTGTCGCGGCTGACGCGCGTGAACTCAACGGGGATCGCACCGAGCTCAGCGTCGGCGGACTGGGGTCGAACCAGCGCAACGTCGAGTACGTGGCCTCGCACCTGCCGGGTGTGAAGGTCAACCCGGCTGGTGACTTCACGGTCGGAGAGCAGCGGTTCGTGCACGAGCAGGGGCGGAGGGACCATGCTCTGGTCGCGAAGTTCACCCCTCCGCAGTCCACACAGCCGGTCCTGGTCATCATGGGGCAGTCGTCGATCGCGAACCAGGCGGCTGTGTACCTCCTCAAGCGCGACTACCGGCGTCTGTCGAAGACGGTCGCATCGGTCGATCGGTTCTGCCTCATGCTGCGGGTCGACGCGGCGGATACCTACGGCTACCAGGCGGTCGAACTGGCTGCTGACCTGTCCGCGGTTGCCTTCCAGGGCCGCCAGCGCCGATAAGACACAGGCCGCCTCGTCAGAGACCCGCAGCCGGGCGATGGTCCGGCGTCCGCAAGCATCACGGCCGGCAGGCGGGCGGCGGGCATCTCCGCGCTCTGCACCCGCCGCCCCCCGCTGAGCGCCGCCAAACTCCAAGATCACCTGGGTTGTGAAACGCTCCTGGCCGGTTCGGGCGGCTCATCCGTATGCCGTACGGGTTCACCCGGGCGGGCCACGCCCCCTCCTCCTGCTGTTGCGCGGCACGCGTGGCGCGCTGAGGCTCGGCGCATGGCCTGGATCGCCCGTGTCGAGGCGGCCCGGCGTCCTCGGAGCGACGGGAGGGAGCCATGGCGGCTCCGAACGCGTCGGACGACGGCACTGGATCGCCGCGGCCCGCCGGCCCGGCTCAGCGCAGTTTCGGGCTGCGGGGCGCCACCGCGCTGATCATCGGCACGATCATCGGTGTCGGAGTCTTCAACCTGCCGACCTCGCTGGCCACTTACGGGCCGATCAGCCTGTACTCGATGGGGCTGACGACCATCGGCGCGCTGGCGCTCGCGCTTCTGTTCGCCGCGCTTTCGCGGCGGCTGCCCGCGGACGGCGGCCCCTACGCGTACGCGCGCACCGCGTACGGCAACACGCTCGGGTTCTTCAGCGCGTGGTCGTACTGGATCACCGCGTGGGCGGGCAACGCGGCGATCGCGGTCGGCTGGGTGCTGTACGTCGAAGTGTTTCTGAACAAGGGGCACAACCGTTTCCTCTCGGTCCTGTTGGTGCTGGCCGCGCTGTGGCTGTCCGCGTTGGTGAACCTCGTCGGGGTGCGGCAGATGGGCCTCGTGCAGGTGGTCACCACGGTGCTGAAGTTCGCGGCGCTGGCCTTCATGGCGACCGTCGGACTGTTCTTCGTGGACGGGGCGAACTACAGCCCGGCGAACATCAGCGGCGAGAGCACCGTCGCGGCCATCGGCGGCGGCATGGCGATCGGCCTGTTCAGCTACCTCGGGGTGGAGACGGTCGCGGTGGCCGCGGGCAAGGTGCGCGATCCGGATCGCAACATCCCGCGCTCCACCGTGACCGGGACGCTGGCGACGGCCGTGGTGTACATGCTCTCCCTGGTCGCGGTGTTCGGGATCCTGCCGGCCGCGCGGCTGAAGGACTCCACCGCGCCGTTCTCGGACGCCGCGAACGTGATCTTCGGCGGGACCTGGGCCGGGAACGTCATGGCCGTCGCCGTGATCATCTCCGGGCTCGGCGCGCTGAACGGCTGGACGATGATCTGCGCGGAGATGCCGCTCGCGGCGGCGCACGACGGGCTGCTGCCGGCGCGGTTCCAGCAGCTGTCCGCCAAGGGCGTGCCGGCGTTCGGGGTGGTCGCCTCGACCGTGCTCGCGTCGGTGGCGGTGATCGTGAACTACTCCGGGTCCGGCGGCACCTCGGTGTTCACCACGCTGGTGCTGATGACGGGCATCACGGCCGCCCTCCCGTACGCGCTCTCCGCCGGAGCGCAGATCAAGTGGAGGCTGGCGGACCGGCGGCACGCGCAGGGTGCCCGGTTCGCCCGCGACATGGTGATCGCGGTGGTCTCGCTGGCGTTCTCGATCCTCTTCATCTGGTACTCGCGCGACACCAGCCGCACCTCGTGGGGCTACTGGGCCCCTTTCCTGCTGGCCGCGGCGGCCCTGTTGTGCGGCCTGCCGGTCTACCGCGCGCAACGCCGGCACATGGCGCCACCGGCGGAGGTCCCGCCATGGCGGTGACGGAGCCGGCCGAGCCCGCCCCGGACGCTCCGCCCGCGCCCGACCCGCCCCGGGCCGTGTTCGAAGGGACCGGCACCGGGAGGCTGGACTAGGCTCACCGCATGGTGCGGAGCGGAGCGGGCGACGTCGACGGATACCTGGCCGAGGTGCCGGACGCGCGCAGGGAGGCCCTGACCAGGCTGAGGCGGTTGTGCCGGGCCGAACTCAAGGGGTTCGACGAGGTCATGGCGTACGGAATGCCCGCCTACGAGCGGGAGGGCGCCGCCGAGATCGCCTTCGCGAGTCAGAAGCAGTACGTCTCCTTCTACCTCATGCGCAGCGATGTGAGGGAGGCGTTCGAGGAGCGGCTGGCCGGGCAGGACATGGGCAAGGGCTGTCTGCGGTTCCGCAAGCCGGGGGACATCGATTTCGACTTGGTGCGAGACCTGCTGAGGGCCGTCGCGGCAGCCCCGGGCGAGATCTGCTGACGGCAGGGCGCGGCGTACGACCGCTTCCTGCGGGCGGGCAGGGTGAGGACCATCGTCAGGCCACCGCCGGCGCCGCGCGGTCCAGGGTGGGTCGGGCGGGTCCGGGTGGGTCAGGGTTCGAAGCGGTAGCCCATGCCCGGTTCCGTGATCAGGTACCGGGGGTGGGAAGGGTCCGCTTCGAGCTTCCGCCGGAGCTGGGCCATGTAGACGCGCAGGTAGTTCGTGTTGTCGCTGTAGGTCGGGCCCCAGACTTCGAGCAGCAGCCGGCCCTGGGAGACGAGGTGACCCGGGTGGGTGACGAGGATCTCCAGCAGGTGCCATTCCGTCGGGGTGAGCCGTACGGTGAGGTCGCCGCGCCGGACCTTCTTGGCGAGCAGGTCCAGGGTGAACCCGTCGGTCGTGACCAGCGTGATGTCGCTGGTCCGCTGCTCGGGATCCGCCTGCCGCCGGGTGGCCGCGCGGAGCCGGGCCAGGAGTTCGTCCATGCTGAAGGGCTTGGTGACGTAGTCGTCGGCACCGGCGTCCAGCGCCCGGATCTTGTCCTCCGAGGTGTGCCGGGCGGACAGGACGAGGATCGGGACCCGGCTCCACCCCCGCACCCCCTTGATGACGTCGATGCCGGCCATGTCGGGCAGGCCGAGGTCGAGGACGATGACGTCGGGTCTGCGGGCCGCTGCGAGCCGCAGGGCGGAGCTGCCGTCGGGAGCCTCCTCGACTTCGAATTTGCGCGCCTGAAGATTGATCTTGAGCGCACGGACGAGCTGGGGATCGTCCTCCACCACCAGCACCCGGGTCATCGGTGTGCAGCCTTCCTTCTTCGTGAGCGGAACGGTGAGGAGCCGGCGGGGTGCGAACGGTGCGCACTCCGCCGGCTCTCGGCTCGTGTGAGGCGGACCATCAGTTCTCGGTCAGTGCCTTGAGGGCGGTGTTGAGTTCGAGGACGTTGACGCGGGGTTCCCCCATGAAGCCGAGGGTGCGGCCCCGGGTGTGGTCGGCGACGAGCTTTTCGACCTGCTTGGTGTCGAGGCCGTGCCGCTCGGCGACCCGGTGGATCTGGAGCTTGGCGTACTCGGGGGAGATGTTCGGGTCGAGGCCGGAGCCGGAGGAGGTGACGGCGTCCGCCGGCACGTCCCGCGGATCGACCTTGTGGGTCGCCGTCGAATTGTCGGCGACCACGGCCTCCTTGGCGTCCTCGACCAGCTTGACGAGGTCCGGGTTGTCGCCGGCCTTGTTGGTGGCGCCGGAGAGGAGGAGGGAGTACTGGGTGTTGACGCTGTTGCTGCCGAGGCCGTTCGAGGGCCGGGGCTGGAACCAGTCGAGATCCGGCCTCGCGGCCTCGTCGGCGTCGTTCGGATCCTTCTTGGGCAGGTCGTACCGCTGTCCGATGAGGGAGGATCCGACGACGTTGCCGCTCTGGTCCTTGATCTCGGAGCCGTTGGCCTTGTCGTTGAACAGGGCCTGGGCGATGCCGGTGACGGCGAGCGGGTAGATGACCCCGCAGATCACGGTCAGGACGAGCAGGGCGCGCAGGCCGGCCACGATCAACCGCGCCGTGTTGCCTACAGAGTTGTTCATCGCAGATCAGCCGATTCCGGGGATGAGGGAGATGAGCAGGTCGATGAGCTTGATGCCGATGAACGGGGCGATCAGACCGCCCACGCCGTACAGGCCCAGGTTGCGGCGGAGCATCTTGTCGGCGCTGGTCGGCTTGTACTGCACGCCCTTGAGGGCGAGCGGGACGAGGGCGATGATGATCAGCGCGTTGAAGATGACGGCGGACAGGATGGCGGACTCGGGGGAGGCCAGGCCCATGATGTTGAGCTTGTCCAGGCCCGGGTAGACCACGGCGAACATGGCCGGGATGATCGCGAAGTACTTGGCGACGTCGTTGGCGATGG